>DATKPK010000043.1:0-7853 GCA_035524095.1 Binataceae bacterium (SeqCode) | reverse complement strand
TGGTCGTGTTCTGAAACACAACCGTGCCCGTGCCTGTTCCTCCGGTAACTTTGCTGGCATGCGCGACGGCGAATATCTCATTGTCGATACTCGACGCGACATACAGCGTATCGCTCTTGCTATTGTATGCGAGTCCGGCTGGTCCGCCCGCAGTCGCTGTAAGTACATTCGGACCGGTGAAATTATTCTGATAGCCAGTCGCTATAACGTTGGTCGCGGTATCCCTGACTGTTCCATGACTAAGCGTCAGGTTGATCCTGATGACCGTGCCATTCAGTACGTTCGACACGAAAAGTAACGCCGTACCGCCCGTATCATTCGCCACCACCGCGCTCCAGGGTCCCTGAATCGTCGGATCTGTTAAGGTGAGAACTGTATTACCGTTGTTGTCCAGAAACGTCAGTTGCCCATCGCCGATGTTCGATACAACCGTATTGCTGTCAGAGTAGGTAATCGGCACATTACCAATCACCTCGAATCCGGCCTTGAAAAGGCCTAAAGCATTATCCACTCCTATATTCGCCGGCGATGCGGTATAGAAAGTGGATAGCGTCCCAGCGGAATCGATTCGCACAATCGTGCTCCCGGTCCCCATCAGGCCTGCTGAATTGTTGAAATTAGACACCAGGATATCTCCTGGTTGCACTGTACCCCCCTTGAACGCCGGTCCGGGAATCACCACTCCGTAGGGATTTGCATCCCCGTTTGTTGGTACTATCGAATAGGTCAGCGGTAGCAGCGGACCTGTCGCGAGGGCCGCCGTCGCCGACATTAACCCCGCCACGGCAACGGCCATGACCCATACCAGCCCTCTCATTGGCCGTCGCGGTCGGTGCCACGATCTTCTTTTATTTGTGTTACTGCTTAATGAATTTCCCACCGGACTGTCCTCCCGTCGACCGTTAAACGGCCATCCCCCCGGTGTTCCTAACGACCATCCCTCCTTTCGGGTCGCTGCAGCCAACACGACCCTCGATTCACGATGTCCCGCCGCCGCATCTTTTCTTTCATCCCCAAGCGGTTGGGCGGAAGCGGAACAGGATGTTCTCAATCTCTGAATTGAGCTTATTCGAGTCTTGGCAATCACTATCTGGGAGTCAAGCACATGCTTCAAATACTCGGCCCGCGACCCATATCAGGCAAAGCCCTGTCGAATATACTATTTGTCGTCTAATCCTACTGCTTATCATCTCCGCGCTCTCTTCCTATGGCTTCCACGACGCCACATCAAAATTGTCTGGCAACTGCACGAACATCACTAACGCCGGTCCCTCGATTACCCGCGTCACATGCCCCTTTCCCGTCAGGTCATCAGCAATCACGGCCGTCCCCGCACTCCATTGCCGCTTCTGCCCGTCGCTCGTCCCGACTTCCATCGTGCCCTTCAGCAGCACGACGATCTGACGTGCTGGCGCGTGATGCCATCCCTGATCGAGTCCCACTGGCAGTTCCACGAACCGAATACTGGGCGAGGTGAACGCTCCCGACTGATGCATCACGAAACCGAACTCGTCGCGCCGCGGATCGGTAATCGGAATCTCGACTTCTTCAAACCGCGACTCACCCTCGGCCGTCGCAAAAAACCGCGTGACTTTCATGATTAAACCTCCGTGCCACGCATCATCGCCGCCCACCCGCGACCCCGTCAACCTTCCGCAGCAATAGCCTCAAACCGTCGCCTCTGGTGTAAAATCCTCGCACATGGCGGGGATTCGGATGACATACCGGCTCAAACTATTTCTGCTGCTGTCAGCACTGGTCGCTATCACCAACGGCCTGCTGGCTTACGTCAACTATCAGGACTGCCAGCGTCT
This sequence comes from Binataceae bacterium (SeqCode), assembly GCA_035524095.1. Taxonomy (GTDB): domain Bacteria; phylum Desulfobacterota; class Binatia; order Binatales; family Binataceae; genus DATJUF01. Next base: position 6,039 of record DATKPK010000043.1, on the reverse strand, counting down.
GCTTCGCACTGAGATTCACCGCAAGGTGCGCGCCGTCGCCAGCACCACCGCCCTGCTGATTGATTCCGATCTCGTCGCCGCCGCCGAATCCGTCGCCCATAGCGGTGCCCGCACCCCGCAATACACGGGTCTGATGACCCTGCTACGCAGCATCCGCGACGCCAACCGCCGCGACGATGTCTGGGTCGACCGCATCTTTGTCCTCGTCCCGGCCCGCGAAAACGCTAAGGCCCTCCGATACGCCCTCGATACCGAAGAGCATTTCGAATATCGCCACCAGCCCGGCGACGTTTACAAGCAGAATGGTCGCCCTGTGCTCACCGGCCTCGCCGGCATCGATAAGCAGTCGCAAGATCTCGCGAACTTTCCGGCCGGCTATACTACCGCCTTCGCCCCCGTCAGCGACGCCTCCTCAAAACTTATCGCCGAGCTTGGTGTCACCGTCTTGCCGGCTCCCGCTAGTACCATCTCCTCAATCGGCCGCGCGATGGCTCTCACCCTCGTCGTCATTCTGATCTTAACCCTGGGCGCCGCCGCGATTCTCTCGCACCAGGTCACCCACCCCCTCTATAGCCTGCGCGCCTCGATTGATGCGATTGGTAAGGGCAACTTCGACGTTCACGCCACCGCCAACACGACCGTCGAATTCACTGAGATGGCCGCCGCCATCAATGCGATGGCCACCGGCTTGCGGGAGCGCGATCACATCAAGCGGGCCTTCTCCGGCTATATCTCGCGCCAGATGATGGAATTGATCGTCAGCAAAGGCGAACTTCCGGGCCTCAAAGGCGAGCGCCGTCGCATCACCGTGCTTTTCTCCGATATTCGCGGCTTCACTTCGATCGCCGAAGGGATGCGTCCCGAAGAAGTCGTCGAGATGCTCTCCGAATTCTTCTCAAGAATGGTCGACGTGGTCCTGCGCAATCACGGTACCATCGACAAGTTCTTGGGCGACGGCGTCATGGTCATCTTCGGTGCGCCGCTCGACGATCCCTATCAGGAAGAACATGCCGTCATCGCCGCCGTCGAGATGCAACGCGAACTCGAAACGCTATGCGCTAAATGGGATTCCGAAGGACGCCGCCGTTTCAAGATGGGTATCGGCATCAATTCCGGCAGTGCGGTCGTCGGCAATATCGGTTCGCAAGAGCATATGGAGTACACCGCGATCGGCGATACCGTAAACCTCGCCGCACGCCTCGAGTCTGCCACCAAGGAATTGGATGTCGATATAATAGTAAGTGAGCACACTTATGATTCAGTGCGCCCGCTCTTCAAATGGAAGCCCATCGGCCCGATTGTAGTTAAAGGCCGCCTCGAACCCGTCCACGCCTTCGCTGTCGAAGGCCTCACCGCCCCCTACCACCCCACCAATGACTAACTCTAGTCATCAGTCCGGCCGGGAAATTGCTCACGGTCGGTGCGCCACCAAAACACATAGCTATCATGTAAAGCCTGCGCTGCTAATCCAACTAGGTTATCGGCGACATCTTCCAAATCCTTAGCGCTGATGAACCGATCCTTTCCCTCACGCACTTTGCAAAAATATCCAATCCACGGCCAGTAACTGGCATCGCCGCAGCAGTCCTTTATCTTTTCTCCAGTAATGCCAAGCCCATGAAGCTCCCAATACAATTCTTCATTATAAAACATCCGTAGCGGGTCGTCCGTAAAGCATGGATCCGTACGCCTCATCATATAATCCTGAATCACAAATCGAGTGCCGCTTGCCTTCAGATAATCAGCTATTACCTCAACGAGAATGTCATTTGCTCTTTCCTCGTTAAGATTCCTTGGCGTCCAATTCCAGCCTCCGGCCTCGACCGTGCTCGGAACGAAATTCTGAGGCATTATCAAAAAGAACCTTCCGAGAGTTAAATCGATTCGCTTCGAGACGGTCTCTGACAGAGCAGTGCATCCTCCCGCGATCTCGCCTCGGACAAACTCTCTGAGGCCCGGTTCCGCCACTTCCCCTATCAAGGTTCTAACTGCCATAGCAGCTTTCCTCAGAACCATCCCGGAACTTCTAATTATCGGAACAGGCCTTCGTGGCCAATATGCCCGCAACATCTACTAGACGAGAGGCGGAATCTCCGCCTCTCGCCGATGTCGAATCGGCTCAGCCTGGCTCTGCTTCGTGTACGCACGACACCGAAACTCTGAACTGCACCGCCGGACAGGACGTCTCGGCCCATTTTGCATTGTTGCAAAGCGGGTTCAAGTTGATGTTCTGCACGTAGACCATCCACCCTATCGGTGTCTCACCCGAAAAGTAGAACTGGCTCTGGGGCACCGCGACGACCACGCCTTTGGGTGATGGCAGCGTTTCTAGTTCATATCCGCCGGCAATCGCCACGTCGCCATCGTTGCAGGTGACTTGCTGTTCAATTCCGGTGTCAGAATTGACGGTCGTCCACGTGAACGGTGCCACGCCAGTGCTGTAGTTAGTATAAAATTCGATACCGCCGATTGTCTCCTGTGCTCGCGCGATTCCTCTTGGAAGCATGCCCCACACGATTATTGAGGCGACTAAAGTAGTCCAATTTATCTTTCTCATGACCCCTCTCAGATTTTCTTTTCTCAGGACGGTTTCCCCCTTCAACCACGTCATCACCTTAGAACTCTGCTCAACTTTTGCTAGCACTCATCCGGGATTGCGCAACTGAAAGCCGCTGGAGATATGCAGGACACCGAAACCCTGAATTGCACCGTCGGACAATACGGCGTCCCCTGTTTCGCCAGATTGCAATAGAAGTTGAGGTTGGTGTTTTGCAAAAAAACCATCCAGCCGATCGGCGTGTCACCTGAAAAATAAAATTGGTCTTGCGGAACCGTCACCACCACGCCTTTCGGCGGTGGCAAGTTTTCGACTTCATAGCCTCCCGCGATCGCCACGTCGCCATCGTTGCAGGTGACCTGCTGCTCGATACCGCTATTCGGATTGACCGTCGTCCACGTGAAGGGCGAAACTCCAGTGCTGTAGTTCACGTAAAAGTCGATATCCCCGATCGCTTCCTGTGCCCGCGCTACCCCTCTCGGCAGTACCGCCCATATCGCAATCACGACGGCAACAGTGATCCAGTTGCTCTTTCTCATGAGTCTCCTCCGTTCCTCTTTTGTTGCGTTCTTACTTCAACCTCAACTTGTACTCTTCTACCTTAAGCTCCTTTTGGCTCCTGCTAGCACTGTCGGAGGATTTAGTCGACAAAATCGTCTTTAAATCTCCGCCAGAATGAACACGTACGCTATTCAAGAGCCTCCCGGTCCCAGCCCATCTGCATCCGAGTCTCCGGGCACTCTCATCGCAGAGCTCATCATGGTATTTGAGCGATCATCGCTGCCCTCTTTTGGCCTCGAACTAAGGCCCGATAAGCTTTCAGCGCGCCTGTGACCGATCTGGCAAATTGCCTTCTTCCAGTCCTCGCAATTACCTCGCGCTCTGCCGATTCCCTGAGCTCCCGTTAGGCACCCCTCGCCTCGATAGTCGAAAGCGCCACCAGCCTCCCAAGACCTTCTCGTCAACTGACTCCCAGTAAACGACTGCAAATCGCGCCGATTCGCATGCGTCACACGAGGACGGATCGACTGATCGATTGCTGCTATCTCTACCTTATAGATTGAATCGCTCGTTGACCTTTGCTAGAAATATTCTAAAGAATCAGTATGATTCTTTAGAGCTGCATTTACCACTAATTGCTCTTTTATTATGGCGTAAAGCAAACTTGGACAAAACCTCCGGCATGGCCGCAGGTGAAGATTGCGATCTCTAGTTAGCTTGTTCATGAGCCACCAATTTCGAAATCCCACGATGACCGGTCCAGCCGCAGAAGCCAGTTGGTTCAGCCGGCGCCGATCGTCCGCCGCACTTCTCGGCAGCCTTCTGCTTCTGAATGCTTGTTCCGTCCAGGAACCCGTCCAGCATACCTATTACCGGACGGCCCAAACCGAGGTCACCCTGGATAGCCTGCCATCCGGAAACGTTAGCATCGGCAATCGGTTCGTTGGTTCAACACCACTCAAGTTCCCGCTCGACTACGAACAGGAAGTCGAGGAACAAACTACGAAAGTTACCCTTTGGCAAACACAGCCGGGCCTCGCCTTGTTTATCACTGTGATCAGCTTGGGACTCTATCTACCCTTCAGTGCGATTCCTGTGGCTACCCAATCTACGGAGACGCCGCTCGACCGCTATCAAAATAATCAATTTCTGATCGCAGTCGATGCGCCCGGCTATGAACGCTGGACTCACCAGATACTTGCTAATGGCGAACCTGGTCTCGAACTGCACGCACAGTTGACCAAGAAAGGTTCGCAATGAACTGGTTAATCGCCCTGTTAAAATGGAGAGGCCCGATGTCAAGTAAGATGCGGCTTTCGACAGCGTCAGGAATGTGGCTGATTGCGGCTCTTGCGTTAGCAGCCGCCGGCTGCGGGTCGGTTAGCAACAGCGCACAATTCGAACCCGGCTTCACGCCCAAAGCCGACATGCGCATTGAGGTTGGTCCGGTGACCAACGACACTGGCCAGACTTTCGACGTCAATATTCAGCAGATGTTTACTGACGCACTGACCGAGCGCTTGCAGACGGATAATCTTCTCTGGACGGCAGGGCTGCCGCCCGATCATTTAATAATTGCTACACAGATTGTCGAATACGATCCAGGCAACGCTTTCAAGCGATGGCTCCTGCCTGGTTACGGCAGCACCGTCATCACCCTGCACTGCGAATTAAAGGACAGTACCAGCGGCAAGCTGATTGGTTCGGTGGATGCTCATCGCACGGTGTCATTCGGTGGCGCCTATACAATCGGGGCATGGAAAACCATTTTCGCGAGCGTTGCCAAAGACGTCGTCACCGACCTGCGCTCTCAGATCCCAACCGCAGTGAGCTAGTCTTTGCGCCCCCTCGCCGGTTAGTGATTCTGACATCGAACCGGACCCGCTAAGCTGTCGCCGTGCGCACCACCGAACGCGACAAACTGCTCTTAATCCTCGCGATTACCTCAGGCTCCGCCGACGCCTGGAGCTTCCTCGGCGTCGGACATGCCTTCGTTGCGAATATGACCGGCAACACTGTGCTGCTCGGCATCGGTCTGGCCGGCGCGCGACACGACGTACTTCATCCATTCATCGCACTCATCTTCTATGCCCTCGGAGTTACTATCGGGTCGTTTCTGACTCGCGACGTGAATCCTGACTCGATCTGGGATAATGCCGTCTCCCTCGTCCTCTTTCTGGAAGCTATCCTGCTGATCGCCGCCGAGGTCGCATGGATCCAGGTCAGGCCCACCTCAAATCCGCTCATGACCTGCGCATTGCTCGGCTGCGTCGGCGCCGCAATCGGACTCCAAAGCGGCTCGATGCTCTCCCTGAAACTCCCCGGTATAGTCACTACCTATATCACCGGCACTTGGACCCTTCTGATCAGCGGCCTGGTCCTGATGGACACGCGGCGCAGAGCATTGCATGAAGATCGGCCCAGTTTCGAAGAGCGCCAGCTGATTCAAATCGTATTCCTGGCTATCTATTTCCTGTCCGCCCTGGCCGCTGGATTCGCCTTCCGCTACGCTCCCTCGATAATGGGAATAATCACCGCCCTCCCAATTCTCCTCGCCGCCACCTACGCCACCGTCCGCAACTGATCACGTCTGAGATTTTGCCGGCGTCTTGGTTTGAGTTTCTCAGCCGTAATACCCGCAGCCTCAGACCCCGCACGGCCTTGCGCGCAACGCCTACGTTCAGGTTGACGCCGCCGCCCGCGCAGCCTTTAATGCGGTCATGGCTGGAATAGTTTCTTATGGCTCATATATTCCGTACCGGCGGCTCAAGCGCGCCGCGATAGCGCAGGTACTCGGTGTCCCCGCCGGACGCGGCGAACGCGCCGTTGCCAGCTTCGATGAGGACAGCGTCTCGATGGCGGTCGAGGCCCTCCGCGACGCCCTCAAAGGCGCCCCTTCCGCCGAGATCCGTTCGCTCGTCTACGCTACCACGACGCCACCCTACGCTGAGAAACTAAACGCCGCCCTCGTCGGCGCTGCC
>DATKPK010000042.1:0-6180 GCA_035524095.1 Binataceae bacterium (SeqCode) | reverse complement strand
CGACCTAGTGGTACCCAGGATTCGGGGATGAAAAAGATATTTCACTGGAAGACGATGGGGAAGAACACCACAGGTTTCTCGAACCTTGGTTTAGGCGCTCCTATCCGAGGATCGGGCAGTCTGGCTCAGCAGTTTCAATCTATTGGATTGGGCTTTACGAAACCGCGAAATATCTATTTTTCGCCCACCGTGAAATGTCCACCAAACCGATCATGACCGGCACTTCGATGAGTGGACCGATAACCGCGGCAAAGGCTGCACCACTATCGATCCCGAAAGTCGCGACTGCGACAGCAATCGCCAGCTCGAAATTATTGGAGGCTGCTGTAAATGACAACGTCGCGCATTGCGGATAAGCTGCTCCAACCCTCCTGCTCAGCGCGAATGAGACGGCAAACATAATGCCGAAATAGAGCAAAAGAGGAATCGCAATACGCACAACGTCGAGCGGCCTGTGCACGATCGCAGCACCCTTGATCGAGAACATCACGACGATCGTGAAGAGTAAAAACGTTAGCGTCAGCGGGCTGATCCTGGGAATGAACTCATGACGGTACCAGATCTTGCCGTTGAGCCTGGTGAGCACGGTCCACGAGACCAGGCCCGCGAGGAACGGTATGCCCAGGTAGATACCAACGCTCTCGGCGATCTGACTCATCGTGATTTGTACCATGGCAGTGCCTAAGCCAAGCCATCGCGGCAGCACGGTAATGAAGACGAACGCGTAAACGGAAAAGAATAGCACCTGAAAGATCGAGTTGAACGCCACCAGTCCCGCGCAATAGTCCGCGTCGCCGCTGGCCAAATCGTTCCAAACGATGACCATTGCGATGCAGCGCGCGAGCCCGATCAGAATCAGGCCGACCATGTACTCAGGACGATCGCGCAAGAAGATAATCGCCAGCGTGAACATCAAGATTGGTCCGATAATCCAGTTCTGGACCAGCGATAACAAAAGGATCTTCACATTGCTGAAAACATCGCCCAATTCGTCATAGTTCACCTTCGCGAGCGGTGGATACATCATTAGGATGAGGCCGATTGCGATCGGTATAGAAGTGGTGCCGACGCTCATGCTATCGAAGGCCGCCTTCACTCCGCGGAAGAGCGCGCCGATCGCCACTCCGGCAGCCATCGCGAGAAAAATCCAAAGTGTCAGGTAGCGGTCGAGAAATGACAGTCTGCGCGCCGTTGGTGCGTTCGCAAGCGTCAAACTAGCGCTCATTTTGATTCCTTTCCTTCTCCCAAATCGGGAATGAGGAAGATCTAACGTTCGGAGAATCTAGAAACTTTACTCAGTTTACGATGCGCCATCAACCTTCCATATTTCTGGAGCAATATCACCGTCCTTGCTCTCTTCCGAGACTTTCATATATATGGAAGCATGACCAAGGCTAATGTTATCGCCGCTCTGGCCGCGCTCGCGCAGGAGACGCGGCTGGACATCTTTCGTCTGTTGGTGATGCGCGGTCCCGAGGGGATGCCGGCGGGGGAAATCGGCGATCGTTTGAAGTTGCCCTCGCCCACCCTCTCGTTCCACCTCAATCAGCTAAGGCACACTGGCCTGGTCAGCTCGCGCCGGCAGAGCCGGTTGATCATCTACAATGCCAAATTCCGGACTATGGACAGCCTGATCGAATATCTGACCGAAAATTGTTGCGCAGACCAGATAGACCGAACTGCGGGCAATGCCAATGTAACCACAGCGTCCGATCGCGAGTTGAATGTGCTCTTCCTGTGCACCAATAATTCCGCGCGCAGCATCATGGCGGAGTGCGCCATGAATCGATGGGGCGGTGGAAGATTCCGCGCATTCAGTGCCGGGAGTAGTCCAAAGAGTGCGGTACATGCCAATACGCTGCGAGTCCTGGAAGAGTTGAAGTACGAAACAAACGGGTTAAGGAGTAAGAACTGGAATGAGTTTGCACAGCCCGACAGCCCGCCTCTGGATTTCGTCTTCACGCTATGCGACCGCGCCGCTGCCGAGGTCTGCCCGGCCTGGCCAGGCCAACCAATAAGAGCGCATTGGGGGGTGCCGGATCCGATTGCAGTTAGCGGCTCTAACTCAGCTACGCGCAAGGCCTTCGTCAAGACTTATAACGAGCTGGAGCAGCGAATCAGGATTTTCACTGCTCTACCAATCGAGACGCTCGAACGCTTCGCTCTCGAACGCTGGGTCAGCGAGATCGGCAAACTACACTTTGCCGCATGATGGACTCTCTGTGGAGAGAACGCAGCGATGTCAGCACGAGTAGGAATTAACGGATTTGGACGCATGGGTCGCCTCTCGCTGCGCGCCGCGTTCGGTAATCAGCAGATCGCGATCGTCCATGTTAACGAACTGAATGGCGGCCCGCAGACAGTCGCCCATCTGCTCGAGTTCGACAGTGTCCACGGCCGTTGGCCCGTGCCGATCGCCAGCACCGAACATAGTATCACAGTAGATGGAAATCCTATTGAGTACACCAATTTCGGCGCCCGTGACGAAGTGCCGTGGGACCGGGCGGGAGTTGCAATCGTCCTCGAATGCTCCGGGAAGTTCCTCACGCTGGACGTGCTGGAACAGTATTTCGCGCGTGGCGTACCCAAGGTCCTCGTGGCGGCGCCAGTTAAACAAGGCGCGCTCAATATCGTGATGGGTGTGAACGACAAACTGTATGATCCCGCGCGGCACCACGTAATCACGGCCGCTTCCTGCACCACAAACTGCCTGGCTCCCGTGGTGAAAGTGATCCACGAATATCTGGGCATCCGGCACGGCGTCATCACTACGATTCACGATGCGACTAATACTCAGACAGTGGTGGACCAGGCCCATAAAGACCTGCGCCGGGCGCGATCAGCGCTGATGTCGCTAGTGCCAACGACGACTGGCTCCGCTACCGCAATCGGCCTGATTTACCCTGAATTGCAAGGGAAACTTAACGGTATGGCCGTCCGCGTCCCGCTACTGAACGCTTCGCTCACCGATTGCGTTTTTGAAGTAGCGCAACCAACGACCGCTGAAGAGGTTAATCAACACCTGCGCGCGGCAGCCGAAGGGGAACTTCGAGGTATCCTTGGGTTCGAGAAACGCCCACTAGTCTCCGCCGACTTCGTCAACGATCCTCGCTCCTCCATCGTCGATGGGCCTTCGACCATCGTCGTTGACGGAACGCAAGTCAAAGTCGTGGCCTGGTATGACAACGAATGGGGTTATGTGAACTGGTTGGTAGAGCTGACTACGAAGGTCGCGGGCAGCTTGTTCCAAGCTCATCGCCAAGTAGCCGCGGTGTAGACCTTGAGAAACGCCGTCCGCAACTACGCCCTGGTCACGGGGGCCTATTGGGGCTTCACGCTCACCGACGGCGCGCTCAGGATGCTGGTGTTATTGCATTTTGACCGGCTCGGCTACAGTGCTGTCACGATTGCTTTCCTATTCCTGCTCTACGAATTCTTCGGCATCGTCACCAACCTTCTGGGCGGCTGGATCGCCGCGCGCTCGGGCCTGAAGGTGACGTTGTACGGTGGGTTGCTCCTCCAAATCGCCGCTCTGATCTTGCTCGCGTTTCTCCAGTCAAGCTGGGGCGCGCTGACTTCCGTTGCCTATGTGATGGCGGCACAGGCGCTCTCTGGTGTCGCCAAAGACCTGACCAAGATGAGCGCCAAGAGTGCAATCAAAGTTGTGGTGCCTGAAGGCGAAGACGGGGCACTGTTCAAATGGGTCGCGCGTCTTACGGGATCGAAAAACGCCCTAAAGGGGGCGGGGTTCTTCATGGGCGCAGCACTTCTTACCTTGCTCGGCTTTGCCGGATCTCTGGTGGCCATGGCCGCGGGTCTGCTCATGGTCCTGCTGGGAACCGTAATCGCACTTCCGGGTGGCATGGGCAAGGCCAGGACCAAGGTTAAGTTTGCCAGTCTCTTTTCAAAGAGCGTCGCAGTGAATTGGCTATCGGCAACTCGGTTGTTTTTGTTCGCGGCCCGTGACGTGTGGTTCGTAGTGGGCTTGCCAATGTTCCTGATGTCGATGCTGGGCTTTTCCTTCATGCAGGTCGGAGCATTTGTCGCCAGTTGGTTTATCGGGTACGGCATGATTCAGGCAATCGTGCCCGAAATTCTTAGTCAAGTTGGCGCGCGGCAAGGCGTTACTGGAGATACAGCACGTCTTTGGGCTTTTATCTTGACGATCATTCCTGTGACCCTCGCGTCTGCACTTGAGTTTAATGTTAAGGCAGCTCCGGCGCTAATGGTCGGTCTCGGTATCTTCATGATCGTTTTCGCGATCAATTCTGCCGTCCATTCCTATTTGATTCTCGCCTACTCCGAAGAAGATGAAGTGGCAACGAACGTCGGCTTCTATTACATGGCTAATGCCGGTGGCAGGTTGCTTGGCACGCTCTTATCGGGCGTGATCTTCGAATTCCATGGGTTCATTGGCTGTCTGATGATGTCGGGAGCTCTGCTCCTGGCCGCTGGCCTCTTCTCCTTTAATTTGCCGAGCGTCAAGGCAATTTCGCTTACAGTCAAATTGAAAGAGGCTGATGCTTAGCTTTCAAGCGCTTCGCAATTAGCTGCTCCGAACGCAAACGCGCCTCAGATCCTGCAAATAGCTCTGCCACCAGACCAAGCTATCAAGGGAGAAGCTCGTGAAAACCAAGGGTAAGTTGAAAGTAGGCTGGGTGGTTTTCCTACTCACTTTCTGTACGGCGTCAACTACGATTGCCAGGGCGCAAGCCGATCCACTTGTTCTCAGTGGCGATGGCTCGACCTTCGCCTATCCCATGTACAGCAAATGGATCGAGGAATACCAGAAAGAGAACCCCGCTGTGCATCTAACGTATGTGTCGAATGGCTCGGGCGCGGGGATCCACGACATCATACTGGGAAGAGTCGACTTCGCCGGCACTGACGGTCCACTGAACAAAGTCCAGATGTTGGACTTCAGCACTCATCGGAACTGTGAAATCTTGCATTTTCCCACTGCGATTGGCGCGGATGTTCCCAACCACAATATTCCGGGAGTCACTCGAGAGCTAAACTTTACTCCACAGGCTCTTGCAGGCATCTATCTTGGAGCTATCAGCAAATGGAACGACCCGGCGATTGCCAAAGCGAACCCGAATGTACCATTGCCCGCTGATAATATTGTGGTCGCACGCCGACAGGACGGCAGCGGCACTACCTACATCTGGACCGACTATCTAACCAAAGTCAGCTCTGATTGGCACGCGCGCGTAGGGACTGGAATTTCGGTCATTTGGCCGGTCGGCGTATCAGCCAAGGGCAACCAAGGCGTCGTCGAGACAGTCGCAAATACTCCCTACGCGATCGGATATTCTGAGCTTAGCTATGTAGTTCGGAATCGATTGACCTACGGAAGCGTCCTGAATCGCAGCGGGCACTTCATAAAAGCTGATTTGGCGAGCCTTACAACCGCTGCCGCAGACTTCGCAGACCATATACCCGCAGACTTTCGCGTCTCCATTACCGATGCACCCGGTCAGGGTGCATATCCGATCTCGAGCTTCACGTGGATGCTGGTTCCATCCGTTATAACCGACTCATCGAAGCGCACGGCGATCATTCACTTTCTAGAGTGGGGCCTGACGAAAGGGCAGGATTACCTCGAACCTTTGTCTTATGCCCCTCTCCCGAACGCCGTAATCACCAGGGAGCAAAAGGCACTAGCCAATATCAAACTGTCTAGTACAACGGAAGCCAATGAACTGAAGGTCAAAGGCTTTGATACGGATTCTGCTTCAACCCTCCGACCTGGCCGTACCGCCCTGAATCAACACTCCTCCAGGTTGCTAATTGAGCTAAGTTCGCACCGCGAGCGTAAATCGAAACCAGGGTTCGCCCGGCTTCGGGTCGCATACAACTAATTTGAATCTCATGAGAGAGCAGCAAATATGGAATTCAGCCGGCCAGATCTGAGCCAGAAGGACTGGGAGTTGTGCTGTTTGTATATCGAGCAATTGAAACGCCAAGGGTCGCCGCCATTCGAGCCCTGGGAACATGAGCTAGAGGCTTGGGCGCTAGACCCTAATCGATATCCGCGAAGATCCACAGTGGCAAAGCTGCGTATTCGCGCGCTGAACGGCTCCTGATAAAGGCTAGGAATTCCCAGAGAGTCAGAACCTACTCCATAGAGTCATTTGAGAAGTGCCGATTAGGACAAATGTGAAGATCGGCCGCAAA
>DATKPK010000041.1:0-14317 GCA_035524095.1 Binataceae bacterium (SeqCode) | reverse complement strand
GCCGTGATACTGCTACGGGAAGTTGAGGGGCTCTCCTATGATGAAATTAGCGAAGTCCTGCAATGCCCGCGCGGCACGGTAATGAGTCGGCTCCATTATGCTCGCAACCGTTTGAAAACCATCTTGAAAGACTTGGAGACTGAGTAACCGGTATGGCTCGATGCGAAGACATAGAGTTATTACTGGGACCCTTTGAGGACGGCGAACTCGAACCGCATGAGATGCAGGAAGTCGCCCGGCACACTGCCGTATGCGCAGCGTGTGACGGTGTGCTGGCTAACTACCGAAAGATGGCGGTGGCGCTGCGCGGATCACAACCGATCCCGAAGCTCGAAGGTTTTGCCAGCGGCGTGATGGCTCGAATCGAGAGCATGCATTTGCCCGCGCCCATGCCGGAGATAAAGCCGCGATGGTACGAGACTGTGAGCGGCTGGTTCGCGAATACGATCATGATGGGCGGACTGGCAGCGGCGGTGGCAGTCGTGACGGCGATGGTGGTCACGCCTGAGTTGTCGAACTGGCTGCGGGTACGGCAGGTGCATGCGCAGCACCCCGAAGTCGTCGCTGCGATCAACCCGCCAACAATCGCGTCCAAGCCACAAGCTGTACCACCCCAGAGCGATAGCGTCGCGAATAACAGCGGCGAACCAGCGCAGGGAAGCATTGGCGATAACAGTGGCGACCAGTCATTAGCGTCAGCAGACGGGGATTCAGGGACTGAGATCTCGCAGATAAAGTCGGATAATCCGTCCGTGGTGGTCTGGACCGCTCCCGAAAACAAGACCACGGTCGTGTGGGTGCCGGACCAGCAGCCCTGACAATATGATCTTGCAGCGCAGCCTTGGTCTTCTGCTTGTAGCAGTAGCCGCCTGTATCATCGCGCAGCCAGGGCCAGCCTTGGCGCAAAAATTTACCCCTCCACCAATTCAAATCGAAGTAATATCGGTAACGGCATCGAATTCTACTTTAGGGATGGATCCGCAGCTTAAGAAGATGCCGATGACGAGACTGCTGCCGTCCCTGTTCGCGTACACCTCGTATCACATGGACAGTTCGAAGACCCAGCGCACGGTGTGCGGACGGCTGCTGACGTTCAGCCTTCCCGCCGGGCATCTGCTGCATATCGCTCCACTGCGAATCGACGGCCAACGGCTGAATATGCGAATCGAGCTATTCGATGGTAATCGGCCGCGCCTGGGTATGCAGGCTGTGATGGAAAACCACGCTACGCTGATTCTCGGCGGACCGCGTTATCCGCTCGGGATGATAATCGTGATGGTGAACGCCGATATCGTGGGATCGCTGCCGCCTGCTCCTCCGCAGATCAAGATGCCTCGGCGGATTCCGCCACCGGCGACCAAGCCTCAAGGCAGTAGCCAGATCCCACAGGCAGGTACACCAGAGTTACCAGACCAAGGCGAGGTCTCGCCGATTTCCGCTCAGCCCTAGACGCGTCGGGCAAATGGCAAGCTGAGCATCGCCAAAAAGCAAGCTTTTGAAGCGATGGCCCTAAGCTGACAGGCTGAGCGATCAGCGCGGCGGCATTCTCAGCGCGCCGTCAAGCCGAATCGTCTCACCGTTCAGCATCGAATTTTCGACGATATGCCGAGCAAGCGCTGCATACTCGGCGGGACGTCCAAGGCGCGATGGGAACGGAATCTGAGCGCCGAGGGCGCGCCGCGCAGGCTCCGGCAACGTCGCAAGCATCGGAGTGTCGAAGGTTCCGGGCGCGATCGTACAGACACGGATACCGATAGAGGAGAGGTCGCGGGCGACGGGCAGCGTCAACCCAACGACGCCACCCTTCGAGGCAGAATACGCTGCTTGACCGATCTGACCATCGAAGGCAGCGATTGAGGCAGTGTTGATGATCACTCCGCGCTCGTTGTCGCTGTTGGGCGTGTTGAGCGACATCTGCTGAGCGGCCAAGCGAATCACGTTGAACGTACCGATCAGGTTGACCTGAATGACGCGGGTAAAGAGCTCAAGTGAATGGGGCCCTTCCTTACTGATAGTGCGTTGAGCCTTGCCGACACCGGCGCAGTTGACAGCAATGTGAAGTCCGCCGAAGCGACTCACTGCTTGCGCGATCGCCTTTTCGACAGCCTCGCCGGAACCAACGTCCGCTGCGATGAATAGACCCTGAGCACCGAAGGAATCCGCCAGAGCTGGTCCGGAGGAATTCGGCAAGTCGAGAATGACGGCCTTCGCGCCGCCCGCGACAAATTCGCGGGCAGTGGCCTCACCGAGTCCCGAGCCTCCGCCCGTGATTAGAGCGACCGCATCTTTGAGTTCCATTGCGACCTCATGGACAAAACAGGTGAGCCGCTCTGCAAGCGGCGCAGCCATGATAATCCGGCACTAACGCAACGTCGAGATGAACTCCTTGAGGGCGGCATTAAACTCGAGCGGCTTTTCGAGCTGGAAGAAATGGCCGACGTCCTTGATGACGTGAAGCTTCGCGCCGGGGATGTTATCGGCCAAGAATTGATTGGCGGCCACCGGCGTCGCCTGATCCTCCGCGCCCGCGTAGACGATGGTCGGGGCTTTGATTGATGACAAGCGGCTCTTGATGTTCCAGTTGAAGACGCCGTTGGGATCGGCGAACGAGGAATCGAAGACGTGGCGGGGAAAGTTGGACTCGACGAGGAAGTGCGACTTCATCACCTCGACAATTTCGCCGCGCTCTTTACGGGTTTTCGCCGAAACAGTGCCGTCGAGCAGGGCACCAAAAGTCGCCTCGTAGTTGGTTTTGAAGGCCGCGCTCACTTCCTTCGGCATGCCCTCGCCGAGTCCAGTGCCGCTGCTCAGAATGAACTGGCCAAGCACGCGATTAGGGTAGTCGAGTGTAAATTGCATCGCGATCATACCGCCGATCGAGTTACCAACGAGGATCGCCTTGTCGATTTTGAGTGAGTCGAGGACCGCTGCAACGTCGCTCGCATGAGTCTGGATCGCATAGCCGCTGGCTGGTTTATCCGAGCGGCCGTGTCCACGATGGTCGATTGCGATGACCTGGTTGGTTCTGGCGAAGGGGAAGATCTGGAAATACCAGATATAGCCACTGGTGGTCCAAGGATGGAGAAAAACGATCGGCGTGCCTTTGCCGTAAGTGTCGAAGAAGATTTTGACTCCGCCATTGTCAGCGTAGGGCATCGTAATTACCTCACGAAGTATTGGGCTATTTTTTAAGCAGTCCTGCGAACGCGCTGGGCAACTAATAGAGGCTTCCCCGCGAGCTTACAAGCTTTGCGCGATGGAGCGCGATCATCTTGGCCGTTTCATCGAAAATGAGAGGCGGTGACCACCGTTAAGCAGTCACCGCCTGACGACTCAAATAGTCAGTGCGGGATCAGCGGCCCGCAGCGGCGGTCGCAGCCTGCGGATCGGTACCGGCCTTGATATGCGGCAGCACCTCATCGGCAAACAACTTGATGTTGCGCTCGGCCACTTCCAGCGGCATCCCACCGTACTTGAAGACGCCCACGAACTCGGCTGCGTCCATTGTTTGCGCGATGGTGCGCAGCGTCTCGACGCATTTCTCGGGCGTGCCATAGACTTGCGTCTTGCAGAAGAGATCACGGAAGGCTTGCGAGCTGTTCTTGGTCGCCTCGGCCATTTTCACGTGATACTCGTAGCCTTTCACATTACGGAAATGTTCCGGCTCGTCGTATTCGTAGTGGCTGATGGCGGTGTCGGCATAATTACCCATCCACTGATCGGAACCAGCCTGAGCTTCCTTTTCAGTGCGTCCGCAATAGATGAACGCGACGACGATCGGGCGCTTCGGGGTTTGGCCAAATTTGATGCAGGAATTGCGGAAGTGCTCGTAGTCCGCGGCGTGGCCTTCCCAACCTTTCTGCGGGATCACCAGCATCCCCATGCCGAGCTTGGCCATGATATCGCCAGTTTCGGGACTGACGATTGCGCCGTAGAATCGATCAGTAAGGTTCTTGTGAGGCGCGCGCGGCCGGATGCTCATCTCGGGGATATGGAAGAACTTCCCTTTGTAAGAGAAACGGTCCTGCGTCAGGCCGAGGGTCACGATTTCCGCCGCCTCGGTGAAGCGGTCGCGTGATTCGCTCATCGAGACGCGGAAGCCGTCGTACTCTATGCGGCCCGAACCGCGCCCGAAGCCGAGGGTAAGCTCGCGGTCGCCAGCGTAGATATCCAGCATCGCGATTTGCTCGGCGACTCGCACCGGGTCATGCCAGGGGAGCACTACGACCATCGAGCCAAAACCAACGCGAGTAGTCCGGCCGGCCATGTAAGTGAGGAATTGAAGAACGTCGGGAATCATCGTGTAGGGTGAGAAGTGATGCTCGACGCCCCAGATAGAATCGAAGCCGAGCGGCTCGACCATATCGGCGAGTTTCAGGTCTTCACGATAAAGCTCGTGGTCGGGCTTTTGCGCGCGAAAATAGTTCTGACAGAAGAACGATACTCCAACTTTCATATGATGATCCTCCTAAGAATCGATAGGCCGACAAGGAGCTAGTATCGGCATGAATGTGCGTTCGAAGCAGTCGCCGCAGCATAAGCCGAGGGCATAGGCTCATTCTATACGACCTTATGCCTGCGGTTACAAGAATACAGGCGTCAGGGTCAGCTTCGGAAAGAGCGCGGCGTGTGATGTAAGAGTGGAGGCGTGTCGTGTACGACACCTCGCCAGCACAGACGCTGCGTCCTACGCCGGTCTGATGGGGGCGTTACGTCCTAGAGCGTTCTTCGCGTAACAACGCGTCGAGGCGAGCGGCTGTTTCGGGGCCGGAGTCAAATTCGTAATCGAACTGGGGAATGTGGCGGAGCGTAAGAGCTTGCCCGATCGAACGGCGGATAAAGCCGTCGGCGCTGTGGAAACCACGAATGGCCTCGGCGGCGCGCGACTGGCCCTCAAGATGCGAGAAGAAAACCCGCCCATGACGCAAATCGTCGCTCATTTTGACGGAAGTGAGGGTGACCCCGCGCAGCCTCGGATCTTTTAGATCACGAATCAGCATCAGCGACAATTCGCGCAAAACCATTTCGGCGACCCTTCCGGGCCGCCTGCCATCGCTGGTAGCCACAACGCTGATACTATCGCGTAGCGGCCCTTACCGAAAAGTGGCTTTGCGGGAAGCGATGGAAAAAGTTAGTAGTTGAGAATTTCCAATCGCTCCTCGCCAAGCGGTGCGAGAGCTAGCCCTTCGATGTAGTTGACGACTTCGCGGAGGGCGGAATCAACGAAAGCGCGATCGTTGCCGACTTGGCAGATTCCCAGCTCGGCCCGCTGCCACAGATCGTGGTCGTCAGATTCGGCAATCGAGACGTTGAACTTATTGCGGACACGGGCCTTAATCGCACGAAGAATTTGGCGTTTGCCCTTGAGCGAATGGTTCTCAGGCAGAAACAGCGAGAGCCGCATCACTCCGACGACCATGACAAACTGCCCTCTTACGCTTTCGCAAGGCCCAGATGACCGCCGAGCGGGTACCCGGCGGTCATTACGATTAAGCCGGCGGTTGCTTTTCGACAGCTGCGCTCGTACCGCGAACTGTCTCAGGCTTAGGTATCGCAAGCTTGCGCAAGACCGTCTCCAGCTCGAAGTCCTCGATCACGTCACCAGGTTTGATATCGTTGAAATTCTCAAGCCCGATACCACATTCGTAACCGGCTAGCACCTCGCGCGCGTCGTCTTTGAAACGACGTAGCGTAGCGATCTTGCCTTCCCATACGACACGGCCGTCGCGCACCAGGCGGCCTCGCGCATTGCGCTGGACCTTGCCATCGACGACCATCGCCCCGGCAACCGTCGTACCTTGAACAACGAAAGTCTGGCGGACTTCGGCGCGGCCCAGAGATTTTTCGCGGAAGGTCGGAGCAAGCAGCCCTTCCATGGCCTCGCGTATGTCGTTAATCGCTTCATAAATGATCGTGTAGAGGCGAATTTCGACGTTCTCTTTTTCGGCGAGCTGCGCGGCCTTCGGTTCAGGACGCACATTGAAGCCGATGATAATCGCCTTGGAAGCAGCGGCAAGTGTCACGTCAGTCTCGGAAATCGCGCCGACCGAGCGATGCATAATGTCGAGTTTAACTTCGTTGGTGGAAAGCCGCGCGAGTGATTCCGCCAAGGCCTCAACCGACCCGTTGACGTCGCCCTTAATAATGACGCTCAACTCTTTGACTTCACCGGCCAGCATCCGCTCGCTCAAATCCTGGAGCGAGATGCGGCTGGTCTTTTGCAATACGCCTTCGCGCTGCTTGGAACGACGGAACTCCGCGACCTGGCGCGCCTTGGCTTCCTCAGCGACACCGACGAAGGACGTACCGGGTTCGGGTACGGCTGACAGGCCAAAGATTTCGACCGGCGTCGAGGGACCTGCCTCAGTGATGCGCTGGCCGAGATGATTCTGCATCGCGCGCACGCGGCCATAAGAGCTGCCGCATACAAAGGCGTCGCCCTGGCGCAGAGTACCTTCCTGAATGAGCACCGTTGCAACGGGACCGCGGCCTTTGTCGAGTTCGGACTCGACGACGGTGCCACGAGCGCTGCGGTTCGGGTTGGCCTTCAGGTCCATCACGTCGGCCTGAAGGAGAATCATTTCGAGCAGGCGGTCGATGCCCTCGCGCGTACGCGCCGAGACCGGCACCACGATCGTATCGCCGCCGTAATCCTCCGGGATCAAACCGTGTTCGGTGAGTTGCTGCTTGACGCGATCGACGTTGGCCTCGGGGCGGTCGATCTTATTAACGGCAACGATGATCGGAACCCTGGCAGCCTTGGCATGATTCAACGCCTCGACCGTCTGCGGCATCACGCCTTCATCGGCTGCGACGACAAGGATGACGATGTCGGTGACTTTGGCGCCACGCGCGCGCATCGCGGTAAAGGCCTCGTGACCGGGGGTATCGACGAAGCTGATCTGACGGTCGTTGATCTCGACCATGTAGGCGCCGATATGTTGGGTGATCCCACCAAACTCGCCTTCGGTAACGCTGGTATGGCGAATCGCGTCGAGTAGCGAGGTTTTACCGTGATCGACGTGACCCATCACGGTGACGACTGGAGGCCGCGTCACAAGGTCGCCAGTGGCGGCTTCCTCGGTTTCTTCAATCGCTGATTCAGCATCGAACGCGACGTTTTCAACGCTATAGCCGAATTCGCTCGCGACCAGCGTCGCGGTATCGACGTCGAGCACCTGATTAAGCGTGGACATCACGCCGAGGTCCATCAACTTGCGGATAATCTCACCGGCTTTGACACCCATGTTGCGAGCGAGGTCGGCAACCGTGACGCCCTCGGTGATCCGAACGATGCGCTTGGAAGCCTTCGGCGTGGTGATATTGGTCTTGCGTTGCTCCTTGCCGGGTAAGGCGCGGCGTTTCTTCGGAACACGCAACCCGCGCATCTCACGTTCGGCTGCGAGATCGGTCGTACCTTTTTTGACGACCCGCTTTTTCTTGATAGGGCGCGCACCCGGCTTGAGCTGATCGGGCGGCGGCATACCAGGAGTGAAGTCGGGTTGACTCGGCTGTGTGAGGCTAGGATTAACGCGCCGTTCGCCTGGGCGCTGCGCTCCCGAACCTGGCCGCGATAAACCGCCCGGAGCCGCTGGACGCGATGGCGCGGGCGCAGCCGGTTTGCGGAGATCAATCTTGCCAAGAACCTTTGGGCCACGCGGACCATCGTCCAGAGAGGGAGCGGACGCATGTGCACCGCCAGTCAGGTTGATGGTCTTGCTGGGGTCTCCCGGGGCCTGCGGCCGCACTTCAGGCCTACGTTGCTGCGGGCCTGGACCGCGATAGCCGATAGTCGGCCCGAGCATTCGCGGCGGCGCACTGTCACGTGGAGGCTGAACCATCGGGGACGCTGATGCCAAGGGCGACGCACCGAGTGGCGGACGCGGCGGTTGCGATGATCGCGGTGGCAGAGGTGCGCGCGGAGGAAGCGGCGAGCGCGGTTGAAAAGGTTGCCGTCCGGGCTGCCGCGCGGCATCAGGCCTCTGGTACGGCGCTGGCCTTGAGGTGATAGGAGGTTTCGCGGCAACCGGCGGTTGTTCGGCTGCGGGCGGTACTTTGTCCGCTTCGGCTGGACTTGCCTCGATACCGGCTGGTGTGGTTGAGGATCCGATAACGTGGGCCGTTCCGTTCGCTATGGGTGCAATCTCCTCGGCTGGCGCTTGCGGGGCACCTTGATTAAAGGACGATTGAGCTTCGCCGCCAGGTGCAACTTCGTGATGTTCGGCGGCTGTTTCCGACCGGTTGCTACCGTTGATCGACGACGCCTCGGCAGAGACTATCTCTGACTCGGGTTGCGCTGGCTCTGCGTCGGCGGGGATTGATTCCGCGCGAGTGGGCGGAGTTGATTCCGCCTGAGCGCTGATGCTTGCCTGCTCCTCGGGAGCCGATGGCATCGCGGGTGGAGGTGTAGGAGCGGCGAGCTCGACCGGCTCGAACACCGGCGGTTCCGGCAGCTCGCTGGTAATGGGTTCGTCGAAGAAGGGTGCAGCAAACTGATCGTTCTGGTCCTTGTCGACTTCGAAATGGAACGGCTCTTCGCTCGATTGTGGAGCGTTCGGATCAGGCTCTGCATGACGCCGGCGCATCACCGTTGCAGTCAAGCGCTTTTCGAGCACCTTGCCTGCGCTAGTTTCGAGGACTGTTTCGCGCCGCATCAGGGCGGCGCGCTGGGCTTGATCGTCGAGATCAGCCTTGACCCGATCGGTCTCTTCCTGAGAGAGCAAGCTCGATTCGGAGTGAGCGTGAGACAAATGTAGACGAGTCGTACTCGCCAACACGTCTTCGACCGCCACTCCCCATTCACTAGCAAGGGTCTTTATCCGCTTTCGCGCCATCTTTACTATACTAATCGACTCCAGCTTGGCTGGCCAGTCGCTTCCAAATTAGTTCCGTTATAGCACGCCTTTCGTCGCTGCCAAGGCGTCGCTTCAGCGAGTTGAATTCTTTCACACGGCTGCGCTCGAAACCCTCGAGGCAAGCCGCGCGCGGGTGTAGATAGCCGCCGCGCCCGCTTCGGTTATGGCGCGACCATAACGTCACGCGTTCCGGTGATGCGATCAGGCGAACCATCGCGGACTGCTTGTCCCGTTGGCGGCATCCGAGGCAGGTGCGCAACGGCAGCGCCGACAGTTCCTCGGTTATGACAGTTCTTCTAGCGATAAGTCAGGCTGCTTTGGATGAGTTTCCCCGGAACATCTTCGCCTCGCCATCTTATCATCTATGGCGCATAAAGATCGAATCTGCCTGGCTGTTGAAGAGGCCCAAGACCGCTGCTCTGCGAGTTATGAAGTTCGTCTAATACCCTTTAGGCAACCCGAGCAGGCGTTCCGCTATGATACTGCGTTGAACCTCAGAGGTGCCCTCCTCAATCGTGTTCCCACGCGATCGCAGCAAACCGTATTGCCAGCGGCCTCGGTCAGCCGTATATGTCGAGCTCTCGTCGAAAGCTGCGCGGGGCCCTTGGAGCGCAAGGGCAAATTCGTTCATTCGCTGATTCAACTCACTCCAGAGCAGCTTGGAGATGGAGCCTTCGGGACCGGGTGTGCCGCCGCGCGTGAGACGTGAGAAATTGCGATAAGCGAGGTATTTCATCGACTGTACGTCGATGTGGAACTGGGCGAGAGTCTGACTCACAACCCGAGGGGCAAGCGGGCAAGTACCCTCGCGCTGAGCGCGACGAGCCGATTCGGCAAGATCCTCAAAGACGTTCTGAAAGCGCATCACGATGGCAAGCGACAACGTCGCGCGCTCGTTCATCAGAGTGGTGAGCGCAACTCCCCAT
Organism: Binataceae bacterium (SeqCode); assembly: GCA_035524095.1. Lineage (GTDB taxonomy): Bacteria > Desulfobacterota > Binatia > Binatales > Binataceae > DATJUF01. The sequence continues at coordinate 4,536 of DATKPK010000041.1, read as the reverse complement.
CCGCCGTTGAGGGGTCCGAGTAGATTTGCGCGCGGCACATGCACGTCATCGAAGAATATTTCGTTAAATTCTGCTTCGCCGGTCATTTGGCGCAGGGGGCGCACGGTGATGCCCGGACTGTGCATATCCACCAGGACGTAAGAAATCCCGCGATGCTTAGGAGCTTCGGAGTCGGTGCGCACCAGGAGCATGCACCAATCCGCGATGTGACCAAGCGAAGTCCAGACTTTTTGACCATTGATCAAGAACTCATCGCCTTTGAGTTCTGCGCGGGTCTTGAGTCCAGCGAGATCAGATCCAGAGACTGGCTCCGAAAAGCCCTGGCACCAGATCTCTTCGCAGGAAAGGATTTTACTGATGTAGCGCTGCTTTTGATCTTCGGTGCCGTGCTCGAGGATGGTAGGCGCGCCCATCGAGAGGCCCAATTCGTTGAGCGGCGCGGGCGCGCGCACACGGGCCATCTCCTCATTGAAGATTGCCGCTTCGATAATCGTGAGTCCCTGGCCGCCGTATTCCTTGGGCCATGAGATACCGAGATAGCCGGCCTCGTAGAGGCGGCGCTGCCAGTCGCGAAGTTGCTTGACGGATTCTTCGTCAATCGCGAGCGCAAAGCCGCGATCGGCGAAGTTAGCGGGCTTATTGGCCGCGAGCCATACATGCGCTTGGGCACGAAAGGCGGCTTCTTCGGGCGTATCACTCAGGTTCATTTTTGTTAAGCTCGCGAGGGGCTTCCAATTGACGCAGGCATCGCGATGGCGATGACTCAAAATCAAGCCGTAAGCGACATCTACTACTCCAAAACTTTGGGGAGTTGTAGAGGCACACTCGATTACTTGCGGATCCGCCGAATGCGCGAGTGCGCCCGGATGTCGTTGCGTATGACGAATCAATGCGCCAAAACTGGCCTATGAGCACCAGCGGCGAAGATTCGGTCGAACGCAAGAGCTATCGCGGCGGCTGCCACTGTGGTCGCATCGCCTACGAAGTAGAGGGAGCCCTCGAACGAGTGGAGGTGTGCAACTGCTCGATATGCACCAAGAAAGGCTATCTCCACTGGATTGTCCCTCACGAGGACTTCCAGTTGCTGACACCGTGGGAAGCGCTGGCTATGTATACCTTCAACACCGGCACGGCGAAACACTATTTCTGTCCTCAATGCGGTGTGGCGTCGTTCTATATCGCGCGATCGGCTCCGGACAAGATCGATATCAACGTGCGTTGTCTCGAAGGCGTTGATGCTGAGACGCTACCGGTAGAGTATTTTGATGGCCAAAATTGGGAAGTAGCGCATGCGGCCGCATCGGCGCGCCGCAAGGCTGATCCGTCGGCATAATTGGAATAGACAAAGAATGACGCGAACGGCGAAGCGCTAAGGCAGACACCTCACAGGTTTAAGTCAAGAGAAGGTAAGAGCAGTGGCTACTGTAGGTTTCACGGCGGTCGATTTCGGGGTCTTCAAAGTTGAAGGCTTCAATGAGCGGATGCAGCAGATTTATGAACACGTGCGGCCGAAGTTGATCCGCCTGGGCAATGAACTCGCACCGGAATTGGCCCGCCGCCTGCACGTGGAGTTTTTCCCACACGTGGCCAAGCACGCGCGCCGGACGGTCAACCCGCCGCCCGAGACCTGGGCGGCGTTCGGCCCGTCGCCGAAAGGTTACAAACGTTACGGCTATTTGGCGCTTTGCATCTCGGGCGCCGGGCTGCATGCACGAGCGGTAGTCAAAGCGGAAGCCGATAACCGTCCCGAAATGGGACAGAAGGTAGCAGCGCGTACCACGCAACTGATCAAGGATTTCAAAGGCACGAAAATCGCGGCTTACGGCAAATGGGATTTCAGCGAACTGCCCACCCCGGAACCAGCCGGCAAAGAATTTTTTACTTCGTTAGCAGAGGCCTTGGGCAAAAAGACTGGCGGAATCGACGTGGGCTTCGGGTGGAATCTTAAGCAGGCGATCAAGCTCGACCGCGCCGAATTGCTCGACGCGTTTCGCGAGCTTGAGCCGCTCTATCGCGTGATACGCTCGGTCTGACCGGCAGGCTCCATGGAGGAATAGGTTGGCCGGAAGTGTTGTGATCCTGGGCGCAGGCGCGTGGGGGAGCGCGCTGGCGATAACCCTCGCGCGCGGCGGTCACGACGTTACCCTGTGCCCTCGCCGGATTGGACATTGCGCCGATTTAAAGGACGCTGGCGAAAATAGCGCTTATCTACCTGGGGTCATGCTGCCAGCGTCGCTACGCCTGAGCGCAGACTGGCCGAGCGCTTTGCACGAGGCGGGAATTGTCGTGATGGCGATCCCGTCGCGCTATGCGCGCGCTACGCTCGCGCCGGTGGCCGAGGCGATTCCGCGAGCGGCGACGATCGTGAGCGTGACCAAGGGCATCGAGCGCGAATCGCTGATGACAATGACGCAAATGATCGCTGATTTGACCGGGCGCGAGACGGGAATCGCGGCTCTATCCGGTCCGGGGTTTGCTGCCGAGATCGCCCGGGGCAAACCGGCCGCATTGGTAGCGGCTGCGCACGACGACCGCATTGCGGCGGATGTGCGCGACCAATTCGCTGTACGGCCGCTGCGGGTTTATAGCAGCAACGACGTTGTCGGTGTCGAGTTGGGCGGAACAGTCAAAAACATTATCGCGATCGCAGCCGGAATCAGCGATGGTTTGGAATTGGGATCGAGCGCACGGGCCGCGCTGATCACGCGGGGGCTGGCGGAAATGAGGCGGCTTGCTATCGCGGCGGGCGCGCGGCGCGAGACGCTGTCGGGATTAGCGGGACTCGGTGATATGATTCTCACCTGCTGCGGCGAACTCTCGCGCAATCGCGCACTGGGACTTGCGATTGCGCGCGGTCAGCCGCCGACACCGCTAGAATCAGCCCATCCGGTGGCTGAGGGGATGGTGAATGCGCAGGCAATCAGTGCATTGGCAGAACGATTGCACGTGGAAGTGCCGATCGTTGCGGCAATTAACCGGATTCTGTATGAAGGAGCACCGATAATTGCGATGATCGACGAACTCTTGAGCCGCCAGCTCAAGGCCGAATTTTAACCCAGGGGGGTGTGGCTTCGAACGCACGCGGGAGCGAAGCTGCTAGTCCAGGTCGTCTAAAGAATCTGAGGATAACGAAGAGAAATAATGCCGAATAAGGGAATCTGTAAGACGAGTGATTGTGAGCGTGAGGTAATAGCAAAAGGCTATTGCCGTAAGCATTACCGGCTGTGGCAACAAGGCGAAATGCCGAAGCCGAGATACAAGGTCTGCACCTTCGAGAAATGCCGTAAGCAGCGCTTCAAGGGCAGCCTGTGCGAAGAGCATTGGGTAGCCAAGCACGGCAAGAAGGCCGAGGCTGCAGAGGCACCGGCGGCGGCAAGCGCCTGAAGTCATCCGGGGCAGTGATCGGCTGAAGGTGTGCCATGCTAATCAAAACGCTATATAGACCATTATAGCCTGTCAAAGAGCCACCACCGACATACTAGGGAAAGCAGATGGCCAAGTTGATCGTTTCGGGCGCCGGTGGCCGGATGGGCCGCCTGATCGTGTCAATCATCCTCGCTGATCATGAGCATCAACTGGCCGGGGCGCTTGAGGCCAAAGGCGCGCCAACCGTCGGCAAAGATGCTGGCGAAGTGGCGGGTATTGGTCCGTCGGGAGTGATCATTACGGATGACTACGCCACACTCGCCCACCCCGATACGGTGACGCTCGATTTCACGAGCGCGGAAGCTTCGTTGGGCCACCTGGAAATTGCCGCCACCAATGGGGCAGCGATCGTGATCGGCTCGACCGGATTCACACCATCAATGGAAGCGCGTGCGGCGGAACTGGCATCACGGACGCGAAGCGTGATAGCGCCTAACATGAGTATCGGCGTGAACGTGCTGATGAAGATCAGTGCGGAGGTGGCAAAAATTCTTCGGAATTTCGACGCCGAAGTGCTTGAGATTCATCATCGAACCAAAGTTGATGCGCCAAGCGGCACGGCGCTTGCCCTAGGCCGAGTAATCGCTGAGGCTCGCGGGGTAGATCTTCGGACGAACGCGGTTTTCGGGCGCGAAGGGATCACAGGAGTGCGGCCAACCGATCAGATCGCCGTACTGGGTCTACGCGCTGGTGACGCCGTGGGTGATCATACGGTAATTTTCGGCGGCCAAGGTGAGCGGCTCGAATTAACCCATCGCGCGCAGAGCCGGGAGGCGCTCGCACGCGGAGCCTTGCGGGCGGCGGCATGGGTGGAGCATCAGCCTAACGGTGTCTACACGATGCGCGAGGTGCTCGGCCTCTAGAGCCTCGGCCCGGTCGGCCGCAACAAGGGGGCGATGGCAGATCCTAATCCAACAATAAAATCTCATGCTCTCCGAAACCCTGCAGTCCGGCCTCCAGCGTTACGCTATCGGGAGCAAGGTTCGTGCGCTGCGGCTCCGCAAGAAAATAGGACTGGTGGAACTCGGGCGCCATACGGGGCTTTCGGCTGCGCTGCTATCAAAGATCGAACGTGGGCGGCTGTTTCCCACGCTGCCGACACTTCTCAGG
>DATKPK010000040.1:0-5539 GCA_035524095.1 Binataceae bacterium (SeqCode) | reverse complement strand
ACTAGACTGATTCCGCACCGCGACCCGGACGGTGAAATCACGCAGGACCATCGTGACGTTGCAGCGTCCCTGCAGGCTTGTTTGAACCGCGTGGTGCAACATATCTGCGGGCACTATGCCCAACTTACCGGACTCCGCAAGCTGGCGATGGCCGGTGGGGTCGCGCTGAATTGCACAGCCAACGGGCTCCTGATGCGTTCTGGATTGTTCGATGAGATTTTTGTGCAACCGGCGGCGGGTGATGATGGCGCGGCGCTGGGTGCGGCATTGTTTCGTGCGTCGCTGGGCAGTCCGCTTGAACCTAATCGTTTGGCGACACCACTGCTCGGACCCACGTACAGTGAAGCCGAAATGGCAGCGGCGCTCGCCGAGTTTTCCGGCCGCGTGACAGTGCGGCGCTTCGACAGCTTCGACGAAGTCGCGCAGACCGCCGCTGAACGGATCCGACGCGGCCAAGTGATTGGCTGGTATCGCGGACGGATGGAATTCGGTCCACGCGCATTGGGTAACCGCAGTATTCTTGCTGACCCAGGTCATCGGGGAATGCGTGATCGAATCAACGCGATGGTCAAAATGCGCGAGGCGTTTCGGCCCTTCGCGCCCGCGGTGACGGTAGAAGAAGTGGATCGATGGTTTGAGGTTCCGCCGCGTACCGAGTTACCGTACATGATTGCGACCGTGATGGTTCGCCCTGATTATCGCGTGGCGTTGCCCGCGATCACACACGTTGATGGTTCGGCGCGGGTGCAGACGGTAACGGCCGAAGACAATCCGGATTTTCACCGGTTATTGCGCGCAGTGGGTACGCTGACTGGCCGCGAGATGGTGCTCAATACGAGCTTTAACGTCAAGGGCCAGCCGATCGTGAATACCCCGCACGAGGCCGTCGAAACCTTTATTGGCACCGGTATCGATTGCTTGTTTCTCGGCGATTTTCTAGTCACTCGCGCCTGATCAGTCCGAATGGCTATCGGACACCATGGAGTCAGCTTTGGCGTTATTGATCCATGAGATGATTGAAGAGCAAGCTCGCCTGTCGCCCGAGCGCATCGCGGTGATTTTTCGCGACCGGCCATTGACGTATCGCCAATTGATCGTCGAGGTGCAGCAACTGTCGGCCCATCTTCGCCGATTCGGCGTGGGTGCCGAGCGCGTGGTTGGCGTTTGCCTCAACCGCTCCATCGAGATGCTGGTGGCAATGATCGCTGTGCTGGACGCGGGCGGGGCCTATCTGCCTCTCGATCCTTCATTTCCGTCCGAGCGTGTGGCGTTCATGATTGGCGATAGCGGGGCAGCGGCGATAATCACGCACTCTGCCTTGGCTTCGCGCTTCGCGGCTAACCAGACGCCTACGGTCTTTATAGATCAGCGTTCAGAAGAAACAGATAGTACGCACGAATTAGGCGAACCCAGGGCGACGGTGCCGTCGAGTCTCGCCTATCTGATGTATACTTCGGGCTCAACCGGAACGCCTAAAGGCGTGATGGTCGAACATCGTAACGTAACTAATTTTTTCAATGGTATGGACGAAGTTCTGGGTGTGGATCCGGGCGTCTGGCTGGCAGTTACGAGTATCTCGTTCGATATCTCAGTGCTGGAACTTTTATGGACGCTCGCGCGGGGTTATACGGTTGTAATCCAGGGCGAGGAGGAAAAACTGACGGCGGGCGAGCATGGAATCGCGGACCAAATGCAGCGCCACCGCGTAACCCATCTGCAGTGCACGCCGACGATGGCGCAGTTGCTCGTGCGCCGACCTCAAGTAGTCGATGGCCTGAAAAATTTGCGTCAGCTGCTGATCGGCGGCGAAGCTTTCCCAACCGCACTCGCGGAGTTGCTGTCCAACACTGTCACCGGCGTCGTACACAATATGTACGGACCGACCGAGACGACGATCTGGTCAACGACCGCACGCGTCGCCTCGGGCGAGGCCGTTACGATCGGGCGACCGATCGTAAATACGCAGATTCATATTGTTGATGAAGACGGACGTGAGTGCCCGAGCGGCGAAGTTGGTGAAATTTACATTGGGGGCGACGGCGTCGCGCGTGGTTACTGGCAAAGGCCTGAATTGACTGCGGAACGCTTCGTCACGACTGATTTCGGTAGCACAACCGCGCGGATGTATCGGACGGGTGATCTCGGGCGCTTTCGGCCAGATGGCATGATCGAGTTTATCGGGCGCGTGGATCATCAGATCAAACTTCGCGGCTATCGTGTCGAATTGGGTGAGATTGAAACGGTTCTGGGAGAGCATCCAGCGATCGCTCAGGTGGTGGTTGGTGCTTATCATTACGCGGGCAGTGCCCAACTGGCGGCTTATGTAGTTCCCGAAGACGGGCATCCGCCCGACGCCGACGAATTGCGCGCCCTCGCCAGCAGGAAGCTGCCGGATTATATGGTTCCAGCCGCATTCGTCTTCATGGCGAGGCTGCCGATCACGCCGAATGGCAAAATCGATCGTAAAGCACTGCCACCGCCAGAAGCGCCGCGGTTGGCTAACGATACCGAATCAATTGCGTCTGCTACGAACCTGGAAAAGAAGATCGCTGGAGTGCTGAGCGATGCTCTCGGCGTAGCAGCGGTTGGCTTAAAGCAGAACTTCTTTGAGATGGGTGCGACCTCGCTGATTGTGGCCGAGGCTGCGGTCACGCTGCGCGAAATATTGAACGAGCCTGTCAAAATCACAGACTTGTTCGCCAATCCGACAGTGAGTGCATTAGCATCGTTTCTAGTTAGCCGTGACGCGGGAAGCTCCATGCCTGATCGCGCTGCAGAGCGTGGTGTTGCGCGGCGCGCAGCCCTTGCACGGCGGCGCCGGGTGGCCGAAGCGGCCAAGGACTGAGAAAGAAGCGCCGTTTTCGCCGCCCTATGATGGAAGACTCACCTAGCCTCGACCAAAACAGCATCGCCATCATCGGGATGGCGGGACGTTTCCCCGGCGCGCGGGACATCGCTGAGTTCTGGTGCAATTTGTCTGGCGGGGTCGAGTCGATTGTTCGGCTCACTGACGCCCAGTTGCTCGCGGCTGGCGTGGAGCCAGTTGAGTTAGGCGATCCTGACTATGTCAAGTCCGCGGCAGTTCTCGACGATATCGATCTTTTTGACGCGTCGTTTTTCGGCCTCAGCGCCAAAGATGCGGCGATTATGGATCCGCAGCATCGCCTGTTCCTCGAATGCGCTTGGCACGCGTTCGAGCATGCTGGATGGGCGATAGAGCAATTCGACGGCAAGATTGGCGTTTATGCCGGGTCGGGCATGAACACCTACCTAATTCACAACCTGCTCGCGAATCGCAAGCTGGTCAGTGAGGCCGGATTGTTCGTGCTAAAACAAACCGGCAACGACAAAGACGTGCTGGCGACGCGCGTCTCCTATCAGCTCAATCTGACGGGACCGAGCCTAGCTGTGCAGACCGCCTGCTCAACCTCGCTGGTGGCGGTCCATCTGGCCTGTCAGGCGCTGCTTAACGGCGAATGCGATATGGCGCTGGCGGGCGGTGTCACGGTCGAGATTCCGCATGGCCGCGGCTACCATTATCGCGAGGGTGAGATTCTCGCCCGTGATGGCCATTGCCGGCCTTTCGACGCAGACTCCAGCGGTACTATTTTTGGCAGTGGTGTCGGGACCGTCGTGCTGCGGCGTCTCGCCGACGCACTGACGGACGGCGATTCGATCCATGCGATTATTCGCGGTACTGCGATAAACAATGACGGCTCGCGCAAGGTGGGATTCCTTGCGCCGAGTGTCACGGGCCAGGCCGAAGTTATTTCAGAGGCGTTGGCGGCGGCGGGTGTTGAAGCCGATTCTATTTCCTACGTCGAGGCGCATGGCACTGGCACCAAAGTGGGCGACCCGATTGAACTCGAGGCGCTCACACGGGCCTTTCGTGAAAACACCAGCGGGCGTGGGTTTTGCGCGATCGGATCGTTGAAGTCCAACGTCGGACATCTCGACGCGGCGGCGGGAGTAGCTGGTCTGATTAAGACGACCCTCGCCCTGGCGAACCGCCAAATTCCGCCGACGCTCAACTTCAGCCGTCCGAATCCGCTGATCGATTTCGCCGGAAGTCCGTTTTTCGTGACAAATGAAGTTCGCGAATGGAAGGCAGGCCATGGAGTGCGGCGTGCTGGCGTTACGTCACTTGGGATCGGCGGCACGAATGCGCATCTGATACTTGAAGAAGCACCGGCCAAAGAGGTTTCGGGCCCGCCACGCAAACTCGAACTCTTGACGCTTTCGGCGAAAACACCGGCAGCGCTCGACGCGATGGCGCTTAATCTCGCCGATTATCTCGAAGGTAATACGCAACTCGACGACGTCGCCTTCACTTGCCATCTGGGACGGGCCGCTCTGCCCTATCGTCGCGCAATCGTATGTGGCGACGGCCGTGAAGCCGCATCGCTGATCCGCCGCGGGGATCCATCAAAGGTCATCAACCGAACGGCAGCAGAAAGAGAGCCAGCGATCGTCTTTCTGTTTTCCGGCCAGGGCGCGCAATACCCAGGCATGGCCCGCGCGCTTTACGAAAACGATAAAGACTTCAAATCGACCATCGATTATTGCTGCGATTTCTTGCGGCCGCTGGTGGAACTGGATCTGCGCAATGTCATCTTTCCTGACCCCGATGGCGTAACCGTGGCCGCATCGCGGTTGGCGCAGACCAGTATCACTCAGCCGTCGCTGTTCGTTATCGAATATGCGCTGGCGCAGTTTTGGATCGGTCTCGGAATCAAGCCAGCCGCCATGCTCGGCCATAGTATTGGGGAATTCACGGCGGCCTGCATCGCGGGAGTATTTTCGCTCGACGACAGCTTGCGGATCGTGGCGGAGCGCGGCCGCCTGATGCAGAGTCTGCCAGGCGGCTTGATGATCGCCGTTGCGGCGGCAGAAGGGGACATCAAAAATTTACTGGACGAACGCTGCGCGATCGCGAGCGTCAACTCACAGGACCAATGTGTTGTAGCGGGTCCTTACGAAGCGATTGGCCAAATCGAGGCGGAACTGTCGCGAAGTCAGATTCACTCGCAGCGGCTGCAGGTCTCGCACGCGTTCCACTCACCGATGATGGACGCGATTGTGGAGCCATTCGCGGCATTCGTCGGCCGCTTCCAAGCAAATCAACCAGCAGTAAGATGGGTTTCGAGTGCGACTGGAACCTGGATTGGCGCCGAGGAAGCGACGCAACCGGCATATTGGGCCCGTCAGTTGCGCGGTACGGTACGCTTCCACGATGGCGTCAACGCTCTGCTGAAGGCCGGGACGACAATCTACCTCGAAGTAGGACCCGGGCACACCCTCGCATCGCTGGTTGCACAGCACCCGGAGCGGCCAGCGGCTTTGCAGACGGTCAGCACGCTACACGGTTCGAGACACAATGTTTCGGCGGATTCCGGCCTTCTGCGTGCGTTAGGAATTTTATGGGCCTCGGGAGCGCGTATCGATTGGCGCCGGTACCATCGCGGCGAGCGGCGCTGTCGCGTGGCGCTGCCGGGATATCCGTTCGAGCGGCGGCGCTTCTGGATTGATCCAGACCCCG
>DATKPK010000039.1:0-6821 GCA_035524095.1 Binataceae bacterium (SeqCode) | reverse complement strand
TCGTTGACGCTGCGGCCGGCACGGGCCAATTCGATGATCCGGCGGTGCTATTCCGCGGGATATGGCGGATGGGTTTGCGGCATCGGGATTCTCCTTCTTCCCTTCTCCCCAACACCGTCCACGAAACCGGGTCAAGTCCAGTCAATCAGCGGTTGAGAAATGGAGCCAGCCATTTGAAATAAAACCCGTTTATTTTGAATGCCGGGGGCGGGACTCGAACCCGCACGGACCTTGCGGTCCAGAGGATTTTAAGTCCTCTGTGTCTGCCATTTCACCACCCCGGCATCTGTCCTTCGGCCGACTTGCGATTATGGCCGCGTCTTGAGGCAAATTCTCTCTTCTCAAAGGGGGCTTGATCAACCCATCGGCGAAGGAACATGATCAAGTAGGACGCCAAGTGGCTACTTAAGTGACATTGCGAGTCCTCCAGCGTCCAGTAGTAACGATGAGCGTGAAGTACCGCCGAAGCTGTTGTGCCTTGATTTTGATCTTGGGAGCAGGGGCTTGTGCCGTCGCGCCTGCGCCAATCAAAGATCGCCCGCAAATCGTCGCAACGCCCAAAGACGGCGAACTTGCTGTCACTTCCGCGCCAGGTAAAACGGTCGGCGATGTCCAACCGGTTTATGTCTCAATCGCTAACGGCACCGACACGCCGCGCACTGTGGTTCCTGATCAAATCTTCGCCCTTAACGATGAGGGCAGCCGCGTGGCGCCATTGCCGCCCTCTGAAGCCGCGCGCGAGGCGGGAGGCTCAGGAGAGCTTAAGGCCGCGCTGTTAAGTGGCGCAGCGAGTGGCGCGGTCCTTGGTGCCGTCGGCACAGGCGTCGGAGCGGTCGCCGGTTCGCTGATTTCCAGCGGTGCGGTTGGTGCCGGCGTAGGTGCTGCGATCGGCGCTGGCTACGGTGGACTTGAGGGGGTAGAGCGAGGGCCAGGCCGGGCACGAGAGCAGGCTAATCAACAGCTGACCGCCTTGGCCCTGCAACATCAGGACGTCAGGCGCGACTTCACGGCAAGCGGGTACGTCTTTTTCCCGAAGGGCGAATACAAGCAGTTGCAGCTCTTGCTCGTGGACAGCGAGACGGGGGATACCGACGTGATCAGCGAACCCTTTAATTGATGACGTCAAGCCGCGGGCAGCTTCCGACCAAAATCTTGTCTATTCTTTCCGCCCGCGCGCCAGCTCATCCAGCGCTTCGTTGATGAAATAACGCTGAGCCGGGTCGCGGTCGTCGAGTTCGGCCTTGCGACGCGCGATCCAGTCGGCGAGGCCGACAAGGGCTGCCTCGGCTAGATTCCCGATGCCGAGTACCTCGGCTACCTGCTCGAGGTCGCGCCAAAGCTCCTCGGGCAATTCGATTTCGACGCGTTGTCCCGGCATCGCACCCCGCTCCATATGGTTTTGCTCTCCCCCGAACGTCACAATGATAGTAACGTGCCTGACACCGACAAATATATCGGCGCCATCGTCGAATACCTCGAACAAGGACGCCTCCATGCCGGGTTGGTCGTACGCGAGCAGGGAAACCAGGTCGCCGTAATCGGCGCCAACAGTCGTGAGAAGGTTTTTTCGCGAGACTTGGTTCTACTACGGCATCCAGAACGCAAGGCCAATCGCGAAAATCTCGGCTCGGTACTCGCTGCTATAGATGAGGAACGCGCTCGGCTGAGTGCTGACCTTGACCTCAATCTGCTGTGGGAAATCGTCCTGGAGCAAGGCCGCGGTTTCGATGCCGGCGAGTTGGCCGAGCTATTCTTTGGCAGCCGGTCGCCTAGCGGAACCTCGGTGATGCTCGAAGCGTTGCTTCAAGACAGGCTATATTTCGTGCGGCGCCATATGGAGTTCGTACCGCGCACGGCCGATCAGGTCGAACGTCTGCGCCTCCAGCAAGATAAGGTAAGACTCCGAAGCGAGGCCAGCCGCCGGATCCGCAATTTGCTTCGGAGCGTAATCGAAGACGGCCTCACTCCGGAACCGGACGAAGCGCTCGAATTGTCGACTGAGTTGCGCCGGTATCTCGCGAATCCCTTCACGCGTAATCGAGATATGACCGCAATGATCGAAGCGGCCCTTCCTGATATTCCGCCGGCCGAGGCCGCTTACGAGATTCTTGATCGGATCGGTTCAGCGCCACCCGGGTCCCGCTTTGCGCTAATTGGTGGCGTGCGCGACAGCTTCAGCGACGCTGCGCTGGAAGAAGCAAGGGCGTCCGTTGCGCCCTCGCGCGAAACTAGTGGCGACGAATTGGCGGTCACCATCGATGATGACGACACCGTCGAGATTGATGATGCTATCTCGTGCGTGCCGACGGCCGACGGAGGCACACGAGTTAGAATCCATATCGCGCTGGTCGCCGATCTGGTCGCGAAGGGAGGCGCGATGGACGCCGAGGCGGCGTTGCGCGGCACAACGGTTTATCTGCCGGAAGTGTCGATCCGAATGCTGCCGGATACTATTGCCACCGATCGCGCGAGCCTTATCGCCGGACGCGAACGCCATGTGCTGACCACGGACGCCCAAATCGCCGCTGACGGGCGCCTGATCAGCTATTCAATCTACCCGTCGCAGGTCACCATAGCGGCCCGGCTAAGCTACCAGGCGGCGGACGACTTAATCACCGGGGAATCGGGCAGCGCTGTCGCGGCGATGCTTCGGCGACTCCATGAACTGACATCACGGATGCGAGACCATCGACGATCGGCCGGCGCGCTTTTAATTCAGCGGCGCGAGCCAAAGATCAAGGTGAGCGCGAACGGCGAAATTCAAATCTCGATCATCGATAACAGTTCGCCCAGCCGCGAATTGGTCGCCGAGTTGATGGTGCTGTGTAATCACTTGGCGGCGCGCTTCGCGGCCGAAAAGCGGATTCCACTCGTCTATCGGGTTAAACCAGCGGGCGGTGGTGATTTGGCGTCGCAACGGCCTCACCTGTCGATCCACCCGGAATTTCACGCAGGGATTGGTCTCGCCTGCTATGCGCAAACGAGTTCGCCGATCAGGCGTTACATGGATCTCGTGCTGCAGCGCCAATTAATTGCCGCTCTGGCTGGTGATGGTCATCCGCCGTACGACCCGGAAGAGTTGCTGCGCTTGCTCGCTAACGCTGAGGCATCAGAGACCGAAGGGCGCGAACTCGAACGGCGAGCCAAGCGCTATTGGACGCTGCGCTATCTCGAGCGCAACGCGTTGGGAGTTCCGCTGGAAGCTACTGTGCTGCGTGACGGCGCGACCGCCGAATTGGACGCCTATGGGATACGAGGCAGTTTGAACGGAGCACCAAACGTCGCAAGTCAGGCGCGCGTCTCGGTGCAGATCGCGCGCCTCGATCCGCTACGAGGCTGGCTCGCGCTCGATTACTTGCGAACCGGCCCGGCTTCCCAGCCAGGCGGAGGCTGAAAAGCAGGCTGCTGGAAAATCGCTTCCAGCAGCCTGTCCCCCTCTTCGGAGCATCGCAGTCTTGGAGACCGCTAGCCAACAATAATCGCGAACCTAAAATCTTTGCTGTCGAGTCAGCTCCGAGCCTCGCGCTTTACCCTCCATGCTAACTCGATCACGGCCTTTTACAGCCAGTTTGTTGCAGCCTTTGCCATCACGACTGAGACTCTTCAAATCAGGCAAGAGTCGTCCAGCCAACATTTACGCTACGCGGGCGCCGTCTCGCGTTGAATCATCCAACGCTAGTGCCTTACTCAACATTGACACTTTGATCGCCGCTCTCGGGCTAATAATGGCCGTTTCGCGGCACCCCCCGTCCCAGCTATCTCGAAACCGCCGGGACGTGACGCCGATAGAACCAGCAGCTATTACGATCTACGAGCTAACTGAAGGTCCAAAGCTGTCCTGCTCCAAACGCCAGCGGTCGATCGATTCGACATTGAAGCGCCAGTCACTTCCAACCTTGAACGCCGGCAGTTGGCCTCGCTTCAGCTGCCGATATACCGTCGAAGGATGAACCTTCAAATAATCGGACAATTCCTTAACCGTCATTACTCTGCTGTTGTCTAGCTTCATCGGCTGAATGACCTCCTCTTACTCCTTAAGCATGCAAACTTGAATCATGCTCCTCCTAGTGCAAGGCCAATGCCGACTTTCGATGTCACCATTATCAAGCGAAATCGCGCAGAGTCTCGCCTAATTGACACATTTAGAGCGCCAAGATTTTGTCACTTGACATAAAATTGGCTGCTTGCAACTAAACGCTGACACTCAAAGGCCATCTCGGCACGCTTCAACCCTCTTATGGAAGCTCTTTGACGCTCTCGGGCTTCGACTCCACTCTTCCAAGGGCGCGATTTGATCCCTCCACGGACCACCTATCGGACGCCGTTCGGTTTTTCGCGCCCACTAATGAAGCGCCATGCGTTGCCTCTAAATGATTCTGGATTGGAATTTCAGCTGCCGTGAGACGGTGCGAAAAAACGCCTGTCGCCAACCTTATGACTTGGTAGGTTGTAATTTTCTCATACATGCTTCGCTGGTCTTGATTGGTTCTAGCTAGGCTTGACCGACGCTCTCAAGCCGATGCGATCAGTTCCTGGGCGGTTTGATCGATGAAGCTCAGCACGCCGGCTTCGTCACGCCCGCGATGCAGCAGAATCAGCCTGCTAACTCCGAGGTCTGCGAAACGTGCCAACGTATCGCGATCAACCCGCCCGCGCGGTGTCACGCTGATCTCAAGATCGGCCAATGGCCTTCCCGCTTCCGTGCATGCCGCGCGCACGCCTTCGATGCATTTGGCTGTACCTTCAAGGTCGAGGGCGAAGCCGTACCATCCGCGCGCCAGCCGCGCCGAGCGACTATAGGCTTCTTTGGTATGGCCACCGAAGACCACTTCAGGATGCGGCTTTTGCACTGGGCGCGGCATCGCGTTGACGCCCCCGAACGATACGAAACGCCCGTGATAAGCCGGTTTCTCCTGCGTCCACAGCGCGATCATCGCCGCCAGGAATTCCTCGCTGCGCGGCCCTTTGTGATCGAACGGTGCGCCGATCGCATCGAACTCCGGCTTCAGATAACCGATCCCGATTCCGAACGTAAGCCGCCCTTCAGATAGGACGTCAAGAGATGCCAGTTCCTTGGCCAGCACCACCGGATTACGCTGCGGCAAAATTATGATGCCAGTGCCGAGGCGCACCTTCTTGGTATGCGCCGCGACATAAGACAGCGCGACTGCGGAATCGAGAAACGGCGTATCCGCCGGCACCGGCGAGGGTGGCATCTGCGGGTCGGGGAGAACGATATGCTCTCCCGTCCACACGCTCTCGAAGCCCGCAGCTTCCGCCGCACGGGCGGCCTTCGCCGCCGTTATTGGATTCGCACAAGGTCCAGTATTGATTCCGAATAATCCTATTTTCATGGGCGATGATTAGCATGGCGCGAAAGCCGTGTGCCAGCGGCAGGGCGAGCCACAGTTGCGCGCGGATATGCGTTGACGAATCTGGCTTCGGCAATCATATAATTCGTTGGCAGGCACCTTATCTCCCAATGCGATGTCCTCAATGCGGCTTTGAGTCGGCGCCCAATTCAGCCTTCTGTTCGCGATGCGGAACGCGCATCCTGATGCCGCGCCCTGAGACGCGTCATGAATACGCGCTGACGCGTATTTTACCGTCGTGGTGGCATTTCGCTGGCTCGCTGATTTTAGTTGCGATCCTAACGGTGGCTGGCGTTGGATTGTTGGTGGTACCGCATGGGGGCGCACCCCTCGCGCCGATCTTATTCGCCTTGGCAGTCTTGCTGTTCGGCATGGTCAGCCTTGCTCGGCGCAATACGAGTTGGAGCCTTACATCAGACCGGCTGATCGAGCGTAGTGGCCTCCTCGCTCGCCATCGCCGCGAGATGGAACTGGCGGATGTCCGTTCGATTGAAGTCGATCGCAGCCTGATCCAGCGGATGCTTGGCTTGGGCAATGTTGCGATCGCGTCGGCTGCGAGCGCTGACTTCATGATTCGGCTATGGGATATTCCCGATCCCGAGCGGATGGCCGAAATTCTTCGCCAGGCGCGGCTTAAGCGCCTTGCATAAGCCCCCTTCTTTTTATTTTTAAGCGGATTGAATTTTCCACGTTCGCTTCTGTTGACGTTGTCGGCGAAGTTGCTATAAGCAGCCATCAACGAACGTATTAGAGATCGCTACAGGAGGTGAATAACTGAGACATCGGATCGCCGTAAGTTAGAGACAGTCCGATACAAATAGCAGCACATATCAGTAGTACAAGAACCATCCAGAAAACGTAGTTCGGCCACCGGCCGCGACAAACGGAGTCTGGCCACGGGGACGGCCAGCATCTTTGGGGAGAAGATTTATGGGGTTCAGTACGTACCTACCACGTCTGCTTGGGGGATTTCGGAAGTTGTCAGTAACCGTGGCCGCCGCCGCTGTTTTGTACGGTTTGAGTGCCACCGGAGTTCGCGCCGGGGAGGTTTCCGGCGCAAATGATTCGCTAAGTGTAACCGGGGCCACCGTCGGAGTGTTGCCGCAGGCTAGCGCGCCATCAGGCGAGAGCAGTTGGCTAAACGGATTACACGACTCAGGTTATATCAGCCAGACCTTCGGTATGTGGCAGGATCCGCCGGCGTTGCGGGATTTCACACCGAGCCGCAACAATCTGTCGACCTCGCGGACCTTGCTTCAGAACGACATCAATTACGAACTCAACGACTCTAACAATTTTTTCGTCCGGTCGTGGTTCGCTTATGAACCGCCATATTCATTCAACAGTGCCAACAACACTGCCTGGAGTGCCGCAAGCCCGAACAAGTCGAGCTACGGCCACTTCATGAATGGCTATTACAATATGTACCAGGTGCGCGATGCCTGGTGG
>DATKPK010000038.1:0-14953 GCA_035524095.1 Binataceae bacterium (SeqCode) | reverse complement strand
CTGAAGCGCCAGGGCGTGATTTAGTTTGACGATCGTGGTGGAACATTAAAGGCAACGATGGTTGATTTTGATCCGGGACTGATTGGGAAGGTGTTTGAGGGCAAGCGTCAGCTCGAGATTAAACAAGAGATGATCGATGCGTACTGCGCGGCGATCGGCGATACCAACCCCTTGTATCGCGACGCGGCAGTAGCGGCGCAAGGTCCTGACAGCGGGCTGACGGCGCCACCCGGCTTCGCGGGAATCTTCCGCCTCGAAGATCATATTTTCGACAATCTGCCCAAGTTCGGCAAGCGGCGTCTGGCGGGCGGAATCGATATAGAGTTTGTGCAGCCGATCCGCGCCGGTGACACCATCGGGACGGTCACTGAAGTCCGGGAAATATACGAAAAGACCGGGCGCACTGGGCCGATGGTGTTCATTGTCCTCCGATCAGCCTTAATGAATCAGCGCGGCGAGGTCGCGGCGTACCTGAGCCATCGTTTCGTGATACGCCCGTAGCGACAGCCACTTCTGCTAATTTAGACTATGTACCAAGGCCGTGCGCTGTCGAGTCAGCAAGCTCACACTGGATCGAGGATCAGAGTCGGAAGATAATCAGGCTGCACTCAACAAAATAAGAAGGAAAGTCCTATGGCAGAAGTTCAAGCCGGTGACGTCAAGCTGTATTACGAAGTGCATGGCAGTGGTGAACCGCTGCTGATGATCATGGGACTGGGTGGAAGCCTGGCAGGGTGGAGTCCAGTCCTGGTGACGGAACTCGCACGCCATAATTTTCGTACAATCATTTACGATAATCGCGGGACCGGACGCAGTGACAAGCCAGCCATCAAGTATAGTCTCGAGATGTTTGCGGGCGATGCGATTGCGCTCCTCGATGCACTCAAAATCGAACGTGCGCATGTCTTTGGCGTCTCGATGGGAGGGATGATCGCGCAGGAGTTGGCTTTGCGGCATGCCTCGCGCTTGCAAACGCTTACGCTCGGATGCACGACCTGCGGCGGCAAGCATGCGGTTCCGCCGCCGCCCGAATCACTCAAGCTGCTGACGGCGCCCCGCGACGGTGCTTCGCCTGAGGAATTGATTCGGCGGGCCTGGCCCCTGCAATTTCCCAAGGAATTTATCGAGCACCATCGCGCAGAACTGGAGGCCGAAATTCCCCGGCTCCTGCAATATCCGACGCCGCCGTCGTCTTATATGCGCCATCTGGAGGCGACCTATGGGCTGAAAACCTATGACCGGCTGCCGCAAATCAAGACGCCGACGCTGGTCGTAACGGGCGAGGATGACGTGCTGATTCCCGCGCGCAATTCTGAGATTATCGCAGAACGAATTCCTGGAGCGCGATTCCACGTTGTTCCCGACGCGGGTCATGCGTTTTTCAATCAATATCCCGACGAATTTATTCGCGTGTTCGTGCCGTTTGCACGCGAACATTCAATCAATTAGGCGTTACCGTCGTGGACACGCGAGGCGAAATTTCTCAGCCTGATAGCAGCGGCAATCGGCGAGATGTCGAAGCCTTCATGAACTACAGCGCCGTCGCCGGATTGGACCGGCGAACGGTGCCGATTCGTGACGCGCGCGGGTTAACGGATCTCTCACTCGATCGTGAAGGCTTTGTGCTGGCTGAACGTCCCACAGCAGTTCGCGATTTCTATGACGCCGGCGAAGTGCGGGCAGTCTACTACCCTGAGGTAGCGAAGCTGCTGACTGATCTGACCGGCGTCACGCGTGCGCAAGTATTCGAGCACGACGTACGCTGCGACACGAGGGCGCGCCACGACAAATCGGTGCGTACGCCGGTGCGGATGATCCACGATGACTATACGGCGAAGTCGAGTCCTGAGCGGATCCGGCTTTACTTGCCTGATGAAGCCGACGAACTGACGCGTAAGCGCTATGCGATTATCAATGTCTGGCGCGCGATTCGCGGGCCGGTCGAGTCAACGCCACTTGCGGTATGCGATGCTTCCAGCGTGGCGCCTGAAGATTTGCTGCCGACCGAGGAAGGCGTCAAACACGAGGTCTATTTACTGCGCTATCGGGATCGTCATCGCTGGTACTACTTCCCGCGAATGCAGCGCGAAGAGGCCCTCGTGCTTAAGTGCTTCGATACGGCTGAGGGGATCGTGGGGCGTTGCACGGCCCATAGCGCGTTCGACGACCCTAACACTCCAGCGGATGCGGCTCCCCGCGAGAGTATCGAAGCCCGCGCGTTTGTTTTTTACGGCTAGAAATCCTCACTAGAATCCCTCCGCGTTTGGGCCAAAGTATAGCGTTTGTGCGCGTGCGTTTGGCGAACAACCCTGATAAGGTGCGGTCAGTTAGAACATTAGAAGAACAGCGGGGAGGCGTCGGCGGCATCGCCTGAGAGGCGCTCCGCTATGGCCCCCGGACTGAGGAGGAATTATGCAGTACGATCTCATTATTCGTGACGGCACTATCGTCGATGGATCCGGCTTGCCGCGCTATCAGGCAGACGTCGCGATTGCCGATGGGCGTGTCGCCAAAATCGGGCGGATCAATGACTCGGCGCAAGAGATAATCGACGCCGAGGGCCATATTGTCTCGCCCGGCTTTATCGACGGCCATACCCATATGGACGCCCAAGTTTTCTGGGACGCGCTCGGCACCTGCTCGGTGTGGCACGGCGTCACCAGTGTCGTGATGGGAAACTGTGGCTTCTCGCTCGCGCCGTGTGCCGAGAAAGACAAGCTGCTCGTGATGCGCAACTTGGAGCGCGCCGAAGATATCTCGCCCGAAGCGATGGAGGCGGGAATCAAATGGTCGTGGAATGACTTCCCGCAATACCTCGACGCTGTCAGCAAGACGCCAAAAGGAATCAACTACGCGGCCTATGTTGGTCATTCCGCGCTGCGCACCTATGCAATGGGCGAGCGGGCATTCGACGAAGCGGCGTCCACTGAAGATCTCGCCGCCATGAAGCATGAGTTGACGAAAGCGATTCGCGCCGGCGCCGCTGGCTTCAGCACCTCGCGCACGAGAAATCACCAAACGCCTGACGGACGGCCAGTTGCGAGCCGGCTGGCGCATTGGGACGAGGTCCGCTCACTGGTCGGCGTGATGGGCGATCTCGGCGCGGGTGTGTTTGAAATCGCTCAGGAAGACGTCGACAAGAGCCCCGACGTGCTGCACGATTTTATCGCTCGGTTGAAGGCGCTGGCGCTCGAAACCAAAGTGCCAACGACGTTCGGAGCGGTCTATTCGCGGCGTGCGCCTCATCTATGGCGGCCGTTCTTCGAGTTAGCCGACCAGACTGTTGAAGAGGGTGGACGCATGCTGATTCAGGGCCATAGCCGCTGGATTAGCACTCTGCTTTCCTTCGAAACGCGGATGCCGTTTGATAACGCGCCGGGCTGGGCGGAAATCCGTAAGCTCCCTCTGGCCGAGCAGGAAGCGGCGTTCCGCAATCCGGAGACGCGCGCAAAGCTCGTGGCGAATGCCCGCGAGCATGCGCGGAAACCTCATCACGCAGTTGGGGCGGAGCCGCGCGCGGCTGACTACAACTATTTCTATGTGCTCGATAAGCCGCTGCCGCCCTACAAGTCGATCGCGCAACTGGCGCAGGAGCGCGCGCAGGATCCAATCGACGTGATTATCGACCTGGCGCTGGAAAAGCATATGCACCAGTTCTTTATCCAGCCGATCGTGAACGAGGATCAGGATATCGTGCTGGCGATGATGCGCCATCCGCGGTCGGTCGTGACCTTCTCGGATTCAGGCGCGCACGTCTCGCAGATTATGGACTCGTCGATCCAGACTCATCTGCTCGGCTACTGGGTACGCGAGCGTCAGGCCCTTACGCTCGAGCAGGCGGTACGTAAAATCACCTTCGAGTTAGCGCAGTTCTGGGGCCTGAAGGGCCGCGGGCTCTTGCGCGAGGGATCGGCTGCCGACGTCGTGGTTTTCGATGCCAACAGAATCACACCCCTGATGCCAACCGTTGATCATGATCTGCCGGCGGGTGCGCGGCGCCTCAAGCAGAAGTCCGAAGGCATCAAAGCGACTATCGTCAACGGCCAAGTGCTGATGCGCAATAATGAACACACCGGCGCATTGCCCGGTCAGTTGCTCCGCGGTCCGTTGGCCGCAGCATAAAGCTGAACACGCGTTTACAGGCGGGCGCGGGATTTAATCCCCGCGCCCGCTCCGTGAACTGAACCACCCGCCTGCGCTTTTCTGCACTGGCGAGCCTCTTGCCGAACACCCACCCAAAGAAAAGATTTGATTGAGCGTAAACGGGAGGCCGCTCACAAAGCCAAATGACTCGTTGGAGCATTGTCCCTGCGACGATTTTCAGGCCATGAACGGCGTCACGCACGTTTGGATTTATCGGGAATTAAACTTGGTGGACGCACCTGGACTCGAACCAGGGACCTCTTGCATGTGAGGCAAGCGCTCTAACCGGGCTGAGCTATGCGTCCACCGGAGCGCTCGATTATTGCGTTATCCAATGAAACGGGCAAGCGCGGGATTCCGTTGACCCTCTCTTTGAGGTCGCGTTGGCAGTGCCGGTGAGTCACTGGATAACCTTGGTCATGGATTCATTTGCCCAGCCCTGTCTTGCGGCGCTCCGTATCCATCGAGCCCAAACTGCCGCCAATTATTCGCTAAACCCCTCAGCCCAGAGCGATAAGTAGCCGCTTCTCGGCCGACACCAATGACATTGTGCCTAGTGGGCGAGCGGATGCTGCTTTTTTTGGCGTCTGTCGCTGTCGGATAGGATCTCATCCTGCAAACACTACCGAAATTCCAGCGCATCCATCTCTGAACTTCGTGCTTCACGCGACGCGTCGTCTTGCAAGTTGCATTAGATCGAATTGCAATCTGCATGACTCCATCTTATTTCGCAATATCGAAGCCCGCGCGTCTCAGTAAGGTTGCACCATCGCGATTTCTGCACGATTAGGGCACGAGTCCTGCTGAACGACCGACCAGCGATGCGACGGTGGCAGCATAACCAAAAGTTGAATCGTCGCCACGCAGGTGCAGGTCAGAACCCGGTGAGGGCTGGTTATGCTGCGGCGGCTGTTCAGGGGATTGGGCAAGCGGCGTCAGTTGAAGCTGCGCGAGAGCGCAGACAAAGCACTTGCGTTACACCTGCGCGGCGAAGCGCGTACTGACGATCCGCAGTTGTTAGACATGACAGTGCGGATGCAAATGCGCTGGCGGGCGCGCGAGCTTCATCCGTGGGATCGTGATCTGCCGCCGGCGCGCGCGGCGAGAAAGTTGGCGCAGCAGACGCTCAGCGATACGGAAGCTGCATTGGAGCGACTGTTTAGCGCATGCCCTGACGTTGACGTGATTGAGTTGAGCGTGATCGAGCCGAATCCCGATGGTAACCGCCGCGTAATGTTCGGCACGGTTCGGCGCGATGAGTTTACGCAATGGCATCCGCTATCGACGGACATGCGACTGCGGTTGATTGGGCTCCATTACCGGCTCGTCGATGAGAATCTCGAAGCGCTGCCTGCAGAGCGCTTCAGTGAAGAACAGGATAGTACGCCAATAGTCAGTGGGTTTGGGGGTGATCCAACTAAGCCACACTGAGTAATGGCGGAGGATAGCGGCACACCCTTTAGAGTGCCGCGCGGACGTTCGGAGCGATGAGCAAGCGGCGGGGCGAGGCCGCGTGACATGGCGCTGTGCGCCAAAAAAATTGACGGGCAAGGAGCGAACGGAGAGAAAAATGGCTGATACCGAAGCTAAGATGGTGCCGACGCTAGGATTGACCGGGGTCACGGTTAATGCCATGGCGTTGATCGCGCCCGGGGCGTTCCTATGGATCACATTCGTGGTCCAGGCGGGTTATTCATATCCGTCAGGTATGGCAATGTGGGCGGGAATTTTTGCCGCTATTATACTGGCGTATGCTACGGCCTTGTCATATTCCGAACTGGCAAAGCTTTATCCTGGGGCCGGTAGTTCATATCTATTTGCGGAGCGGGCCTTTCTAAACACGACGCATGCTTATCGCTTCGCACGGGTTGCTAAGTTCGTCACTGGATGGGCCTCACACCTATATTATTGGGTATATCCTGGCGTCATGGTGGCAACGATCGGAGTCATGATCGGATACATCCTTGGCACGCTGGTTCCCGGCGCTATGAATTCCGGTGTCCCCGGGCCAGTCTTCATGGCCCTCATAGCGGTCATTTTCGCTTATCTGATTTCGTACATCGCTTATAGGGGTGTGGTCGGATCGACCATGGTCAACCTCGTGATCAATGCGATTCAGATCATCGCGCTATTGTTCTTCTCGGCACTGGCGATTATCTACCGCGTCGGCCATCCCGATGGTTCGATGGGACTCGCGTTGGACGGAACGACAAAAGTGTTGCACTACAGTTTTTCGGGCGATGCCCCGGCCCATCCAACTGCATTGTCAGTGGTTTTGCCCCACAACTTTTCGTGGATGATGCTACAGGCCACCATCGCGATCCTGCTCCTGGTGGGGTTTGAGTCGATTACTTCGCTTGGTGAGGAGGCCAAGAATCCTCAGAAGGATATTCCTCGCGGCGTGCTGCTGTCGATCACGATCCAATGCCTCTTTATGTATTTGATCGAGTATTTTGCCGCTAACTATTTCATGAACAGTCTTTACAGCCTCAACGACGCGAAAGGCTCTGCAGCTCCACTCGGGGATATGATGACCATTGTGGGGAATGCGTTGCTCGGCGGGCATGGAGAAATGTTCATGCTGATCGAGGCAATTACCGTATTTCTGGCGCTGATCGGCACGACGCTGAGCTGCATTAACACTGGCGCGCGAGTTACCTTTGCGATGGGTCGCGACGAAGAAGTACCGGAGCATTTTGGTTTCCTGCACGGGGAAAACCTCACGCCACATCGAGCAATCTGGACTCTGGCAACTATATCCGCAGTGTTAGGCGCCTACGCTGCATTGTACTTCTTCGCTGGTTCGGCTGCTCCCGATGACAAGACCATTGCGACTCTACCGCACAATATATGGTATGCGGTCGGCATGAACTCAAATGCGAGCTTGTCGGCGCTACCTAACGGGTTGGCCTTGGTGACGCTGATCTCAAACTTCGGAACTTTCATGCTCTACGGTCTGACCAACGTCATTTGCATTGTGGCGTTTCGTGAGCGGCACGACTTTCACGGCTTCAAACACATGATAGTTCCGGTCTTTGGAGCCTTGGCGAATTTTGCCTGTATGGCTTTCTATATCATCGGACCTATCGAAGGCTTGGGCAGCGTGAAGGAGCCGCTGATGGCGGTTGGATTCGCGGCACTGTGGGGATTATACGGCGCATTCTACTTCGCGCGGAATTCGAAGAAGCGTGGCAAGAGCGCTACGCTGACCGAGAAGCCAGCGATGACTTGAGTCAGAGATTTCCCGGCGCGAGTATCGCCAACTCGTGTTATGGACGGCGCTGGCGTCTAGTGGCTTGGGTCAGCGCAGTTCAGGGAGCAGACCGCCCGGTTCGGATCAGCCGCAAGGTTGAAGGGCCGGGCGGTCGTACTTTTAACCCCTCAACTCGGTTCCAACTCCCTAACGCGCTAGATAGAGCTCCTTTGTGATCGCTTTGGACGCTCGCGTAGTTGACCGCTGGCGAGTCGGACTGCTACCGACGATAATCGTGCGAACGGCGTTTCGGGGGGAGCCGCCAACCACATCTTAACAGTTGATTTGAATGTCGAGGCCGGAGCCTAAGCTTGGGCGGTTGATTGGCGGGCTGCTGTCCCCGACTATGAAATGAAGGCAGGATGAACAGCTCTATCGGAATTGAGGAAGTGCCGGTGAACTATGGTGTGGCTGATCACGCTCGCGACCTCCAAAACTACCGTGATTTACGGCATGGGAAGGGTGCCAGTCACAAGTCATGAGTAGCGAAGTGGCGCCGAGCGAAAGTAGCAAGCCCTCGGGTGAAAAGCCGAGTCTCGCGACGATTTTCAAGATTTTCCTGATAGCAGGAGCGATCAGCTTTGGTGGCGGCGTAGTCGCCTACCTGCGGGAATATATCGTGCGCGACGAAAAGTGGCTCAACGACGAGCAGTTTCTCGACGCCCTCGAGGTAAGCGAGACACTCCCGGGGCTGAACTCGGTGAACATGAGCGTGATCGCCGGCGACCGCCTGCGCGGGACGATCGGCGCGATGGTTGCAGTCGTCGGGCTGATGCTCCCGGGCACAGTGATGGTCATGACGCTAGGGGTGCTCTGGAGCGCGAATCGGCATAACGCCAATGTCCAGGCGATTCTGATCGGGATTGCGGCAGCGGCAGTCGGACTGCTGACTGCGGTTACTCTGCAACTCGGCCGTAAACAGCTGATGAAGCCGGTCGATGCGGCGCTGATTTTCGCGACTTTCGCGGAGGTCAGCCTGATGCATGTTTCGCTGCTTATGGCGTTACTTACCGTCGGCGCGCTCGCAGTATGGATCTACCGCCCGGTCAGCGGACTCCCACACGGTCATGAACGCTTTCGCCACCTGCATGAACGGATGCAGAAGGGGCGTCATTCGGTCTGGCGGTACTGAATATGTCTCACGGCTATAAGCTGGTTCAGCTCGCCGCAGTCTTCGCGCTGCTCTCCGTAATGGCGGTCGGCGGCGGTACTGCCGTGCTTCCTGAGATGAAACGGATGACCGTCAACACCTACCATTGGGTGACGCCGGATCAATTCCGCGATATCTACAGTCTCGGACAAGTAGCGCCCGGGCCTAACATGCTAATGGTCCTGTTGATCGGCTATCGGCTCGCCGGAGCCGCCGGAGCTGCCGTAGTCGCATTGGCGTTTTTTCTGCCTGACTGTATCCTCACGCTGTTCGCGAATCGGGTATGGCTGCGCTACGAACACTCGCCATGGCGCAAGGCAATTCAACAGGGTATGGCGCCGGTTTCCATCGGCTTGATGCTGTCAGGCACGTATTCGATTGCGCGGCTCTCTTTATTCAATACAGCGGGTGTCGTGATTGCGGCGGCGACGATGGGTGTTCTGCTCTGGCGGCACGTCAATCCGGTAATCCTAATCAGCGTCGGCGGCTTAGTCTACCTTTTGTTTAGCAAGCTCGCCTAGGGAAACCGGAGTTTGCTACCCCTTCAATCTCTTTCGTCGTCCTCGCCCTCTCGATTCCCCAGGTGCTCGATTCGATAATCTGAACCAGATTCCGGGCCGATCAGCCGCAGCGCACGCAGTGACCCCGTGACCACGCCCCATCCGGACGAAAAGTCCGAATGATGAATACGGTCGGGTGGCGGGTCTGGATCAATCAGCACCTTGTACCCGCGATGCCATTGGACGAGCACCATCTGATGGCCGATTTGGCGGCCGCTCGCGGGTTCAACAGCGAATTGGCCGAACAGCGTCGACGTTCGCAGATCGTTGAATGCGGTGCGCAGGCGCATCTGATCACACGGGCCTGCCGCTCGGATAGCGGCGAGCATCAGCAGGCCGGCTGCGTAGGCTTGTGCAGCAGGGTAGTCGGGCATCGAGCCGTCACCGACATCGCGAAACCTACGGACAAATTCATGTGGCGGCGGGCCGAGTTCGGGAACGATCGGCGCAGCGGGTTCCCATTGGGACGGTGCGACCAAACCTTCGCTGGCGTCACCCAAGTCGCGCGCAAAACGATGCATCGCGCCGGCAACACATCCAAGCACAGGAAGGAATAACTTTTGCTCGGCGGCGAATCGCATCATCGCCAGGTCATACTCATAGCTGCCCGCCGAGAGCATCACGTTGATCCGGTTCCGGCGCAGGCCGCCGGTCAGCATCGCGGGCGTGCGCTCGGTGAAAGGACCCGTATAGCGCAAGCGGATGCGTATCCCGTGGATCCGCGCGCGGCGCTCTCCACACGCCGCTTCGGCGCCGGCCGCGACCGTCCGAGAAAAAGGAGTATCGGCAGCAGCGATCGCTATTCGCTTGCGATGCATCTTCAGCGAACTGACCAACCGGATGAAGCCGTGCATGTAGGTGCTCGCTGGCGAAAGAACGCTCACCAGCATTTTCGCACGATCGTGGAGATCGTCCGCCGCACCGCCATGGTTGACGAGGAGCATGCGCGCTTCCTCGGTAATCGGGATAACGGCACGCGTCAGCGCGGTCGAGTAGGGCCCGAGCAGGAGGTCGGCCTCATGGTTGGCGGCTAGCGCGCGATAGATTTCGGCGGCGCGGTCCCGGCGGCTCGCGTCATCATGGCAGATCAGCGCGGCTTCGCAGCGCTCACCCTCAAGCGCGAAGCCACTAGCGTTTGTATCACTGACAAACAGTTGGAGCGCACGTTCAACCTGGCGCCCAAAGTTGGCGTAAGCACCGGTAAGTGGGAGCGATAGCCCAAACGTTAGCTTGCGCATGATCCGCTGAACTTCTGAAGCCGTGCCGACCCGAGTCGGCGAACCCGTCCACTTAGAAACTCTGGGGGCCGGTCTGCCGAAACTGGGATCATCCGGCCTCCGACTCTAAGGCCAGCCTCACGCAACCGCATTGTACAAACAGCTCTCAGTTTATCGCAGGCACGGATAAAAATAGCGACTAGAATGAGCACCGGAAGGGACGGTGCACGCGATGGGGCAACATGACGAGACAGTCCTGTGCTTTCGATTGATTAATAAAACTGCTAATTAGCGTTAAATGCGCGCTGCTGCCCATTGGAACCTAATATCCATCATTAGTCTGCTCGCAGCGCTGGCGACACCGGCATATGCAGGATGGGGCCGCGCGAAGCTTATTGGCCGAAACGCCGATTTTGGGGCGATAGCAGTCGATCTCGCCGGAACATCACATGTGATCTACGGCGGAGGGCGCTTAAAGAACCCGTCGCTATTCTATACGACCTACAGCGCAACTCGTGCTCGAGGGCCGTCTGTTTCCTTGCCACTTCGCTTTCTGGACCAGCCTTCGATAGCCGTAGACTCATCCGGTGCCCCGCACGTGGCACTGGTTTCCAATCCGCTTGAAGGTGTTTCAACGCTTATTTACTTGAGTCTTAGTGGGAGCCAGTGGCAGCAACAAACCGTAACGGACGATTCGGTAGCCGGAGGCCCTCAACTGGCCATCGATGCGCTGGACAATCCGCACGTCGCCTACTTCGAGTCTCCCGAAAATCTACTGGAACATGCTTTTTTTGATGGTTCCCAATGGCAAATCGAAGACACGAATTCCTCTGCGTACCCGACCTCGATGAGGATCGCAAAGGATGGAACCGTGCATGTTGCTGGAGTCACCGGTTCACAGGTTTGCGAAGAGCGGGGCCTGAATGGCGTATGGAACGGTGAGTGCTTCGACTCTTACTTCGGGAACCAAGCGTTCGTTGGATTTCAGGCGGATGGATCGCCTGAGATCGCTTATATCGGTCCCGGCAATCAATCAATCGAGCTGGCAAGTTTTGATGGGACCAGTTGGTCAAGCGTGCCAGTTGTTGAGGCAGGCACTCTCGGCCTTTACGTCATTGACAACATCAGCTTCGCCACTGACACTCAGGGTTTAGGCAGCCTGTTCTTTTCGGGGGACGGACCAAAACAAAACACGATCTTCTACGCCCATCAGCAAGGTGATGGCAGTTGGCCTGTGACCGACCTGGGTGGAAACAAGTTCGTCAATTTCCTGTCGCTCGCGATCAGTCTCGATCCGGCCAATCTGCCGCATCTGGTGTTTGATTTGAGCACTCCCGTCGCTGGCGCCGAAGCCTACGGGTCGGAAAGGCTCCCTGGGTTCACCGCGCAATGGGCGGGTATCGCGACCGCAAGCAAGTCGGACAAGACAACCATCACCGGAAACCTGCAAGTGAGGAACTTCGGTACAGCTGCTGGTAATGGGCTAACGATCGATTACTATTTGTCAACGGATGACCAACTCGATCCGGGTGACACGCTGATCGAACGCGCTCCGCTTGGATTGGAAGCCGGGCAGCAAAAGACCGTCAAGTTCTTGTACGTTACGAGTGCGCCGGTTGCGGGCGAGTATTTGATTGCCGCCATTGCATCGGCGAAGCCGCAAGCCGAAGCCGATAATTCGAATAACGTCGCAGCCGGCCAGATTCCCTAGGGCGGCGCGAGCCACCAGCAACAATGTTTATAGCCACTGCAACGTTCGGACGGAGTCGCCCTTTCCTGTCGCGTGCCTGTCGGACAGCGTCCAGTGACTTAATCGATGTCGCGGCCGCGGACGAACACCGCCTTCAGCCTCAAGTCACGATCCAGCAGCAGAAGATCGGCCTGGGCGCGAGGTTGAAGACGGCCACGATCCGAAAGGCCAAGTAGCTCCGCCGCTGCACCGGAGGTGAGTCGTGGGATCGTCGTCGCATCGATTAGCGAATCGCGCGCGAGCAAGCGTGTGCCATCGAGGATCGACGCGGTCGCGCCGGCCAGCGTACCGTTAGCCAGACGGACTGCGCCGCCGATCACGCCAGCTTTGCCAGCGAGACCGCCGAACGTAGTCGCGGACGCGCTTGCGGTCATGCCTGCCGGAGCGACGCGATCGCTCACCAGGTAGGCATTCGGCGACCGGCAGACGAGGCTGACCGCAGCCGGATGAACGTGGACACCATCTGCGATCACCGCGGGATAAAGCTTAGGATGGGTCAGGGCAGCGCCAGCCAGACCCGGTTCGCGATGATGGAAAAGGCGCATCGCATTGAAAGTGTGCGTGACGGCCGTGGCCCCTGCGGTGGTCGCCGCGAGCGCCTGATCGTAGGTGGCATCGCTATGGCCGAGCGCAACCGTGACGCCGCGCGCGGCCAGGCGGCGAATCGCTTCGAGTGCACCATCAAGTTCCGGCGCGAGCGTGATCATGCGAAGCGAACGCAGGCGCAGGATCCGCTCAAGGGCCTCGCCCGCCGGAACGAGATTCAGCGGCGGATGTGCGCCCAAGCGATGCGGCGAAATGAACGGTCCTTCAAGATGCATCCCAAGGATCGCTGCACCATTGGTGTTGTGCGCGCGGCTCGTGCGAGTACCTCCGCTTGAGCCTTCATCGCCTCGCTGATGACGGCATCGGCGCATTCGATGCGGTCGAGCGTGGCGGTGAGGACGGTCGGCATCCATGACGTCGTGCCATCGTGAGCAAGGCAGTGGGAAAATTCGACAAGGTCGGCGGCGCTCGCCGCCATCACATCGATACCGTATGCGCCATTGACCTGAAGGTCGATGAAGCCGGGCAATAGATAATCGCTAAACCGATGTGACGGCCGAAGCCACCGGACTGAATCGATTCGGCGCCCGAAAGTTATAGTGCACGGAGCGAAATGCGGACGCGGCAACGGTTTAACCGCCAGCCCCGTCAACGAATTGCCCTTGCCGCGACGAACCAATTGGTGTTGCGGGCGCCCGCGCCAGCGGCTAGTTGGCGCGGAAGCGTTCGGCGAGCAGCCGTGAGAAGCGCGGAAGATAAAGCAGGTCGAAGGTATCGTCCTTACCCGGGAACATCGCGACTGCGGCGCCCTTGAGCGCGCGCACGTGGTCCCATCCTTCTTCGAGCGTCATAGTGTTGTCTTGCGCGATGGTCGCGAAGGTCAGTTCGACGAGAAAGCGAAGGCGGCGCATCATTTTGTTTTCGTGGGCGATTAGGGCTGTGCGATCATCGTCGCTCATGATGGGCCTCCTGGTCGAGGATAGTCGCCGAGGGTCGGCGCGAGGCGATTATACTGTAAGTTGGTGCGAGTTTGCATCGCCACGAAACGGCCCGACGAGGCTCCCGGCGCAGTTGCTTCGACTCTCGGGCAAGACGCGCGAATGAGATGGTGCCCCTGATACTCATCGCGATTGCTGTTGGGATCATCGCGCTTACCGTGCGGGGCCAAAAGGGATCGATGAAGGCTCGCTACCAGCGGAAGCGCCGGTTACGGCAGTGGCGCAAGCGTCACGGAATGCCACGTGAGACAACGGCCGAAGGCCCGCCTCCGATGCCCATGCATATCGCGACCAAAATCGGCGATCGCGGTGATCCGCGAACCGGCATATCCACGCAAGACACGGATAATTTTCTGGCGGCGGTCCGACGGCTGTTCGCGTCGAAACGCAAGCGCACCAGACGCGAATAACGCCACACTGCTCTTGCGCGGACCGGACTAACTCCCCGTCAAGGCTCGCAAAACTGCCTGCTTGCGGACCCGCAAGTCCGCACGATAGAACTCATCGGTCCAAAAATACATCTAAACCGACGACACTCGATTTCACTGGTTGAGAGAATCTTTGTTGGTTCTATTGACGCCTAGCCTTCGATTGATATAAGCACAGGTTCGCAACAGAATTAGTAAAACCGTCAACTGGCAAAAAGGAGGTGCAAAACCGAAAAATCGGATCGCCGTAAGTAAGTGACAGTCCGATCCATAGCAGTACCAACAGATACATCAGCACCGAAACCATGCAGAAGCGCAGTTCGGCTTCCGCCGAAACGGACAAGAAATCCCGGCCACGGGGACCGGCCGGGATCTTGGGGAGAAGACTCATGGGTTTGGAGAAGTTTGTATCAGGTGTGCTCGGGGGATTTCGGAAGTTGTCAGTAACCGTGGCGGCGGCCGTTGTTATATGCGGCTTAAGTGTCACGGGTGTCCGTGCCGGAGAACTATCCGGCACGAGTGATTCGCTTAGTGTGACCGGCGCCACCGTTGGAGTGCTGCCGCAGGCGGGAAGCGCGGCATCCACAGACAGCTGGCTAAACGGGTTTCACGACTCGGGTTATATCAGCCAGACCTTCGGCATGTGGCAAGACCCACCGGCGTTGCGGGATTTCACGCCGAGCCGCAACAATCTATCGACTTCACGAACCTTGCTGCAGAACGACATGAACTACGAGCTCAACGACGCGAATAATTTCTTCGTGCGCTCGTGGTTCGCTTATGAACCGCCATATTCATTCAACAGTGCCAACAACACTGCCTGGAGTGCCGCAAGCCCGAACAAGTCGAGCTACGGCCACTTCATGAATGGCTATTACAATATGTACCAGGTGCGCGATGCCTGGTGG
>DATKPK010000037.1:0-3227 GCA_035524095.1 Binataceae bacterium (SeqCode) | reverse complement strand
GGCGATAATCTGCCGCTCGTCCCACTGATCGTTAGTCTCGGCGGTCATGTCCGCGTCGGCCTCGAGGACTATCAGTACGCGCACGACGGCCAACTGGGTAATCCGCAAATCGTCGAGCGTGCCGCCGGCGTGATTCGCGCGATGGGCCACGACGTCGCAACGCCAGCTGAAGCCCGCACCATTCTACAAGCCTAAGGGTCGATTTTCACCCGCGTTGCTGCCGGTGCAGTGGCGGCCTCAGCTAACGCGGCGATGCTTGGCGCAGGTCGTGGCCCGTCATTTCTGCCGGCTTGGCGATTTCCAGCATCGCGAGAAAGGTCGGCGCGACATCACCTAGCGTGCCTCCATCGGCAAGGCTGCCCTTGAAGCGCTGATCGTAGATTATCAGTGGCACCGGATTCGTTGTGTGTGCCGTATGAGGTTGACCGGTCGCCGGGTCCGCCATGAATTCAGCATTGCCATGATCGGCGGTAATCAATGCCACGCCACCCGCTTGGTCTATCGCATCCAACACGATTCCCAGCGCCTTATCGGATTCTTCGACCGCTGTGACCGTCGCCTCCATGTGCCCGGTATGGCCCACCATATCCGGGTTGGCAAAATTCATTACGACTACGCCGAATTTGTGCTCGCTGATCGCTTCCGCCGCGCGCCGTGCAATAGCCACTGCCTGCATCGTTGGCTCAAGATCATAAGTAGCTACTTTCGATGACGGAATGAGTATGCGTTCCTCGAGCGGAAACGGCTTTTCCACTCCACCATTGAGAAAATAAGTGACGTGCGCATATTTCTCGGTTTCCGCAATTCTCAGATTGCGCAGTCCCTCGCGCGCGAAGACCTCCGCCAGCATGTTATGGATCTCTTCGGGCGGAAATGCCAAAGGCAGGTTTAGCCGCCGTTCATACTCAGTCATGCATACATAATGGATTTGCGGAAAGTGCGGCCGCTCAAAGCCCTTGAAATCCGCCGATGTCAGCGCCTCCGTCATCTCACGTGCGCGGTCGGCGCGGAAGTTGTAGCAAACGACACCGTCGCCATCGCGCATAGGACGCGGCACGCCAATCACGTGCGGTTCGACGAATTCGTCCGTCTGATCCTTCGCGTATGCCGCTTCGACGACTGCGCGCGCACTGCTGCTGCGTTGCCCTTCGCCCAGGACCATCGCACGCCAGCCACGTTCAACGCGATCCCAGCGCTTGTCGCGATCCATCGTATAGTAACGTCCCGTTACCGTCGCAATGCGGCCGCGCCCGACTTCCCTGAGCTTTGCGTCGACCTGCTCGATAAACGGCAGCGCTGATCGCGGCGGCTTGTCGCGTCCGTCCAGTACCGCATGCACCGCGATATCTGCCACGCCTCCACGCACTCCCATTTCGATCAACGCCAGCAGATGCTCGATATGACTATGTACGCTTCCGTCCGACAATAGTCCCCATAGATGTAATGTGTTGCCACTCTGCACCAGTTTGCGCATCAGGCTCACCAGCGCATCGTTTCTGAAAAACGCTCCGGTCTCGATCGCCTTCGTTATACGCATCAGGTCCTGATAGTTCACCCGGCCGGTTCCGATAGTCAGATGGCCGACTTCCGAATTGCCCATGATTCCCGGCGGCAGCCCTACCGCCTCGCCCGAAGCGTCGATTGCGCTATGCGCTTGCGTCGCCCACAGCCGATCCATTACCGGCGTGCGCGCCTTCCGGATCGCGTTGGCTTCCGTCGCTGAGCGCAACCCCCAGCCGTCGAAAATGATCAATGCAGCGACTGGCGGACGGCTCATCGCGCGCCTCCCGCATGAGCCTTGAACACGCTCTTGCCGGGATAGACTGCGCGGCCACCTAATTCCTCGCCGATCCGTATTAGCCGATTATATTTTGCTACACGCTCACTGCGGCTTATTGATCCTGTCTTGATCTGTCCTACGCCTGTCGCCACCGCCAGGTCGGCAATCGTCGTATCTTCGGTCTCGCCCGACCGATGGGAAAATACCGAAGTGTAGCCCGCGCTGTTCGCGACTTCGATCGCCTTCAACGTTTCGGTTAAGGTTCCGATCTGATTGACCTTGATCAGGATAGAATTTGCGGTTGCCTCTTCGATACCGCGCTTGAGCCGCGCCGGGTTAGTAACGAACAGGTCATCTCCAACCAGTTGGATGCGCGAACCTAGTTCCTTTGTTAGCAGCGCCCAGCCGTCCCAATCGTCTTCGGCCAAGCCATCTTCAAGCGAGACGATCGGATAGCGCGACGCTAACTCGTTATAGTATTGAACCATCTCCGCTGCGCTGCGTGCTTTCTTGTCCGAACGCGCGAATACATAAGCGCCGCCTTCATAGAATTCACTTGACGCGGGATCCATCGCGATCGCCACCTGCGCTCCAGGCTTATACCCCGCTTTGACGATCGCCTCCATCAGCACCTGAATCGGCTCTTCGTTGCTGCCAAGGTTCGGAGCAAAGCCGCCCTCGTCACCGACATTGGTCGCTTGCCCGCGCTTCTTTAGCACGGCAGCTAGTGCATGGAACACCTCGGCTCCCATGCGCACAGCCTCAGCGATAGTTGGTGCGCCGTGCGGAACGATCATGTACTCCTGCATATCCACGCTGGAGTCCGCATGCTTCCCGCCGTTTATCACGTTCATCATCGGCACCGGCAGCACGTGTGCGTCGGGATTCAAGTAACGATAGAGCGGGAGGCCCTCGGCGTTCGCCGCAGCATGCGCCGCCGCGAGTGATACACTCAGGATTGCGTTCGCACCGAGCTTCGATTTATTCTCGGTGCCATCAAGCTCGATCATCGCCTGATCGAGGTCTGCCTGCTTTGCCGCGTCGAATCCGCTTAGCCGTTCTGCGATCGGCCCATTCGCATTCGCAACCGCTTTGAGCACGCCCTTGCCGCCGAAGCGTTTCGCATCGCCGTCCCTTAGTTCGACCGCCTCATGCACGCCAGTCGACGCTCCCGACGGTACCGCCGCCCGCCCCCAGGCGCCGCCGCTCAAATGAACGTCGGCCTCGACCGTTGGATTTCCGCGCGAGTCGATTATCTCGCGCGCTTTGATAGCCTTGATCGTAGTGGAGCTCATCTGTGAATTACCTGCCGACAGCAAAGCAGGATTTCACGAACCACGAAAGCTCCATCCGCACTTTTGCGATAGCTATCCCGCGCCGCCCAGTTTATAATGCCGCGGCGCTCTGAACGGTTCTTTATGGGCAGCCCGCTCCGGCCACCGGCACT
>DATKPK010000036.1:0-7848 GCA_035524095.1 Binataceae bacterium (SeqCode) | reverse complement strand
TTCCGTATGGCGTCACCGAGGATGGTCGAACCGGAAGCTTTTTGCCCGCCGCCGAGCGCGTGTGCAAGCGCGAGAAGAGTTTGGCCACGAGTCGTGGGAGGTGCGTAATCGCCCATAT
Organism: Binataceae bacterium (SeqCode); assembly: GCA_035524095.1. Classification (GTDB taxonomy): domain Bacteria; phylum Desulfobacterota; class Binatia; order Binatales; family Binataceae; genus DATJUF01. The sequence continues at coordinate 7,730 of DATKPK010000036.1, read as the reverse complement.
ACCATCCATAGTACCAATTCGGGGCCTGCGTCAACCTGCCGCAGGCAGCTCCGATGGTGCCAACTGACCGCCGCCGATCGGCTGGCATCCAGTGGCCCCGAGAACAATAAGTGAACTAAATCGAATGGTCCGCCAGATCGGCACAACATCCCGGCCCATGCGCTGAAAATCTCCGAACTCGTCGAGTTCAAGGCGCGCGTCACTGCGCTCTGCGAGACCTGCGGGCATAGCCACGAGATCAATCCGCTCTGGACATTGCGCTGGCGCGGCAATCTCCGGCTCACGCAGCTGGAGGAGAAGCTCTATTGCGTGCCCTGTCGCCACGCTGGGCGCCGCTTTTCCGTAGTGAAGTTCAAGGTAGAGTGGGGTGGAAGATAGCTAAGATCATCGCAAATTTTCTCTACGCCAACTCATTCATCTCGTCTAAATCCTCACTACGTCGCCATCGCTAACTGGGTCTCGCTGTTGCGGCCTCCCAATCCGCAGCGCTGAACCGCCAGCGATCAACGATCCGTCCTACAGCCGGGTCAGCGCTCAAGACCGGCTTTGCCGCCGCGAAGAGGTCGGCATAGGCGTGAGCGAAATGGGCCATGAGCTTAGCGCCGATACTGACGCACATATCGCCAAGCATCTTCTGATCGGCGAGCGTCCGGGCCTGGCCTACTTGCATCGCGCTGATGTAGCTGGCATGTGAGTAACCACAGAGGTAGCCGTAAACCGTGCGGAAATAACTCTCGTGAAAGCCAGCAGAAGTGCCGAGGCTGTGCCAAGGAGCCCCGCCGCGCCAATCGCCCGCCAGAATTTTCTTAACCTGCTGGTCCGTATAGGCGCATAGGTGTGGAGAAGCTTGGATGCTCGGTTTGACGCGCTCCATCTCCTTCTTTTCGTCGGCCTGCCTACGCTGCGCTTCGGTCGTCGTCGCAGGTAACTTCTGCCTGTCATTGAGACCTGCATATCGCCAAATGCTATGCCTAAATTCGCACAAAGTGGTGTCCGGCCCGCCATAAATGAAGAAGAATACAAGATAGGTCTCGAATGCGGCCCGAGCGACCACTTTGATAGATGCGTGGTCAATGAAGTCGAACGCCAAATTATCTGCGATCTGAAAATGATGTACATTGGACAAAGCCCGCAGCGAGACGAGATGTTCGAACATCTTCCTGCCGAGCGTTTGCGCGTCGTTTAGCCAGACTTCGCCGCGAACCAGCGGCTTGCCGGCCTGCGCCTGCACCAGATTGACGATGAGCCTGAGCAAAATATCGTAGTCTCTATACTGATCCATGTAGTGACCTTGTAGAGAGGATAATGGCTGTGACAAGCGCGGCTGATGTCATGACTTACACGGGAATCGACTATGGACAAGAGCTGGCTCGATCTTATTGCCGCCGCGCAGAGTCGGGAGCGTGACCCGTTGCTGCTGCCATGGGCTTCACCGGGTAATCCTGGAGCGTTTCTCAGCTTTGAACAGGCTGGCGAGTGGTTTCAATTTATCGAGGAACGGGGGCTCTCACCCGGAATCCCAGACATCGTCGTCGCCAAATATCGCCGCGCGCAAAAGCTCTACGTCTTGGGTTGGATCGATGTGGATCTCATTAAGGCGGGCGAACTGGTCGCGTTTACCGCGCTGGAACTATCTTTGGTCGATCGATACGGGAGAAAGCCTTTCGCTTATTTGCTGCGACATATGGTCGAAGCGGACGGGCAGACAGACCAAAAGATTCCGCTGATCGCGAAAAACGGTGGCACGGCAATCGGCAGGCTCACGGGAGAGGCAAAGCCGACACTCGCCGGCATCCGCAATTCGTTGGCCCATGGCGAACCTTTTGACGGCTTGCCTTGGGGCAGCCTGCTGGAACTGATCCGGGATTTGGTTGAGTACGCGTATCGTGACCGTAGTCAGGGTATAGAGGCGGCGTCATGATCGGACTATCCGAGATCAAAACAATGGTCGACTCGTCGCCCGACAACGTGTCGGCCTATGGCCGCGATCTGCACGGTCTTTACAACTATGTTGGACTTTCAGCGACCAGCGCCCTGACGTTCACGGCGATTTTGGATGCGCTCTACGGCAAGATCAGAGACCAGTTCGTCTCGAACCACGTGACGATCTGGCGGCATTGCAAGCAGCTCAAAAACGAGCTCATTCAAAATCATATCTTTTGTGGCGAGACACTCGAGCCGTACATCTCCATTCTCGACCGGCTTCAGGATGCTATGCGCGGTCCAGCCAGTGCACCGCTGGCGCAGGACGGCTGGGCTCAAGCGGTCGGCTTCGCCTCCGATCATGTGAAGTTACAGTCCTGGGGAGACGCGAACCGGCACGCTCTCATCAATGCGCGCCAATTTTCAGTTGGCCGCTCAGCGTTACAGCTAGAGCAGCGCGGATTCGAGATCATTCGCGACAAGGGAAATCTGCGCGTGGAACCAGCGGCGGAAGCCCGGTTGATCGCACGGCTCGAAGAGCTGACGAAAACAATCGGCGGCATCAACGTCGCCGCCAATATCTTCCGTTTGATCGAAAGGACCTACGACTACAGGCAGGAGCGATACCATCTGGTGCGAAGGGTCGCGACCGTACCGACCGACGTGCAGCCGATGGTGCCCTACGGCTTCCTGCTGCAACTAGGGGCAAAACATCCCACTTTGCCTCGGAGCCCGGCGGGCATCGATCAAAGTTGGCGCGATCTAGCTGAATTAGCTACGGCCTACGCCGCCACCTTCGATGTTCAGCCTTACAGTTCGTATGAGCTGATGTTCAAAGACCACCTAACTCTTATTCCATTTCTCCAGGAAGTGGCGCTTTACGATTCGCTCTTCACGATCCCGCAGATCCGCCCGCGCGATGCGATTAAGATCGCGGGCGGGGTATTGGATTGGCTCGATCACACGCAAAAACAGGATGGCGGATGGTCCATCGCCGAGGTTCTAGCGGTCGCCGATCAAATTCTCAAAATCGGCTCACAGCGGCAGGGACCGGTCGTGATCGGCGTCGGCGACTTGACCAGGGTCTGCAAGCCGATTCCGGCCAAAACAATCGGCCGGATTCTTGAGCGGGTTCTCAGCCATCCCATGCCTGGCGCCAACCAGAATTTCTCAAAGCCATACGAGCCGCCCGGTCCGGATTTTCCCTTTAAGCCGCTGCTGAACATGGGCGATGGGAAATATTGCCTATTGAACCCATCGGCCTGCACGCCCGGCGTCATCGAGGCGCTCTTTACGTCACTAAGGAAGATACATGCGGGCTTTGACGACCGGATCGGACTAGCCATCGAACGCCTGCTCCGCCAAGAACTCACCTCCCGTGGCGTTGCCGTCTCAAGCGGTAAGTACGGTGATGGCGGCCAAGAGGGAGAATGCGATCTCGTAATCGAGACCACGCAGACCATCTTTTTCCTCGAAATCAAAAAGAAACCGCTGACGCGCCTCGCCCGCGCCGGCACCGATGTCGATGTGCTGTTCGATCTCGCCGGGAGCTTGCTGGACGCGCAGCTTCAGGCGGGCGGACATGAAGTCGGGATCAAGACGAACGGCCATCTCGATCTTATCGATGAGCACGGTCAGTCAACGCGTGTGCCGCTGAACGGCCGCGAGGTCGAAAGGATCGCCGTCTCGCTATTCGATTTCGGCGGGTTCCAGGACCGCATTCTCTTGAAGTTGTTCCTAGAAAACACATTGAACGTCAAATACGGTACCCATGACCCATCACGGCAAAAGAAGTTCGATGCTCTCAACGGAAAAATTGCCGAGCTGCGCGATCAGCACCAGAAACTGGCCGCGATGCGCTCGGCCCCACTTCAGCAGCCTTTCTTTCATTGCTGGTTCCTAAGCGTCCCGCAGTTTCTTGTGCTGCTGGATTCTGTCAAGAGCAGTGAGGATTTCAGAGCCTCGCTCTGGCAGACACGCCACGTTTGGACCGGCAGTTTGGATTTCTACGCGGATCTTGCCTACATGAGGAAGGCGAAAATGGGCGCGACTTTGAACGGTAGTTAAAGCGACCGGACCGAACTGGATCGCCAACCAATTCCGGCTCCTGATAGCGCGCTCACCATGTGGTGGCGGTGACCGCCGGTCGCGGCGCAGTGCCGGGATGTCACGCCAACGCTAGCGTTTAATGTCGCGACATGGAGGGGCCGCGGGCTATGAGCGACGCCTGCAGCAGAAATGAGCTCTTAACCGCGGCCCGGATCGTGAGCCAGGGCCGACATACCGCTGCCATTGCGTTGCCAGGCGACGATGAGCACCGGAAGCTCGTCTCAGACATCGGACCGGCCCCGAAAAGCTCAGAGTCGTTGTCTACCTGGTGGGGCCGGACTTAAGTGTGGGAGAGGCCGATTTGCCGGAGGGCGCGGCCGGATCAAACAAAAGGAACGCCTAATTGCGCCAAGGCGCCCAGAATGGCGTCAGATTAGATTGGAAGAGAGAACTATGGCGGACTGGGGCGGCGACAATCTCACGCAATTCCTGAATCGAGTGTACGCGAATCAAAAGGGCAATCGCGCCAATTTCGCGGGTCCGTATTCGATCATCCAAACGATTGACGATTGTTTTGTCCGAGCCGGAAAGAATCTCGTCAATCCAAAACCGTTTATGGCCGCCATATTGCTGTTGCGCGCGCAGTACGCCTTCAAGGCGGCAGCAGGCATGGCCCTAGCCGGCCAAGTCGTCGAAACCTTTACCATGATGCGTTCGGTCTTGGAATACGCTGGATATGCGTTCATTATTCACGGGACGCCGGCGCTTGAAGACGTATTCATTCTTCGACACCGCAGCGCGGCGGAGATGAAAGCGCAGAAGAAGGCGTTTAACTCCGGCGCCGCACGGGAGACGATCGGCCGATATGACGCTAAGCTCGCTGAAATTTACGATGAGATGTATCAGCGGACGATCGATTTCGGCGGACATCCCAACCCGCACGCGGCGTTTAGCGCGATGCAGATGGACGACGAGGGGCACGATACCGCTGTGGTCGCGCTGGCGCTTAGCACGGATCCTAGGGTCTTGGCGCACGCTTTCAAAAGCGCGGCCCAAGTAGGACTGACGGCGCTCTGTATCTTTCAATATATGTTCAAAGAAAAGTTCGAGCTGCTCGGCATTCGGGCCGACATCGACGCCCTCAAACAGAAAGCCTCGCTCTGAGATTCCGCATAGACAGGGTGGCTTGCGCTCTAAGGAGCCCGATAGGGAATATCGGAATAGAGAATCTCGACGTCCGGGTTAGGGTGAAAAGCGCGTCGGCAGTCATTGGCAAGTTGCGTCGCAGCAGCGCGATCGGCGGCGGGGCCGACAGTTATAGTCTTGAGAGCATCAAGCGCGGCGCTTCGCCAATCGAATTCTAGATAGCGGATAAGCGAATAGGGCTTTCCGCGGTATTTCAGATTCGGGACGGGTCCGGCTTGATGAAGCTCGAAGAACCGGTATTCGGCCTCATTGGCATAAGCGCCGTGCTTGAAAAAGAGCGCTGCCCGCAAGATCGGCACGGAAGCACTGACGGACAGTTCACTCATATACTTGTTGATCTCCGCATTACTCAGGCGCTTTTTTCGCGGCAGCGAGATCAGCGGGATTAGCGCAGCGACGATCTGACGGTGCATTTCCTCGAGCCGCGCGCCGTCATAGGTAATGGGAAAAGTCATGCGGCCTTTGATGGGGCCGGCCGTTGATTTAGCGAAAGTGTCTTCGAGCGCCTTGCCGTCGAAGCCGAGTGCGAAGCCGCGGCCATTATCGGCGTAGGCTCGCCACTGCCCGAGATCATCGCCGGCATGGCTGAAGCAGCAAACGAAATAGTGCGCGATATCCTCTATGGAGCCCGTAAGGATGGCGATGAGGTTTTTCGTAAATCTCTTGACCTCGTCCGGTCCTTTCTTCGCCTCCTCGTCCAGGAAGCGCATGACAGATTTGATCCCGTGGCGCAGTTCGCTCGGATCGTTGAGGCTGAAGATGTCCGTTAGCCAGACGTTCCCGGATTGGAGAATTCCGCGCAGCCCCTCGCCGTTCGTGTAGTGGTAGAGCATTGGCGGCGCGGGTCGTGATTCGAGGTCGCGGGCGAGCGAATTTACGATGTCTTCGGCGTCGGTATAGAAGGCTTCGATCGCCTTTTGCATGTCGGTGGGAATGTTGGCGATCGCCATGTGATGCCCGCTGTCTTAAATGTCTACCGCTGTCAGATAATGCGCATCGATGATCTCCTCCCAAGCCGATCGGGCCTCAATGAGAAGATCTCTGATCTCGATCCCGTGGTATCGGTCGGTCGGATCATCGCAAGCGACATAGTAGTAGGTCTGAAAGAGCCCTTCGCTTGGATAGAAACAAATCCCCCTCTGGTCGGCGAGAGAGGCGCCTATCTTTGGCCGAGTAAGCGTAAGGTGCTTAGAGCCATTTGCGAGGTCGGCGCATATTAAGAGGCACCGCCGCTCATGGATGTCGGCTTTTAACTTGGCGATATCTTTCGGTCGGAATTCCGGATCGTTCAGAATCCAGTCCTTCAGGTGCCACATGCTCTGGCAGGCGAAGGTGAGGGCGTCTTCGAAATTCAGCGCTGAGCCAAGCTTGCTGAGCTGGTCAGTCGAGCCCACGATCTTCAGTAGCCGGTCAACGCGTGCAAGCTGGTCCCAAAATCTCTGATCCATGGGGGGTATCCCGCCATCAATCCGCCCCGGCCGCATCTCGCCCGAGGATGCAGCCGCAGGCACAATGCAGCGAAGCTGGACGAGCCAAAATATCTACCTTCCGATTGAATATCTCGTATTATTATGTGAGCTGTCCTCTCAAATATAGCTTAGAGGCAAATATGAGCGGATATTGCGCCCCTGTCCTCGCCCAGTTCGCGGGTCGGCCCCGCCCAGGTTCCTCGTTCTCCTTTCCCAGCGTCGACCCGGCCACGGGTCTCTTGCAAGAAACCGGAGCCACTAGGCCATTGATTGAGGAACTACTTGCCGCCGGTGATGCATGGCGGCGGGCTAACGGCATCCAGACCGTTCTTACGGAGTCTACGGACCCGAAGGACCCCGACCTCATCCGGGCAGATTCCTGGTTATTTCGTGTCGATGCAGAGAGCCCGATCACGCGGGGCCAAATTGATCCGGCGGATCCGGATTTGGTGCGCGGGGACCGGCCGCTGAGCGGATTTCTGGCCGCAGTCGAAACCACCCTTACGAAGTTTGATCGTCCCGATCCGTACGATCCCGACCATACCCGGTTCGGGCGTTATATCGATTTCGTCGATGCGGTCGGAACGGATATCCCGAAGAGAGAGCCTGATCCCGACGTCATTAGGCAAAATGGCGGACGAGAAGTTTTCGTGGAGACGGAGAGGGCGTCAGCTGCAGTGTGATCCAGGGCCGTCGGATCATATCTATGATTCTGATTGTCACTCACAGCAATGATCTAGGCCCAGACTTTGTAATTCGTCATTTGATCGCGCGGGGGAAAAAGTACCTGCGTCTCGACACCGACAAACTCGGCAGTCCCGATTGCTTTTTCGGGGCGAAGTCGACGCCCGAGCTGCATATCAACGGGCAGATCGTTCGCCGCGCGGACGTCACCGCTATTTGGGCGCGACGGTTCGCTTTACCGGAAACACTGCGGCGTGTGAGCCCTCAGCATAGTGATTTTGTAAAGAGAGAGCTTGGGGTCGTGATGGATGCCTTTCTCGAAGGCGACCTCTCGATCTATCAAATTAATCCCTCGAGCGTCGATCGCCTTGCCGGAAACCGTATCGTGCAGGCTCAAAG
>DATKPK010000035.1:0-6197 GCA_035524095.1 Binataceae bacterium (SeqCode) | reverse complement strand
CCGAATTCGAGGCCCTCGCTGACGCCCATTTCCGCCATTGCCGCGATATCCGCGCCCGCCACGAACGCCCGATCGCCCCCGCCGGTCACAATCAGCACGCGCACCGCGTTGTCGTTACGAATTTCACTTAATACCTGCGCTAGGCCTTCGAGCACCGCGCGATTCAACGCATTGAGCGCCTTCGGACGATTCACCGTCAGTGTCGCGACGGCGCCGGGAACATAGATCAACTCTTCCATGCCGCGCAGCTTACGAATCCCGCCCACCCCTTGCAATCGTTGACGCAAATCTCATCATGGTCCCTCTCCTTGCGCCGCCGCCAACGTCTGCGCGTACGGCATCAGCGTCGCAAACATATTGACTTGCGAATCCAGCGTCTTGCCGATCCCGCTCAAGAGCCCCATCACACGATTCACCAGCAGTACGTCCGCCGGTACCTCGACGATCGGATTCGCCCGCAGCGTCTTGGGCAAATCCTCCGCAAATTCCTCGATCAACTCACTATCGGCAAACGCGCGATTCCGCTTGACGCTATTACCGAGAAACAGGTCCGCCAGCATCAATAATGTCTCCGGCGAATCGTCCCGCGTCCGAAACCCCAAATCGTGGAACGCACTCAGTATCCCCTCGCGATTCGAGCTCAGGATCGCAAACGTCAGGCGCACCATCGCCTCGCGAAAGGCCGGCGGAAAATCCTTCGCCAGCCCGAAATCCAGTAACACGATTCGCGGCCCTGGCTGCACGAGAATATTCCCCGGATGGGGGTCCGCATGGAAAAAACCGTCGCGCAGGATCTGCTCAGTGAAAATCTCGATCAGCTTCTGCCCTACCCACCTTTTATCGATTCCCGCACGCGCCATCCCCTCGATATCAGTTACGCGGATCCCCTCGACCAATTCCATCGTCAAAACTCGCCGGCTGGTCAGCTCATGATATACCCGCGGAATCACCACGTCGGGTTGCTTCGCGAAATTCTCTCGCACGATCTCGCAGTTGCGCGCCTCGTTGACGAAGTCCAGTTCCATCGGGATGTATTTCAGGATCTCGCCCGCGATCACCTGGAAATCGAAATGCGGTTCGAGCCACGCCAGCACCTTCAGCGTCAGCATCAGGTTGCGCAGATCACACCGCACGATCCCGTCGATTCCCGGATACTGCACCTTGACCGCGCATCGCCGCCCGTCAGGGGCCACCGCCCGATGGACCTGCGCTAGCGACGCCGCCGCGATCGGCGTCTCCTCGAAGCTCGCGAACATCTGAGCCAGCGGCCGTCCTAATTCCCGTTCGACCTGCCCCTTTATTATTTCAAACCGCTTCGGCGGCACGCGATCCTGCAAGCCCGCCAACGTCGTGACCCATTCGTCCGGCAGAATATCCGCCCGCGTCGCAATAAACTGCCCGGCCTTGATCAATAGCCCTTCCAACCGGATCGACGTATGGTAAAGTGCCCGCGCCGCCCGCAGGTCTTGCCGCCGATAACGCCCCTCCTTCTTGCCTTTGCCTCCCGTTATGCGCGACCATAGTTGGATCGCTTTGTACGGCAGATAAATCCTTACCGCGAGCCACGCGATGCTGACGAACCGATAGATTCGTGTCGCCAGTCCCGGCTCGCTCGCGCCCGCGAAATCTGGCACCCGCGTGACCCTCGGCGAGGCGCTAACTTTGTCCTGTAGGGGTTCTGCCTGCGATTTTATCAAGCTGATAGATAACCCGTTACGGCTGACCGTCCGCCCAAGGCCGCGGACCTGCACGTCAGTCTCGAAGCTCAAAGTTCGCCCCCCTGAAGCCAGAGAGTCTAAACGATGGACCCTGCACAGACCACCGCCGACGCCGAATCCGTCACCGCTATCGGTGGCGACCTCGCGCCTCCCGGCCTGACATTGCATACAATCCTGCGCCGTTACTATGGCGTCTGGGCCATCTATTCCTTCGGCGGCGGCTTCCTCTACGGCGTCTATCCGCTCTTCCTGCGCTCGCGCGGCCTCGACCAGTTCCAGATGAACAGCGTGCTCGCGACCTACTTCTTCGTTACCTTCCTGACCGACGTCCCGACCGGTGCCTTTGCCGACGCGCTCGGCCGCCGCCGCTCTTTCGTCCTCGGATGCTCATTGCGTTTCGCCGCGTTCCTCACCTACTTCTTCGTCCACCGCTACGCCTTCTTCCTCGTCGCCGAGTCTATCGACGGCATCGGCACGACCTTCTGCAACGGCGCCATCGACGCTTGGGGTGTCGACGCTCTCGACGCGGGCGGCTATGGCCTCCAAAAAGATCGCCTCTTTTCGCGTATCTCACAGCTCAGCAACTTCGGCTTCATGCTCTCCGCGATCATCGGCGCTTATGCCGCCAACATTAATATCGCATGGCCCTGGCTGCTCGGCGCCGCCGGTTACTTCATCGCGGGCCTCACCGGCGCTCTGCTGATGCACGAGGTGCGTGCGGCTGCTGCCCGCCTCGACCTTCGCGGCGTTCCGCGGATGCTCGCCAGCCGTGTCGCCGGCGGTTTCCGACAAGGATTGCGTAACCGCACCGTCCTGCTGCTTAGTCTCGCCAACGGGATTTTCTTCGCCGCTTGGGCGCCCTACTGGCTCCAATGGCCCCAGTACTTCAACGACGCTTGGCACTCCGGCATCTGGATTGTCGGATGGTATTTCTCTCTCTTTACGCTCGCCCGCATGGCCGGGGCGGAAATCGTCGTGCGCACTGTCGTCTCAAGAACGCGTGCGCCGCAAACCCGTCCCGATGAAATCGGCCCCGCTGCAGATGGCCGCGATCAGTCCGCCCGCGCCTTCCGCCTGACCGCGATTACCCTGACTCTCGGCTGTACCCTGATCTTCGCCGGACTGAGCACCCGTCATAACTGGATCGTCACCGCCGCGCTCTTCGGCCTCAATCTCTGTTTCGGCGCGGTGATGCCGCTGATGCAGACGTGGCTCAACGCCTCAATCCCTGCTGACAAGCGTGCCACACTCCTGTCATTCAACAGCACCTTCTCGACGATTGGCGGCTCGCTTGGCCTCCTGCTTGGTGGTGCCGTCGCCGATTACGGTGGATTCGGCGCCGCCTGGATCCTCGCCGGAGCGATCTCCCTCACCGCCGCCGCCTGCTTCTGGCCCCTTCGCTCGACTTGCGCGACTTTAGCTCCACAAACAGCATCGACAAGCTAACACCAACCGTTCTAGGTGTTTTGCAGCTAAACAGCTTTCTCACGGCTGATTTGCGAATTTTACACGCGACGTTAAACTATATGTCGCAGTCGGATTCGCATTCGAAATGACCATCACAAAGGCCTTCCCCATCGCCGTTCTCCTCTTTGCCACCATTGGCCTTGTCATCTCTCCCAATGCCGTCGCGGGGACGCCTGCATCAGTCCCGCCTCCCACGATCTTCGTCGCGAATTCCTATGCGGTGACCGCTTACAGCGCCAAGTCTCGTGGCGACGTTCCGCCCATAGCGCTGACTACCGACATGGCCGCTCCTGTCGGCCTCGTTCGCGATTCCCTCGGCCGCCTCTACGTCGCTAACTCCGCCACGAACACCATTACGGTTTATCCGCCGGGCGCCAACGGCAACGTACCGCCGCTTGCGGTCATCGGCGGTTCCAACACCTTCTTGGCTGATCCATCCGCGATCGCGATCGACGCGAGCGGCAAGCTTTACGTGCTCAATACTCCTACCTATCCGAAGGGCGTCATTACCGTTTATCCGCCCCTCGCGAGCGCCACCGGCATCATTAACGAAGCCCCGATTGCCATCATCGCCGGCGCCAAAACCCAGCTTGATCACGAGCCTTCAGCTATCGCTCTCGACACCCATGGAAAAATCTATGTTGCTACTGAATTAGGTGGGCCGCGTGTCAGGCACGAGCGTTATGACCGCGGCCAGCTCAACATTTTTGCGGCCGGCAGTAACGGCAATGTCGCACCAATCGCGATTGTCAGCGGCGATGCGACCGGACTTTCCTATCCGATCGGCCTCGCGCTCGATTCCGACAGCAACATCTACGTGAGCAATGGCTACACCGCCAACGAGGGCGGCAACTCCAGGTTTTTTCCTGGCTCAAGCATTACCGTCTATGCCGCTGGTAGTGAGGGTAACGTTCCTCCCACTGGGATTATCACGGGCGGCAGCACCGGTCTGGAGTTTTCACGCGCCATAGCGCTGGATTCGAGCCGGAACCTGTATCTCGCTGGGTCTGTTATTGCTGCCAATGGTGGATCTGTCCCGACCATCGACATTTACCCCGCTGATAGCTTTGGCAACGTGGCCCCTGCCACTGTAATCACGGGCGTCGATACCGGGCTGATCGATCCGATCAGCTTCGCGCTCGATTCCACCGATAACCTCTACGCTTTGAACAGCAATGGCGGCCTCTCCAACCGCGACACCATCGTCGTCTATCCATCTGGCAGCAGCGGCGATCAAGTTCCAACCGCGACGATCACCAGCAGCTTTACCGGTTTAGATTCCGCATTCGCTATTGCTACCGACGCGCTGGGCAGCATCTTCGTGACGAACGAGCTAGGCGGGACCATCAGCGAGAGCAGTATTGGCAGTATCACGACCTATCCGCCTGCGAGCTATGCCACCAGCTCCCCCCAAACGACCATCACTGGACCTGACACTGGACTGTATTACCCCTTCAAGATGGCGATTAACTCTGAGGGTGACATCGCTGTTCTGAATGGCAATGATACTATCACTCAATATTCGGCGGGGAGCTCCGGCGACGCGGTCCCTATCTCGAGCATCTCTGTTGACCCAGGCGACAAAAACCTGCCGGTCGCGCTCGCGATGGATTCGCAAGACCGCATCTACCTGTTAAACGCCACTCAGAAGGAAGTATGCAACAAGTTCGACGGCGATACTTTCTGCTCCATTACGGAAACCGGCGCAGGCAGCGTTTCCACTTATCGGCCGAACAGCGACGGCGAAGATAAGCCCAGCGCTGTGCTCGCTGGTCCATACACCAATATTGCTTCTCCCTCCGCCATCGCCCTGGATCATAGCGGCAACATCTATGTCGCCAACCAAGGACCCGTGACTTGCAGCGGCTGTGCTTGTTTTCCAGCGGGACCCGGTAGCATCACCGCCTACCCTCCCGCTGCTTACGGCAACGAAAGGCCGATCACCACGATTAGCGGCGCGAACACACAGCTTGCCTATCCCACCGGTATCGCAGTGGATCGTGGTGGCAATATCTACGTCCTGAACTCAGGTGGTTTCGGCGCTGGCGTTTGTTTCGGCGCGGGCTTCGGCTCAACCTATGGCGCTCATTATTCGTCGACGCGTTTCGGCTCCAACGCCTCTGGCCTTGATTACACCACAAACTCCAGCAATCCCATCCTCAGCCCCTACTCTTACAACCTCAACACCGTCACGCATAACGGCCCCATCCTGATCTTTGCCACCGGCAGCAACGGCAACGTCGCACCGATCGCCTCCATCGGTGGACCCCTTACTTCGCTTTACGGGCCGGCGAGCCTCGCCATCGCACCGGCTACTCCATGAGTGCGCTCGCCTGCGCATAAGGGTGAATTCCTCACCTTCTCGCGCAGTCTCATTCAAATCTGTTAACAACGGTTTCTTTTTTCGCCCATCGCCGCCTGTTTCCCTAAAACATCTCGCTGCAACCGATGTTTCACGTGAAACATCCCCTGCAACGTTACCGCCTTCTGCTTTGCAGTTGGGCCCGGCTCTGCGATCCTTCTGCCATGGCGAAGCTCGTTTCCGCTGGGTTTTTGATCTTGTTGCTGGCGGCACCCCTTATCGCCAGCGCTGAGCACGAGCCTGCCCTATTCAACCCGGACTTCGACTCGGTCACGGTCCCGCCGCCGCAAACCACCGCTCCAATCCCGGTCAAAGTCGGTATCTTTATTCTAAATCTGGTCTCGCTCGATGAAGTAACCCAAACCTTCACGTGCACCGGCTACCTCGCCGAGAGCTGGAGGGACCCGCGCCTGGCTTTCACTCCCAATCCCGGGGAAGGGTCCGTTCGCCTCTATCACAAGGGTTCCATTTGGTTTCCACTCCTACAATTCGATAACTCGGCCAGCCCGCGCAGACTCAGCTCCTACCTTTTAAGCGGCACACGCGACGGCGCCATCCGCTATACCGAAAAATTCGCCGTCACTCTTTCAACCGAAATGCATCTGCGCGCTTTCCCATTCGATTCTCAGGATTTGCAGATAGTCGTCCAT
>DATKPK010000034.1:0-14000 GCA_035524095.1 Binataceae bacterium (SeqCode) | reverse complement strand
TTCCATCTCCATCTGCTCGAACTCGCAGGTGCGGAAAATGAAATTACCAGGCGTGATTTCGTTGCGGAATGATTTGCCAGTCTGGGCGATACCAAACGGCAGCTTCACCCGTTGCGTATCGATCACGTTGGCGAAATTGGCAAAAATGCCCTGCGCGGTCTCGGGCCGAAGGTAGACCACATTGGCCGAATCCTCGACCGGACCCATAAAGGTCTTGAACATCAGATTGAACCGACGCGCCTCAGTCAGTTCGCCACCGCAATCGGGGCAGCGGTCGCCGCTGATATGGTCGGCGCGGAAGCGATGCTTGCAAACTTTGCAATCAACCAACGGGTCCGTAAAGTTCTGCAGATGGCCCGAAGCTTCCCAGGTGCGAGGATGCTGCAAAATCGCGCTGTCGAGGCCAATTACGTCGTCGCGCGTCTGAACCATCTCGCGCCACCAGGCCTCTTTGACGTTGCGTTTCAGCTCAACGCCGAGTGGGCCGTAGTCGAAAGTCGAACCGAGGCCGCCGTAGATCGTGCTGGTCGGGAAGACCAATCCGCGCCGCTTGCACAGGTTGACGAGTTTCTCCATCGTGACCGCGCGTTTGCTTGACGCGGACTGCGCTTCGGGAGCGGTTTCAGCGGACAAAAATCTTCCTCCTCGGGCTAGTTATGAGAGTGGGCGTTTGCACTCGGTGTAATCAGCCGAGCCGGACGATTTCGGCGGCGACCTGGCCACCGGCCGCGATTTCGAGAATCGCCACAGTGCCGGGAACATCAACGAGATTGCGCGGCAAAGTCGCACTGCCAGGATTCACTACGAGAGTCGTTCCAAAACGCGTGATGCCTTCAAGATGGCTATGGCCCATCACGAGCACGTCGACGGGTCCGCCGAAATGGGACCGCATCGCATTCTGAAAGACACGATCGGATGTCTCGTCGGGCGTCGGCAAGGCGTGAGCGAGGCCGATACGCACCCCGTTCAGCTCAACCAGATGCGCCATCTTCACGCGGTCATCGCTGTCGTCGAGTTTGAAGCGATGGCCATCGAGGCCTTCATCACCGTTGCCGATTGCAGCTATCACCGGAGCGATCGTCGAGAGCTCGTCGAGCACCCGATTAACGTAGACATCACCGGCATGCATCACCAAATCGACCCCGCTCAATACGTCGAAGACTGCAGCGGGCAGATGCTCGCAGGCCTCGGGGATATGGGTGTCAGAGATTAGTCCAATGCGCATTCGCGGCGGCTTTCAGCGGTTTGGGGAACACCGTAAACGGTATCATGCGCCTTGGGCCGCATCAAATTTGGCATGAATTTTTGGCTGGAGACGAAATTGAAGAGTTCTATTTCACGAGCGTGAAACCACCTGGCTCCACTGGCGCCTTCAAAGGCGGAGTCACGTGACGCATAATCGGCGGCGGAGGAATCGTCGTGCGCTTGAGCAATTGGATAAAGGGACTAATCGTTGGCGGAGTGATTGTACTCGCGGGATGTGGCCATAAACTCGTCGCTCATGGTGGTGACACTACGATTCCGCTCTATCCCGACAAAGCTACTTTCGACAAGGTCAAAGGCTTGCAGAACCAGGGCGGCCCCGCCGGAGTAATCGGCGGGTTCGGCGAAGGCCTCGTTGCGAAGAAAATTGACGATCAGACCCCGGTTAAAGTGATCTCGACCGACGATGAGGGGGCCGAGGTCCAAATCACCGGCGGCCCGATGCAGGGGACGGTTGGTTACGTCGCGAAGGATAGCGTGGACTAAAGGGGAGCGTCGCCAAATCACAAGGCTCGGCTTATCGAGTCGGTAAGGAACCGGCGGCCATGAAGGAGAGACTTCTCGTGCCGCCGGTTTTGTCATCGAGCGGGGAGGAAGATCGCTCGATGGAGCCACGAGCTAATCGGCGGAGGGCGGACCCATCGGTGGCGGTCCCGGAGGATGCGGACCGGGCGGGCCGCCGATAGGTCCTAATGGGGTATTTTGTTGCATCAATTCGTGCATCTGCTGATGAAGGCTTTCGAGCCTGCGATGGAAGTCGGCGACACGATTAAGTTGAGCCGGCGTCATCAGAGTGCGAATTTGCAGCATCGTCTTCAGTTCCAGGTCCGCTAGCTGGCCCTGAAGCTGCGCGAGCGATTGCGAGGTTTTCTCTACCACCGCCTCATCGACGGGGCCGGGCGCGAATAGCCGGTCGTCAAGTTGCTGCCGCTGCTGACGAATCTGGTCGAACAGCCGCGCGAACGCCGGATGGTTGCTGTCGAAGATCTTTTTGACCTGAGCGTGTT
Organism: Binataceae bacterium (SeqCode); assembly: GCA_035524095.1. Lineage (GTDB taxonomy): Bacteria > Desulfobacterota > Binatia > Binatales > Binataceae > DATJUF01. Next base: position 11,730 of record DATKPK010000034.1, on the reverse strand, counting down.
GTTCTGGTGTCAGATTCGCGCTGCGCAGAAAGAGCGGTAGGTCGGGGCCACCGGCCATCTCGTTGTCCATCATCTCGGCCGGTTCAGGACCCACCATCATCTGGCTCGAGGCCGGACGCGGGAACAGCGCGAGCAAACAGGCGATCAACGCCATCATTACGAGGCACCGCTGCACCCGGAAATCTCTCATAGATGATCCTTCCTGATAGAAACGCATGTTTAGCCCTGATCTGCCGAGGAGGCGCAGACCGTGTTGCCTTCGTCATCGCTCTGCGGGACACAGAAGAACAAATCCTGATAGGTGGAAGTGCCGGCCAACGCCTCGTGATAACCGATATCCTCGGTAGGGTCGGTGATAATTACCTCGCTTTGGTAGGGCTGCCAGAGCATGTAGGGCGATTCCGCCGAGGTGATGGCGTCGCCGCTGCCCACCACGGTGTCCGCTGATACGCGGGTTGCAACAGCAGTATTTGATGCCATCGTCATGACGGCTGAGCGCGAATTATTGGAGTGGATTTGGCGACGTACTGCGGGCAGCATCAGTAGAAGAGCCGCGGCGAGCGCGCCCGCGCAGGCCGCCACCGAACCCGTCATGAGAATCCGCCGATGGCGAAAACGACAGCCCTGTTCGCCGCGAGCATGACTGACGGGGCGAGCTGGGGTCGCCATTACGGCCCGCGCAGTGGCATTAAGCGTTTGCGCGATCACTTTGGTATCGGTGGCTAATTCGCGATAAGCGATCGTGCAGGTCCGGCATCGCGTCAGATGGGCCCGGCCGGTGGGGTCGTCGCCGGGTTCGGTGAGCATCAATGCGAGAAGCCGGTCCTCGTCCAGGCAGCCTTTCATCGTTCGCTCCACAGAGCTTTGCGCATCCGGCGCATCGCTCGAAAAAGATGCAGTTTCACGCTCTCGACCGAGAGATTGAGAGCCTCGGCGGTCTGGCGAGTGGACCATCCCTCGATTTGCCTGAGCACGAAGACCTCGCGTTGGCCTTCGGTGAGAGTGCGCATCCCGCGCCAGATGGCGACCCGTTGTTGGGCGCGCACCGCGTCTTCCTCGGGGCCGGCGGCGATGAGGTCGGCGTCGTTGAGTTCGCGGCCATCGCGTTGCCACCATTTCCACCATCCTGAACGGCGCCGGTCGTGGCAGGCGTTAATCGCGACACGCGTCAGCCATGCAGACCAATCACGCGGCTCGTCCGCGTTCTGGCTCTGCTGAAGCGCCTTCAGAAAAACCTCCTGCGCCACGTCGCGAGCGTCCTCCGGATTGCCGAGCAGCATCAGGCAAAGGCGGCCGATCCGCCGGTGATGCTCGTCGTAAAGCATCTCGGTGGTAGTTGATTCCTGCGCCATCCTCGAGGCTGTTCTGGTGATTCCGGCGGCCATCTCGTCAACTGACGAAGGAGGAAGTCGTTCGGTTATCCGTCCTGCGCAATTAAATCGCATACGGCACGTCACGCCTTGGCGGGCTCACACCGACCGGAAGAGCTCGGTTAATCGGCCGGGACGGAGAGTCGAGTCTTTGATGGCTGAAGCGGCCGCTACAGCTAGTCGGCCATGGTTATGGCCAGCAAAACACGACTGGCGGCGAAACGCGATCGCCGCCAGCCAAGGAAGGAAAGGTTCAGCTTAGAGCGCGTTGGGACCGCGCTCGCCAGTCCGAATACGCACGACCTCTTCCATCGGCATGACGAAAATCTTGCCGTCGCCGATACGCCCAGTGCGGGCGGCCCGCTCAATCGTCTCGACGACCTGCGAGGCCAACTCGTCTGCGACGATAATTTCGAGTTTGACCTTGGGGAGAAAATCGACGACATATTCCGCGCCGCGATACAGCTCGGTATGGCCCTTTTGGCGGCCGAACCCCTTAACCTCGCTTACAGTGAGGCCTTGAACACCGATACTCGACAGAGCTTCTTTGACCTCGTCGAGCTTGAACGGCTTTATGATCGCCTCAACCTTCTTCATGTGACTCCTCTGCGGGCGTAGCAAAAGAACGCCACCAGCTACCCCGCCCCTGCGGATACCTTTTCCAGATATAGAGCGGTTGGCGCAAGTACCCCGTGCGCGGCTCGCCGCACCCTGCGATTCTCCGCAAGCTCGATGCCACGCTGATCCCTTCTAAAATGCCCCTTGGATAGGGTTTTGTCCGTTAGAACCTGTTTGCGGATGTTCATTGGATAGGCGAACGGCTACACGATAGGCACAAGCAGTTAACGCGCGCACGAATCTTGGGAGTTCGTGGTTATCCTCAGCAAAGTAGAAGCGCGTCAGGGTTGGACTCACTACGCTTTCGTGGCGGGGGTCTTCGGCGCACCAATTTTTGGTTCGCTACCGTCGATTAGGCGCTGGATATTCTCGCGATGGCGCAAGAGAACGAGGGCCGAGACAACGATCGCGAGCAAGATATAACTGCGTGGGCAGTGAGCGGCGGCGACCGCGGGTGGCAGGGCTATCGCTGCGCTGATCGAAGCCAGCGAGACAATTCTGGTAGTTGCGACGAAGGCGACGAAAATCGCGAGTACAAAGAGAATCGGCAGCGGCGCCAGACCGAGCCATATTCCGAGTGCGGCTGAGACTCCACGGCCGCCTTCGAAGCTCAGAAAGATCGACGCGATCGAGCCAGCGAACGCGGCGAAGGCGACCAGCGTCAGGGCGGCGTGACTGAGTCCGGCGAAGCGTCCGATGAGAACCGGAAGCAGTCCTTTGAGGACATCACCGGCGAAAGTCATCGCAGCCGGGCCTTTGCCACCGGCGCGGGCAACATTGGTCATCCCGATATTGCCGGAGCCGACCGCGCGCGGGTCGAAGCCTTGAACACGCCCGACCAGCAGACCCACCGGAATCGAGCCGATCAAATACGCCGAAACTATCAGGAGTAGAAGCAGCAGAAACCTTGTCCGCGAGTAGCAGTTTGGTCGGGGTGACTGGATTTGAACCAGCGACCCCTGCGTCCCGAACGCAGTGCTCTAGCCATGCTGAGCTACACCCCGACTCAAGCAGAAGATACGCAGCGCATGGGTCAACGCGCTGAACCTAAAGCTATAGCATCGTGGACCAGTCAACGCGAGCCGCGCCGGAACCAGGCTCAAGATACAGAGGGCTGGGCGGCGTTAATCTCGTGCCGCATACGAGCGATTATTGCGTGATAATCGTGATGTCCGAAGATGCCGGAGCCTGACACAAGAACGTTGGCTCCTGCGGCTGCGACGCGTCCGATATTGTCGATTTTGATGCCACCGTCAACCTGTAAATCGATCTTGAGGCCGCGCCGATTCAATTCATTGCGGACGGAACGCAGCTTCTCGACGCTTTCGGGGATGAAGCTCTGGCCCCCAAATCCCGGATGCACGCTCATCACGAGAATCATGTCGAAATGTTCGGCTGCTGCCAGCACCCTATCCGGTGGCGTTTCAGGATTAATCGCGATCGACGCGCGCGCACCCAGGCTATGGATCTGGCTGGCGATCGCGGCCAAGTCGGCGCATACCTCGGAATGAACGGTGACCGAATTGGCGCCCGCCTTGATAAATGCACCCACATAGTTTTCAGGGGTTTCGATCATTAGGTGGGCGTCGAGTGGGAGGCGCGTGACCTTCCGCACCGACTCCATCACGGGCACGCCGATAGATAAATTCGGCACGAAGTGACCATCCATCACGTCGAAGTGGATAGAATCGGCCCCAGCTGCTTCGACTTGACGGATCTCGTCGCCGAGCCGGGCAAAATCAGCGGCGAGGATTGATGGGGCGATTCTCAGGTTCAATCTCACATTCAAAACATTAATAGGCTGAACCCAGTCAGGCAAAGGACAACGCTAGGCGAAACATGCGGCGAACAACCAGCAAAAACAGCATTGAAAGGCTTTCGGAGGCCGGCTGCGCTTCGAATGCGGTCGGTAAATTATACCAAATCGCGCCGTGGCCGATCGCTATTCGATATTCAAAAAAGCGCTTGGTTGCTAGGGTTTTTTAAGTCAAGGACGCGGCATTGGCGTTGCTTTAAAGCCTCGACAGAGCGCTGAGCACGATAAAAGAAGCTATGCGTCAACCGTGCTCAGGCGATATTGTTTAGGTTTAGAGGCTCTATAATGTGGTTTTATCAGCTTAAATTGCTCAGACTTGTTACGGTCTCTCTTATCTTTGAAGTTTTGATGGTGTTGGTTATCGGCGGATGCAGCAACAATCAATTCAACTCGGAACCGAGGAATCCACCACCATTGGCGGCGGTACCGGTCCCTCAGCCGCCAACTCAGCCACACGCCAAGATCGTAAAGGCGTCATGGTATGGCCCTGGTTTGAGCGGTCACGTTACGGCAACCGGCGAGAGGTTTAACCCGAACAGTATGACGGCGGCTTCAACGAATCTGCCGCTCGGATCGGTGGTGAAGGTGACCAACCCCGAAAATGGCCGGTCGGTAAAGGTGCGAATTAACGACTGTGGCCCCTATGTACACGGCCGCAGTATGGACCTATCGAAGCGGGCGGCAGAAAAAATAGGGATAACGCATAAAGGCGTGGCTCACTTGAAGGTAACGCCAGTGGAGGTCCCGCAAGACGCCCAGCACTGCAGCTAGCGAAAGTTCGGGATAACTGCTTAGCTGAACGGCCGAGCATAATGCCACGTTATCCGATGCGCTTCAGCCGGGCCGCGAAGAAACCATCGAGACCGCCTTGGTCGGGGCGCATTCGCATGAAACCATCGTCGCCGATCAGTCTGGCGAACCGATTATCGGACGCGAGCGAGCGATCAACGACGAAATCGGAATGCTGCCTAAGAAGCGCTTTGACAACACCTTCACCTTCGTGCGGCGCGACACTGCAAACCGAATATACAATCGCCCCTCCGGGGCGTAGTAGCATCGCGGCTTGTTCGAGCATCCGGCTCTGAAGCAAGGCCATCCGCGCGAAGTCCTGAGGTTCGAGGCGCCAGCGGATTTCGGGATGCTCGCGAAACGTGCCGGAACCAGTGCAGGGCGCGTCGAGCAAGACGTAGTCGAATGAAACAGGACGAAGCGGGATTGATGCTGCGCAATCAGCGCGGATGGTTGCGACGTTTGAATGACCAAGCGTCGCAGCGACGCTATGAACCTTTCGCAGACCGCTGTGGCTGAGGTCGAGAGCGATCACTCGACCGATACGACCAACCATCTCCGCGAGATGAGTCGATTTGCCGCCGGGCGCGGCGGCACAGTCGACGACTGTCGCCCCATGCGGCGGGGCAAGCACTGCCGCAACTAACTGAGACGCTTCAGATTGCGGATAGCAAAGGCCGTCGCGGAAAGCGCGACTATTGAGTGCCGGTGCGCTGGCGAGGATGGCGGTTTCGGGCAAGCGGGAAGTCGGCGTAGCATCAATACCGTCGGCGCGCAGTTGTTCGATCAGGCGAGACGCCTCGCCTCGTGCGAGATTTAGCCGGATGACGTTCGGCGCGGCTTCATTATTGGCAGTCATCAGGGCTTCGGCGGCAGTAATGCCGAACCATGCGACGAAACGTTCGACTATCCATCGCGGATGCGAATAAGCGGCTGCCAAGTAGCCAAGTTCGTCTTTCCCCCGATTGGGCAACGGGAGGGGGTTGCGAAGCGTGCCACGAAGAATCGCGTTGACGAACCCGGCCGCTCCACTGCCGCCACGAGTCGTCCGCGCTAGCGTGACAGCAGTATCGACAGCCGCATGCGCGGGGATACGCGTTGTGATCCGAATCTGGTAGAGGGCCAGGCGAAGGATCGCGAGAACCTCGGGATCGAGCGATTCGAGCGGGCGCGCGGAAAGCTGCGCTAATTCGTAATCGAGCCGCCCCTGCCAGGCGAGAGTGCCAAGCACCAGCCTAGTGATCAGGCGGCGGTCAGCAGGGTCCGGGAAGGCGGCGAGCCGATGGCCGAGGAGGACATCGGCGAAGCCGCCTTGGACAACGCGGACGAGGACTGCCAGCGCGGCGTGCCGCGCTGGCAGTCCTCGTCCGCGTGTAACAGGGAGTGTGGGGAGGGCCGGCGCGGAAGCGCCCGCCCTCTCCACACTCCCTCCAGGGCGCCTGCGGCGGATAATCATCCGCCGAGGCGCGCGCCGAGAGCGGCGCGCCTTCCACGCATGAAATCCGCCGCCGTCATGCGGCGGCGGCCGGGCGCCTGTACTTCGAGCAACGCGAGAGTGCCTCTACCGCATTGGATCAAGGGAGCCGGGCTGAGGGTCAGCAACGTGCCGGGCGGTGTATCGGATGGATGCGGCGGGCCGTCAATCACACGCGCTCGCCAGATGAGCAGCTCATCACCGGCCATCGACGTGCGCGCGACCGGCCAGGGATCGTAGGCGCGGGTCATTCGCTCAATCATTGCAGCATCAACATCCCAGTTGATTCGAGCGTCTTCCTTTTTCACCTGAGCGGTATAAGTGGCGAGGCTTTCATCTTGGGGCATGGCGGTGATTCTCTCGCCGTCAAATAGCCGCAGCGCCTCAATCAAAGCAGTCGCGCCAAGTTCGGCGAGTTTAGTCTTGAGGCTGCCTTGCGTTTCATCGGCGGCAAGCCGAATCGAGCGCTGCAGGAGAATCGGCCCAGCGTCCATCTGCTCGATTACCCGCATTATCGTAACACCACTTTTCTCATCACCTGCCAGAATCGCGCCTTCAATTGGCGCCGCGCCGCGATGGCGCGGGAGCAACGACGCGTGAACATTGATCGGGATGAGATGCGCCGCCTCAAGCACCGGATTCGGCAAAATCCGCCCATAAGCAGCGACTGCCAATACGTCAGGTGCGAAGGCTTGGAGTTCGGCGAGAAATTGCGGCGTGCGGATTTTAGCCGGCTTCAGCATTGGAATACCGTAACGCTCAGCCACTGAGCCGACTTCCGACGGTTCGAGCTTAAGGCCGCGCTTGCGCGGCTGATCGGGACGCGTAACCACGCCCACGACCTCGAATCGTGAATCAGGTTCCACGATCAATCGTTCGAGGATATGGGCGGCCAACGCCGGCGTCCCCATAAAGACGATCCGCAAGGGTCTTGTCGCAGTGTCAGATGCGAGCGGCGGCTGAGGGCTTTCCATCGGGCTTGCCCTCTTTGATTCGCTTGGCGAGCTTGCGGCGATAGAGTTCGCGTTTGATCCGGCTGATGCGATCGATAAAGAGCTTGCCATCGAGATGGTCAATCTCGTGCTGGAGTGCCACCGCCAGAAGGTCGTCGGCCTCGATTTCGATCTCCTGCTGATCGGGAGTCCAGGCACGCACCAGCACATGGCTTGCACGCTCGACATCGGCGTTAAAGTCAATCACCGACAGGCAGCCCTCTTCCCACGTGATTGAACCCTCGGCCTCGACCACCTGCGGATTGATCAGCTTGAGCAGATGTTTCCCGAGATGCTCATGGTCGGTATCGAGCACCACGATGCGGCGTGAATCACCAACCTGGGTGGCGGCCAGACCGACGCCTGGCGCCGCGTACATCGTCTGTACCATGCTGTCGATAAAACCGCTAAGGCTACCGTCGATATTCTCGACAGGTGCGGCGGCCTGTTTCAGGGTCGGGTCGGGAAATTTACGTATTCTTAGAAGCGCCATTGAGAAATTCAGCCGTTACCCAATCTCTAGCAGACCGGCGCTTCGCCTTAAAGCTTCGTCGCGGCGGAGCAAGTGTCGAAGGCAAGGCTACAAAACGGCGTTAACGGTGGCGCTGACGGCCAGTGAATAGCGGCCGCGCTGGCGGCGAAGCCGCACTGGTGCATGGAAAGCGCGCGATAGCGTGCGCGAGGTCAGGACTTTGCCCTTGGCGCCTGCGGCGAGCACCGAGCCCTGCTTCAACACTAGCACGTGTGAGAAGACCGGCATGATTTCCTCGACATGATGGGTCACCAGAACCATCGTAGGGGCACCGCGCTTGCGGGCGAGCCGTTCGAGAAATTGCAGGAAATGCTCGCGTGCGACGGGATCGAGTCCGGCGCATGGCTCGTCGAGAATCAGCAACTCCGGGCGCGCCATCAGTGCCCGCCCGATCAACGCGCGCTGGCGTTCGCCCTGCGAGAGAAAGCGCCACGGGCGGTCGCGGATCGCATCCGCTTCGACCTGACGGAGTATCCTCAGGGCCTGGCTCTTTTCCTCGGGACGAATCTCGCCCCACATACCGATCATCGCATGGCGGCCGCTGATTACAGTTTCGAGCGTGGTCTGATGGCCCTCCATCAACTGGCGGATGCTCGAACTGCATAGTCCGATACGTTTGCGCAGCTCGCGCCAATCCGTACGCCCGTAGGTTTCGCCAAGCACTGCGATTTCACCCGAGGTGGGTGGCAAATAACCGGTTAGCGCGCTGAGCAAAGAGGTTTTGCCGGAGCCGTTGGCGCCGAGAATTACCCAGTGCTCGCCGGGCGCGATTGTCCAGTCGACCGAGCGCAAGATCGGCGCATCGCGCTCAATTTTAAGGTTGGCAACGCCGACAATAGGAGGAGGCTGGCCGCGGGGTTTGGCCGCACGCGGCCGTGCGGTTTTCCGCCCTAATTTCCTAAGCACCAGAAGAATCCACAATCAGCCGAAGAAGCCGTGAGCCTCGAGAAAGGCTTCCATCAGGCGTGCACATTCGGCTGGACGCTCGATTTGAAGGAAATGCGTCGAGCCGGGAAGCATCACATAGTCCAAGGAGGGGGTGGCCGAGGCCAGGGCAGCGCATATTTGAGCTGGAACCTGGCCCTCAACGTTGGGGTCGGCACAAATAAGCCTGACCGCTACTGGCATTTGAGCCATCCCGAGCCACGTTTCGGCGTTGCGATTACCGCTAAATACTTGCGATTCGTATTCGCGCGGACAAGCCAGCGTCCAATCGCCATTATCGGGATCGTGGCGTAACGTTGCGCGCGCCATAAGTTCGTAGGCATCGGGCACCCATCCGGAGAGACGCACGGCGAACTGTCGAGCCAAATCGGCAGGACTCTTGAAGCGCGGCGTGCGACGCGCCGAGCGATTCGCCAGATCATTTTTGTCGCCCAACTGATTGCGTACCAGCGGATGGTCCTCCGGCGGATAGAAGGGCGGATCGAACAGGACCAACGGATCCCATCGAGGGCCGGCCTGCTGGCTCAAGGCCGCGGCGGTGACAGCCGAGAGCGAATGGAAGACTCCGGCGGTACGCTTGGGCCCGAATTCATGCTGAATCAGATCGAAAATCACCTGCGAGTCGCGAATGAAATTCGGCCATACGTGATCTTCCAGCAGATGAGTCGGGTTCTGTCCGTGGTTGCGAAAATCGAAAACGATAACTTCGTAGCGGTCGCGCAACGGTCCCCAGAACGGCAGGTAGCCATCGATCGCGAGTCCATTGCCATGGCTGAGCGCGAGACGGGGACCGCGCGGATTACCATGCTGGCGGATGCGGACGACCGCACCGTCGTGCATCACGGCGTCGATGGTTTTAAGTGGCTCCGGAAATTCCAAGGCAGCTCTGCCTCACCTTATCTCTACTCAGACGGGGATCGTGAAATCGGGATGCTAGCGTAACCAAGCTTGGCAGGCAAAATTGCAATGTGAGACTGAGAATCTGAGATTGGAATGCGATTGCCGCAAAGCTGGCTCAAAGTTACGGTGAATTTATGGATGACCCGCAGCTCGATAGTGTGATCGTCGTTACCACCAACGATTTGCCCGGCTATGAGATAGTGACAGTGCTCGGCGAAGTTTTCGGCCTGATCGTGCGGGCGCGTAATGCCTTCTCCAATTGGGGCGCGGGGCTGCGGACGGTGTTCGGGGGCGAGGTTCATGGCTATACCCAACTGCTCAGCGACAGCCGCAATCATGCAATCGAACGGCTTCGGCGCGCGGCCCTCGAACGGGGTGGCAATGCCGTCCTGGCGATGCGCTTCGACTGCAACGAGATTGCAAACCTGATGAGCGAGATTGCCGCCTACGGGACCGCAGTTGTAGTGCGGAAGAAAAGCTGAGCGTCCTGCTTTATCACGGTCGAAGGGCCGAAAGCGTTCGGGACTAGAGCATATTGATTGGATCGATATCGATCATGACGCGGACCGCTGAGCGATCCGCGATCCGCGCAACCGCCATGCGCATCGTGGCGAGCGCGTCGCGCAATTCTTTCAGTTCCATCGATTTGACCATTACCTGCCATCGGTAACGGCGCTTAATCCGCTCGATCGGCGCAGGCGCGGGACCGAGCACGCGAAGGCCGTCGGGTTTGGCATCGCGCGCAAGTATTGACGCGACCTTCGCCGCGACTTCCGGGACGCGTGCGGCGTCCTCGCCTTCAATTCGGACCATCGCGAGCCTCGCGTATGGCGGATACATCATCTCACGGCGCAGTTCGAGTTCGCGGCGCATGAACCGGGCGTAATCCTGGTCGCGGGCGGCGCGGATACTGTAATGATGCGGCGCATAGGTTTGGATCAGCACGCGTCCCGGTTTGTCGCCGCGGCCGGCGCGTCCTGCGACTTGGGTCAGCAATTGGAACGTGCGCTCGGCCGAGCGGAAGTCCGGAAGATTGAGGGCGAGGTCGGCCATCACGACCCCAACCAGCGTGACGCCGGGAAAATCGAAGCCCTTGGTGATCATCTGCGTGCCAGCGAGGATATCGATTTCGCCACGTTTCAGGGCGTCGACGATCGCGGCGCGAGCACCGCGGCGTCCGCTGGTGTCACTATCCATCCGCTCGATACGTGCGGTGGGCAAGAGCTCCGCGATCGCGTCTGCCAGACGTTCGGTGCCGTAGCCCTGGCCCTCGAGGCCATAGCCGTTACAGGCAGGACATTGCTCGGGTGCCGCTGAATTAGCGCCGCAATAGTGGCATCGGATCGTGCGATCGCGAAGATGAAAGGTCAGGCTGACGCTGCAATTCGGACACGCGATGACGTTGCCGCATAGATGGCATTGAAGAAAGTTGTGATAGCCGCGCCGATTGAGGAAAACGACACTCTGGCCTCCCGTCTCAAGATTTGCCCGCAAGGCATCGATTAACGGTAGTGCCAGCGGGACGATCCCAGCAGATGAAGCATCGGCGGCTGAAGCTGGGGATGAATTCGGTGAAGGCCGTTCTTCTTTCTTCTGATGGTCACGCAGGTCGATGATTTCGACCTCTGCGAACTCGCGTGTACCGGCTCGATTCGCCAACCTGATCATCCGATACCGGCCGCGGCGGGCATTGGCGTAGGACTCGGCAGAAGGCGTCGCGGAGCCGAGGATGACCGGCGCATCGTTGAAGCGTCCAAGCGCAACTGCGAGATCGCGGGCGTTATAACGGATGCCTTCCTCTTGCTTATAGGCGGTGTCGTGTTCTTCATCGACTACGATCAACCCGGGGTCTTTGAGCGGTGCGAAGACCGCTGAGCGGGGACCGATCATGATCCGCGAACGGCCGCTGAGCGCGTCCATCCAATTGATCCAGCGCTCACTGACGTTTTGTGCGCTGTGGGCGACGCCGACCAGCCGTCCGAAGCGGAGGGTGAAGGCTTTCACAACTTGGTCGGCGAGAGCGATTTCCGGCACCAGCACCAGCACCTGACGTCCAGCAGCCAGCGCGATAGCGGCGAGTTGTAGATAGATCTCCGTCTTGCCACTGGCAGTCACGCCCCATAGCAGGAAGGTTTGGCCGCGACGTTCGCGGATCGCGGGGGCAGCTTCATCGATCGCGGCTTTCTGCTCCCAAGTCAGATCGAACTCGGGGCCTTTGACGGACTGATTGGGGGGCTGCGCTCCATTGGCAATGCCCGTCTCCGCGCTCCTTAACTGATTGGCCTCCGAAGAGA
>DATKPK010000033.1:0-45804 GCA_035524095.1 Binataceae bacterium (SeqCode) | reverse complement strand
CTCTTACCGGTGAGCCAAGCAAGGGGACAAGCTCATATGGCTACGGCAGTGAATGCTCCGTCGGGCGGAATCAGGGGTTATTTCGCCAGGAATCGCACACTCGACGTCTATCCGACTGGATTCTATCGCTGGTGGATGCTGATCCTCGCCGTAATGGCAACAATCGTCCTTTTTTATGAGTTCGGTCTTTCCGCATTGTTGCCGCTATGGCTGCCGGGTTTGCATTTCACCCCGGAACAGTTCGGATGGTTTCTGACCGGCGCAGTCTTTCTCTCGGGCATTTCGGCGATGTTCGGCGGTCCGCTCGCTGATCGGCACGGGCGCGTAGTGGTGATCGACTCGTGCATCGTGGTGATGATCCTGCTGACATTCGCGAACCTGTTGATGTTCAACTTCTGGTCGTTCGTCCTGATTCGCGGGTCGATGAATCTCGTCGCCGGCCTGGCCTGGGGCGCGTTGGGCGGCCTGACCCGCGATATGTCGCCGCGCACGGGACGCGGCGCGGCCTTCGGCCTTCTGACACTGGGAGCCGTCGCCTGCCTCTGGCTGTGGAATTACGTCCCGGCGTTGACGCTGCCGTTATTCCATACCTGGCAATCACAAATCGTAATCATGGGCGCGCTCGCGATCGGTCTCTTCATGCCAGTGCTATTCGGCTTGAAAGATCTCGCGCCGGAGCTTCGACTGATGGTCGTCGACAGCGAAACGACCGGGGCGGCTTACGAATCAGGCGAGGTTCCGCTTGAGAGTGGCGAGGCCGCGGCTGGTTTCGGGCAGTTACTCAGTCATTGGGAATCATGGGTGCTGGTAATCGGCGTGGTGGCGTTCCTGACGACTGCGATCACGATACAAAATTTCGGCCCGCTGATGTTCACGCAGGCGTATCATTATTCGCCGGCGGTAGCGGATCGGGTGACAGCGCGTTTCTGGTTCATTAATCTTGTGATGCTGGTGCCCGCCGGCCTGTTCTCGGATTGGCTTCGGGTTCGCAAGCCGATAACAATCGTACTATCATTAGTTGGCGTTGGATTACTGTTTTGGTGGGTGAAGAATTTCTTTCCGCCGCTTCCCCCTGCTGAAACCGGATTGATCGCTTTAGTCCTAGGCGGAGTGTTGGCGTCGGCATATATACCGTGGTGCGCTTATTTCTCGGAATTTCTCGAAGACCTGTCGCCAGCTATCCAGGCGACCGGATGGTCGTTCTTTCAGATGGTTTACCGCACGTGGATCGCCTTCTCGGCTCCGTTGCTGTTGTGGGTTGCAGCCCATTACGGATGGCAGAGCTGGATGTGGGTGACAGTCGGGGGCGGCGCCTTGTTCATCGTGTCGAACCTCGCCGTTCGAGGCCATTGGCGTCCAGCCGGTGCGCCGGTCGTGACCGGTATGCAACCGGCGCACGCGGCAGGAGGGCGATAAGCTCCCGTTTGACGCTCGGCGATAAGCTGGAAGCCGGCCTTAGCTTGAGCGTCTGATGGCCGTACAGATTGTCAAGGTCAAGCGGCCTGCGCAGCCGTATTCCAACGTCCGCCCGTGGCTCGCGATTTTAGCCGGGATGTGGGTGGCGACGCGGCATTTCTTCCGCAACCTTTTCACATTTGCGACCGGCGGTCAGGATTTCGCGATTCATTATCCGGAGCAACGGCTGGTACAGCCGCCCGCACTCCGTGGCATGCCGGTACTCGCGCAGATGGAAAATGGCAAACCACGATGCGTCGCATGCGGACTGTGCGAATGGGCCTGTCCGACGAGTTGCATCACAATTTTCCCCGCCGAGACCGCAGACGAAGTCGAGCGCTATCCCGAAGTCTTTGATATAGACATGTCGCGCTGTATGTTCTGCGGGTTATGCGAAGAGGCTTGCCCCGAAGAGGCGATAATCATGAGCCGCCAGCTCGAAATCGCGAGCTATTCACGAGAGGGTTCTCATTGGCATAAGCAGGATTTGCTGGTGCCAGTGGAAAAACTGAAGGTCCGGACCGACTATCTCCGGCGCCATTATGATCGTTCATAATTATGCCGGCTGATGAGAAAGGCGGTACGCCCGAAGTACAACCCGCGCCGGCACCGGAGCTATCGCCGCTGTTGTCCAAGGTGGTGGATCGGCTCGGCGAGCTAGTACTCGAGCATCATACGTTTCGCGGTGACGATCGTATTCACGTCGCACCTGGACGGCTGCTCGAAGCGGCCAAATTCCTGCGCGATGATCCCGCTTTGGCGTTCGACTTTCTCGTTGACGTAACCGCGGTCGATTACCTGGGCCAGCCCGACGATTTCGAGACCAAGCTGACGGTCTGGGACGAGAATCGCGCGGTCGTTCGCCGCCGTCCGCAGCGCCGTCACGAATTGGTGTTGCCCGCGCCAGGACCGTTTCCACGATTCGCTGTCGTCTATCATTTGACCTCCACGTCGTTGTTTCATCGCCTGCGGATCAAATGCCGCGTCACCGAAGCAGATCCATCAATTCCAAGCCTGACGCCGTTATGGCCAGCGGCGGATTGGATGGAACGCGAAACCTACGACATGTACGGGATCAATTTCACCAGCCATCCGGATTTGCGCCGCATCTACCTCTACGAAGAATTCGTGGGGCATCCGCTGCGCAAGGACTACCACAAACATCACGAGCAACCGATTCAGGCTTATGTCGGACCCGGCGCCAAAGAACCTCGTCGCCCAAACTAACGGCCGCGATATTGAAGAACTGCATACTCCGCCGATGCGGATGCAGTTCGGCCCGTCGCATCCGTCAACTCATGGAACGGTTAAGCTCACGATCGACCTGGAAGGTGAGCGGATCGTCTATGCTGACGTGGAAGTCGGCTACCTCCATCGCGGCTTCGAGAAGGAATGCGAGACCGGTTACTATTATCAGAACATTCCTTACACTGACCGTCTGAACTATAGTTCGGCGATTCTGAACAACGTCGGCTACTGTCTGGCGGTTGAGAAGCTGTTCGATATCAAGCCGCCGCCGCGATGTGATTATATCCGCATGATCGGCGGCGAGTTGTCCCGAATGGCCGACCATATGCTCTGCGTCGGCGCCGCGGCACTCGAACTTGCGGCCTACACGCCGATGCTCTACCTGATAGAGGGACGTGAGCTGGTGCTCGATCAAATCGATGCACTGTGCGGCGGGCGTGTCACCAGCAATTTTATCCGAATCGGTGGCGTCTCGGCGGATCTGCCAGAGGGCTTCAAGGCGTTTTCGACGGGTAAGCTCGATCAGGCGATTAAGCTGTTAAACGACACCGACAAGTTGCTGACGGAAAACCCGGTTTTCCGACGCCGGATGGAAGGCACCGGCACAATGTCTGCCGCTGATCTGATCGCGTCGGGCGTCACCGGTCCGCTATTACGGGCGGGGGGCGTTGCATACGATTTGCGCCGCACGCAGCCCTATCTCGCTTACGGAGAGGTCGATTTCGACGTGCCTGTCGGTGAGCATAGCGACAATTTCGATCGCTATCTGGTGCGGATGGAAGAGATTCGCCAAAGCCGCCGGATCATTGCCCAATGCCTCGACAAGCTCCCGGACGGCCCGGTCGACGCTGACGATCCGCGCGTGCGCTGGCCAGCCAAGGGACGCGTCTTCAATCGGATGGAGGAGCTGATCGATCAGTTCAAACTGGTGACCGAAGGTGCATACGGGCCGCCCGGCGAAGTCTATCATGCGGTTGAGGCGGCGAACGGCGAGCTCGGCTTTTATATCGTCAGCGACGGCACCGGCAAGCCATGGAAATGCCGCTGCCGCCCGCCCAGCTTCATGAATATGTCCACCCTGTCGCGCATGATTATCGGACGGCAACTCGCGGACGTGGTGCCGACCTTCGATATGATGAACATGATTGGCGGCGAATGCGATCGGTGAATTGATGGCTCTGTCGGCTGAAACTCACGAAAGAATCCGCGCGGAAATTACTCATTATCCCCATGCGCGCGGGGCTCTGCTCTACGCACTGCATCTCGCGCTGGCGGACGCCGGAGCGCTCGGGCGCGAAGTTTTCGGCGAAGTCGGCGAGCATTTCGGGATGCGCGCGGGCGAAGTCGCGGAAGTCGCCTCCTTCTACTCTTTGTATAATTTGCCGCCAGCGAAGGCGGTACTTCAGGTCTGCACAAATCTTTCATGCAGCCTGCGCGGCGCTCGCGGCCTGGTTCATCAGCTCGAAAAGCACTTTGGGATTAAATCCGGCACCGCCACGACCGACGCGCGCTTCAGTATCGCGGAAGTGCAATGCCTGGGATCGTGTGGCACCGCCCCGGTGGTTCAAGTCAATCGTAATCCGTATCTCGAACGGGTGACGCCGGACTATCTCGCGACACTGCTCGATTCGCCTGAAAGCGCGATCAAGGCTACGAAGGCCGAGCCGGATATCGCGACGATACCGGAGGGCGTCGATGGTTATCTGCTGCCGCCCAATGGCACTAAACGGCTGACCCTCGAGGCCTATCGCGAGGCCGGTGGCTGGCAGGCCGTGGTCAAAGCCGGTGGGATGGAGCCGAAAGCGATCGCCGCGCTGGTGCGTGAGGCGGGCTTGCGTGGACGCGGCGGCGCTGGTTTCGCGACCGGCCTAAAATGGACTTTCATGCCGGCGCCCGACGGCGGTCCGCGTTACCTCGCGGTCAACTGTGACGAAAGTGAGCCGGGCACTTTCAAGGATCGCTACATACTTGAGCGTAATCCTTTCCAGACGCTGGAAGGGATCATGATTTCATGCATGGCGATTCAGGCTACCGCGGCATTCATGTATATCCGCGGCGAATATGTCGAGGCATACCGGATCGTGCGCAAGGCGATTGAAGATTGCTATGCCGCCGGTATTCTCGGCGAGAACGCGCTTGGCTTTAACCGCCGCTTCGATATTCATATTCAGCCCGGCGCGGGTGCATACATTTGCGGTGAAGAGAGCGGGATGCTCGAGTCGATGGAAGGCAAGAAGGGCCAGCCGCGCAAGCGTCCGCCATTCCCGGCCGAGCGCGGGTTGTGGAGCCGTCCGACCACCGTTGATAACGCGGAAACCGTCACGCACGTCCCTATGATTATTATGCGTGGCGCGGACTGGTTCAAAAAAGAAGGCGCGCCGACACCTAACAGTACTGGTCATACGCTGTTCGGCATCAGTGGGCACATCAAGCGGCCGGGAATTTACGAAATGCCGCTTGGCGTAAAAATGCGCGACCTGATCTATAAATATGGCGGTGGCCTAATCGACGACTCGCGGCAACTCAAGGCCGTCATCCCGGGTGGCGTCTCGATGCCGATCCTGCGCGCTGATCAAATCGACGTCGCGGTCGATCATGAGTCACTCAAATCGGTGAACACGCTACTCGGTACAGCGGGCGCGATTATCATGGACGATCGAACGTGCATGGTGCGCGCAGCGTTGGTCGTTGCACGATTTTTCGAGCATGAATCCTGCGGCCAATGTACCCAATGCCGCGAGGGTACCGGATGGACCTACCGCATGCTCAAGCGAATCGAGCGAGGCGAAGGTGTGCCCGGCGATCTCGATGCGCTATCCGACTGCACGCAATTCATGGACGGCAAATGTATCTGCGCGTTGGCCGACGGCGCGTCGTGGGCGGCCCGGGCCTTCCTGAAGCAATTCCGCGCGGATTACGAGGCCCATATCTCGCAGCACAAGTGTCCGTTCCCGGAGAGCTTCGACGTATGAGCCGAGTTACGCGCAACCAAGTGGTCGCAATGTTCGGGACGCCCGACCACGCCAATGGCAGCCTTAACAGTCCGATAGAACTTGAGGACAAGGGCATCCATTTCAACGAACAATGGACCTACGAGCATCTCGACGCCGACCCAGCGGACGTCACGATGCGGACAATCTACTGGCATCGCTATGACTTCATGGGGACGCGTGTGCGCAACAACGCCGACGAGGAGTGGCGCAACGACGAGAAGCTAGCCGAAGCTCTCGCGAGTCTGAATGATCGCCTTGAACCAATAACCAAAGACCACAATCTGCCCAACACGCCGCGGAGCTACCGCCCGGTCTCGAAGCCAAAGGACGTAACTGACCTCGGCGGCTATTTCCAGAAATTCGACGACAAGGGATAAAGATCGTCTCGAGGCCGTCTCAGGCGAGAGGAGTAATGGGAATGCGAGCCTTTGCGGCTTTGGCTCTCATATTGTGGATGGCGACATCGATTTGCTCGTGCGTCCTAAGCCCGCTAGCGATCCCAGGCTCTCCATTTTCATCCGGACTGGATACATCGTGCACAGCACCAGCAACCGCAGCGTGCGGTTCTTGTTCCGTTTCTTGCCCTACGGGAAAAGTGGCGACCTGCACTTCGGGACAGGACACGAGCGGAACTCCCAGTTGTGGGACACAGCCGAAGTGCTCATGTAATTAATTCGACCCTAGCCAATCGCCAAGCGCAGCGCTGCTGCTGCTTCTTCGATTGCGTGCTTGGCCTGATCGAGCTGTAGCGGCATTCCGAAGAAGCCATGCGTTACGCCGTTATAGCGTTTGAGCACTGACGGCACGCCCTCGTCGCGCAGCCGGGAGGCATAGGCCTCACCCTCGTCGCGCAGAGGATCGAATTCAGCCGTAATCGTAAGTGCGGGCGGCAGGCCTTTGAGAGTCGCGGCGCGATCGGGACAGGCGTAGGGATGCGCGGCATCAGCCGGGCTAGCAAGATAATGGTCCCAGAACCATTCCATGTCGGCGCGCGACAGAATGTAGTAATTGTCACTCGCGAATTGCTGATGCGATTTAGTGTCGAGGTCGCGACGGGTCGCGGGATAGATCAGAAGCTGGAAAGCGATTGACGGACCGCCTCGATCCCGCGCCATCAAGGTGACTGCCGCGGCGAGATTGCCGCCTGCGCTGGTGCCACCGACCGCGATGCGTGATGGGTCACAGCTCAAGCTGATGGCATTATCCGAAAGCCATCTTGCGGCAACGTAACAGTCTTCGGCCGGGGCCGGAAATTTATGCTCAGGCGCGAGACGATAATCGACCGAGACGACGACGCATCCCGAAGCCTTAGCGAGAAGCCGGCACGGGAGGTCAGTCATCGCGATATTACCGAGCACCCATCCGCCACCGTGATAGTAGACCAGCGCGCCGAAAGGTCCGGTGCCCTCGGGAGTATAGATGCGAACCGGAATCTCGCCACCCGGATCCGGCACGGCACGATCCTTGATGCTGACCGAGGGAATTTGCTGTTCAGGTGCGGCACGCCGCGCCATTTGCGCACGAGCAGCCTCAGGCGTCATTTGATGGAAGGCGGGCTGGTTTGATGCGGCCAGCTGATCCAGTACCCATTTCATTTGCGGGTCGAGCGGCATGACTGACTCCTGATTGCCAAGTGAGTAATCCAGTTTCGGTCAAAGATATAATGCAGCGAGCCGTTCCAGTTCAGCCGAGTAGGATTGACGGTCGAGGCGGCTGGCTATCAGCATCAGGACGAAACGATGCACGCCAGCGTCCTCATATTCCCGCAGTCCAGCCCGCACGGCATTGCGGTCGCCGCGCAACTCACGCTTGAAGATCGTGATATCAAGACGATCAAAGTCAGTTCCAGCCGCTTTGCATTCTTCGCGTAACTTGCCCAGATGCGTTCGCATCTCGGTTGGCGAATAGAAGATCGGGCACCAGCCGTCGCCCCATCGCGCGACCCATCGGAGCGCATTGCGATCCTTGCTGCCGATGAGGACGGGCGGGCCGCCTTTGCTCGCGGGTTTAGGATAGAGCCGCACCGGTCGAAACTTGACGTACTTGCCCTCGAACGACGCTTGATCCTTGCTCCACAGCTCGCGCATCGCTTGAATATATTCGCGCGTCTGGCTCCATCGATGAGGAAAATCGCCTCCGAGGATTTCGGACTCTTCTTTAAGCCATCCTGCTCCGATACCGAACAGCACGCGGCCATCGGAAAACGCGTCGAGCGTGGCGATTTCGTTAGCGGTCACCAAGGGATGACGCTCCGGCACCAGACAGACGCCGGTGCCGAATTTCAGCCTGGTGGTGACCGCAGCCATCATCGACATCGCGACGAACGGGTCGCACATGTGCGAGTAGATTTCCGGAATCTGGCCCTGCCCGGGCTGCGACTCAGGAAGCGGCGTGCTGGTATGCACCGGGATGATGGCGTGATCGGGGACCCACGCGGATTCGAAACCGAGTTGCTCGGCTTTGCGCGCGAGGCTCGCGGGATCGACGCTATACTCATTAACGACGCAGAGAAATCCTACTTTCATGGTACTTACCCGATCCCGCGATACGAGACATCACATCGGTTGGTTAGGCCTTCTTCGGTTCCGTAACTTCCTTGAAAACCCGGATCGCTTCGACTGCCGTCGGCACGCCGCTGTATTGCGACAGGTGAATAATCAATTCCTTGATTTCCTCTTTCGTAATGCCGAGATTGAGCGCCCCGCGCATGTGGATGCGTAATTCGGGGCCGCGTCCTAGCGCGAGCAGGGCCGCCATCGTGATCATCGAACGAGTCTTGGTTGGTAACCCGGGGCGTGTCCAGATATTGCCGAAGACTTGCTGATTGAGGAAATCGGCAAAGCCTTCATCGAAAGTCTTGAGATAATCATCGCCCGCGTGCGCGGCTTTTTCACCGAACAACTTCGTGCGCAATTCGAAACCTTTTTTGACTAGATCGTCGGCCATCTGACTATTCCTCTCTCTCTGACTAATGGAGTTGGCTACCAGGTTCGCTGCTAGTTGCGAACTTTGACGTTTGCGCGATCCTCCTGGACCGTAAACAGAGCGGACGAATCCTTGTCGCCGAGTCCGTGAGCCAGAGCGGTAAGAAAATCCTGCTCAACGATACTCGCCAGCGGCATCGGCGTGTTGGTCTCGCGTCCGACTTCGGTGGCGAGTCCCAAATCTTTGCGGGCGAGCTTTAGCGCAAAGGTGACGCGATCGAAGTTGCCCTTGAAGACCATTTTGGGCAGCATCCCTTTGAGCATCATGCCCTGCCCGTAAGCGCCGTTTTGTACTGCCGCTAAAAGCGCCTCGGGAGAGACGCCGGCCTTGACGCCCATCGTGAAGGCCTCGGCAAAAATCTGTCCGGTGCAGATCGCGATCATGTTATGCACCAGCTTGGCGACTGCGCCGGCGCCGATCTCGCCGATGTAGGCGACTTTGTCACCGATCGCGTCGAGGGCGGGCTTGATCTTTTCATAAACGGCCTGGTCGCCGCCGACCATCACCGAAAGTGTCGCGTTGCGCGCGCCTGGGATGCCGCCACTAACGGGAGCGTCGAGCATCGCGATGCCCTTTTCTCTGAAAGCTGCGTGTATGCGGCGAATCACAGTCGGCGAATTGGTCGAGAGGTCGGCATAGACACTGCCGCGCTCGATCCCGTTGAGGATGCCGCTTTCGCCGAGCGCCACCCATTCGACTTCGTTGGGGCCGGGCAGCGAGGTCACGATCAACTCGCTTTGCGCGGCGACTGCGGCGGCACTATCAGCCCATTGCGCGCCTTCTTTTAGATGCGGCTCGGCCATCTCGCGCCGGACGTCGTTGACGATAAGGGTATGGCCCTTCTTGATCATATTGAGCGCCATCGGGCCGCCCATGTTACCTAAGCCGATAAATCCAATTCGCATGACTCGCCTCCGCGTGAATCTTTGAGCCTCGGACGCCGCGCCGGAATTCAAGTAACCTACGCGCCTGCGCTTTACCGCGTTGATGTCGTTGTCAGCTTTCTTAAAGCACCGGCGGGAGATTACCGCAAGGAAACGTCGCCGCCGGCAGGGGCCGCGCTAGAGGTCACGCGCTTCAGCGTGGGCTATGTAAGTCAGGTGATTGACAACCATCGGCAAATCTATCTAATTTGTAGACTGCATATTGGCCTTATCCAGAGCGGCGGAGGGACTGGCCCGACGATGCCGCAGCAACCGGCCCGCAAGGGTGCTGGTGCTAAATCCTGCGGGAATCCAATACGGATACCCTGAAGATAAGGCGAGAGTTCTGAACAACCCTCGTCCTTATCGCATGGACGGGGGCTTTTGTTTTTTAGGGCCATGAACGTTGAGGACTGACGATTAAGCGATGCCGGCAGATAAGAGAATTCTGATTGTGGGTGCGGGTGGGCTAGGAGTACCGGCGGCGCTCGCGCTGGTGCGGGCCGGGATTCGCGACTTTGCGATGATGGACCCGGATCCGGTCGAGTTGTCCAATCTGGCGCGCCAGATGATCTACGGCGAGGTTTCGATTGGAATCCCCAAGGTGATGGCAGCCGCGGCCTATTTCTCGCGGAATTATGCTCACGGCGCAATCGAGCCGATGGAGCTGCGTCTGGACGATGACAACGCTGAGGAAATCATCCGCCGTTTCGGCTTCGTAATTGATGCGACAGACAGCCCGGCAGCCAAGTTCCTGATCAATGACACGTGCGTCGCGCTCGGACGGCCCTTCGTCTATGGCGGGGTGCTCGGATTGTCCGGTCAGGCGATGACGGTACTGCCAGGCCATAGCGCATGCTTAAGATGCCTGTTCGAGGATCCGCCTGACGAAGCTGATGCAGCCAGTTGCAGGGATGCCGGCATTCTGGGGCCGGTCGCCGGAGCGATTGGCGAAGTGCAGGCGGCCGAAGCGATGGCGTGGGCGAACGGTCGAATGCCCACGCTGGCGGGCATGATGCTGACCCTCGACGGTTCTACTAGCGGGCGGATACGCCCTACTCCTATTGCGGCCCGATCCGGATGCGGATGCGGCGCCGCTCAGCCGCATACCTCCGCCGAATTGCCGGCGGCCAGGTAAATGAGGATGCGATGAGCTACGTCACGAATCTGAAATGCCGCGAATGCGGCCAGGAATATCCGGTCAGCCCACTGCACGTATGTGAGACCTGCTTCGGCCCGCTCGAAGTCAACTACGACTATGCGAAAATCCGCGCGGTGCTGACGCGGAGCGTGATCGAGCGCCGTCCGTTTAATTTGTGGCGCTACCGCGAATTGTTGCCGGTCGAAGGGGAGCCGACGATCGGACTCAACTCGGGCTTCACGCCGCTGGTCAGGGCGGAGCGTCTCGGCGCCGAGCTTGGGGTCAAGCGGCTCTACCTCAAGGACGACACGGTCAACCATCCGACGTTATCGTACAAGGATCGCGTGGTCTCGGTCGCGATCAGCAAGGCCCGCGAATTCGGCTTCACCACGGTTTCGTGCGCGTCGACGGGTAATCTTGCCACGTCAGTAGCTGCTCATGCAGGGAGGGCGGGGCTGAAGTGTGTGATCTTCATGCCTGAGGGGGTCGAGAGAGGTAAAGTCGTCGGCTCGACGATCTACGGCGCGCAGGTCATCACGATTCGCGGCAATTACGACGACGTTAATCGGCTATGCAGCGAGATCGCCGACAAGTACGGCTGGGCCTTCGTCAATATCAACTTACGTCCATACTACACCGAGGGTGCCAAGACTTTTGGCTTCGAGGTTGTGGAACAGCTCGGATGGCGGCTGCCGCAGAATATCGTCGTTCCGACGGCGGGTGGAACGATCCTGCCGAAGGTCGCCAAGGCGTTCAAAGAATTGAAGGAAGTCGGCCTGATCAAAGAGGGCAGCTTCAAGATTCATTCGGCGCAGGCGGCGGGATCGTCGCCAGTTATCAACGCGCTACATAAGGGGACTGACCTGATTACGCCGGTCAAACCGGACACGATCGCAAAATCAATCGCGATCGGGAATCCGGCCGACGGCTTCTATGTGCTCGGCGCTGTGCGTGAATCCGGCGGATGGGGCGAGAAGGTCAGCGATCCGGAGATCATCGAGGCGATCAAGTTGCTGGCGCGCACCGAAGGAATCTTTGCCGAGCCAGCCGGCGGTACCACGCTGGCGGTCGCGATGAAGCTGCTCAGTCAGAAGCGGATCAATGCTGACGAAAGCGTGGTCGTGTCGATCACCGGCAATGGCTACAAGACGCTCGAAGCGGTCGCCGACGCGATCGAGCAGCCGTTCGTAATCGACGCACGGCTCAAGGAGTTCGACGCACTGTTCGAGCGGCTCAACGGCACGCGCCGCGCTCTCGCCGGTGCCGCGGCGTGACGGCTTGCGCAACCCAGGCGCAGCGCATAAACGGATTAGATGACCCGGCAATTTGTGGGTCGGCTTGCAGGAGGATTAGTCCAGAACCATGTCAATCAAGGTACGCGTACCGACACCATTACGCCGTTTCACCGCTGGTGTCGATGAGGTTAATGCCAGCGGCGACTCGATCCGGGCGGTGATCACCGATCTGGAGCGCAACCATCCGGGAATCAGCGAACGCCTTCTGGACGACAGCGGCGAGCTGCGCCGGTTCGTCAATATCTACCTGAATGGTGACGACATTCGCTTTCTTAATCAGCTAAACTCGACGGTCAAGGATGGCGACGACATCTCAATCGTTCCCGCAATCGCCGGCGGCGTCTGAGCGCGAGACGGTTCCGATTCAGCGCGCCGCGAGCGTGCTCGACCTTATCGGGAACACGCCGCTACTCGAGATCACACGCCTGACGCAAGGGCTATTGCGTCCGGGCGTGCGGATTTTCGCCAAGCTCGAGGGCTTCAATCCCGGCGGCTCAGTGAAGGATCGTGCAGCCCGCAAGATGATCGAGATCGGTCTCGCGCACGGCGAACTGAAGCCCGGGAAGGTGATCCTCGATTCGACCTCGGGCAATA
Source organism: Binataceae bacterium (SeqCode) (assembly GCA_035524095.1). Classification (GTDB taxonomy): domain Bacteria; phylum Desulfobacterota; class Binatia; order Binatales; family Binataceae; genus DATJUF01. The sequence continues at coordinate 33,170 of DATKPK010000033.1, read as the reverse complement.
CCGGAATCGCGCTTGCGATGGTCGGAGCGGCGCTGGGCTATCCGGTTGAACTGGTGATGGCGTCCAATGTCAGTGTCGAGCGCAAGCGGATTATTGAGGCTTTCGGAGCCAAGCCGATCTATTCGAATCCGCTGGAAGGTTCGGACGGCGCGATCATCCTGTGCCGCAAGCTACTCGACGAGAATCCCGAGCGGTACTTCAAGCCCGACCAATATAATAATGAGGCCAATCCGCAGGCCCATTTCGAGACCACCGGCCCCGAAATCTGGCGCCAGACTAATGGCGGCATCACCCACTTCGTCGCATGCATGGGCACCAGCGGCACGATCATGGGTACCGGGCGCTATCTCAAGTTGCGCAACCCAAACGTCAGGGTAATCGGCGTCGAGCCAGACGATCCGATGCACGGGCTGGAAGGCCTGAAGCATATGGCGTCGTCGATCGTTCCCGGCATTTTCCATCCAAATCAACTCGACGGCCGGCTGGAGGTTAGCACCGAAGATGCCTACGACATGGTCTACGCGCTCGGCCAGACCGAAGGCGTTCTAGTCGGGCAGTCGTCGGGGGCGGCAATGGTGGCGGCGCTCAAGCTAGCGGGCACGCTGCACGAAGGCTGCGTGGTGACTATCTTCAGCGATTTCGGCGACAAGTATCTATCAACCAATCTATGGATCGGATGGCGGCAGTGGCGCCCTGAGAATCTGGCGCGCTTCATCAACAAATGGAACGTATCCGCGAACGCTACTATCTGAGCTATCCCAGGACGCTCATTCGCGAGCCGATTCTTTATCAGCTAGTGAAGAAGTTTGACCTCGTTTTCAATATTCGCGGGGCCAGCGTCTCGGAAGAGATGGGACTGGTGGCGGTCGAGTTCGAGGGCACGCTTGACCAAATCGAACGCGCGATCGCGTGGATGCGCCAGACCGGACTGACGGTCGAACCGATCGAGAAGAACGTCATCGAATAGATTTCGAACGGGCCTGCGCGGCAACTCTCAATGCTCACCGGCCGCCAGATAGAACGCTACAGCCGTCAGATCATCACGCAGGGCTTCAGCGGCACGGCCCAGGAGCGGCTGTTATCCGCAAACATCACTGTGGCAGGTAGGTTAGACGAGCTTGATCCTCTTCTGCCGTACCTTGTGGGCGCAGGCGTCGGCACTATTCGATTGGATACCGAAGCTGACACAGCGAGGGTGGTACGGTTAGAAGAGCGCTTCAGAGATTTGAATCCCGACGTAGAGTTCGTTGAGGCGAGTCAAACAGGCGACCGCTGCGACCTTCTATTGACGGCCGGAAGCGATCGGGAAATCGCTGGCCGAATACGCGATCTTGCGACGCGGCATGCGGCCGCGGCGATTATTTTTGCGCGGCTCGCTCCCAGCCCGACGATCGCCGTAATCCCGTCGCGCCCACCGTGTCTGCTATGCACCGATGCAGGAATCGATTTGCCCTTCGATGGAGTATGCGAGAATCCTGGCCTGGTAGCGATGATTGCCGGACTTGAGGCGATCAAACTGTTGGCGGGAATTGCACCCGCTGGAGGCCGGCTGATCGAATTCGACCGCTATACGATGATCTCGCGTCCACTCCGGCAGCATACAGATACGGTATCGTGCGGATGCAAATAGAAATCCGCGCAATAATCGCGCGAGGCTAGCGTGAGTCCTGCCACGGTGAAGCCGAATCCGAAAGCGAAGTTTTGGCTCTTCGACTTCGATAATACGATCGCGCATCTCGAACCTGAAGTTGATTGGGCGGGCGGCCGCCGCGAACTCGAAGCGTTTCTGCGCGGCGAAGGCGTCGCCGATCAAATTTTCGCTGAAATACCGAGAGGCAATCTGCCGCTCTATGAGGCATTGCGAGCGGGTCTCAGGGAATCAGCCGCGTACGTTGCCCGCGATGGTGCCTTGACGAACGCGTGGGGTGGTAACGGCGAGATTCTGTTGCGCAACGCCTCGGCAATCATCGAGCGGTATGAACTGGCAGGTATCGAGAGCGCTGAGCCGACGCCGGGCGCGATAGAGCTGCTCGGCGCACTCGTTGCAATTGGCGTCACAATCGCAATCGTGACATCTAATTCGTCGCGGACGGTCGGTCAGTGGTTGGAGCGACATCAAGTTAGTGAAGTCGTCAGCACAATCGTCGGGCGGGATAGTCTGCTGGCGCTTAAGCCGTCACCAGCGATGCTCTTAGAAGCACTTCGGCGATGCAGTGGAAATCCGCAAGAGACGGTCTTCATCGGTGATAGCGAGGCTGATTTGGGTGCTGCGCGGGCAGCCGGAATCGGCTTTTATGGAATCGCGGAGGTTGGGGCTCGGCGCGATCGTTTGGCCGCGGCTGGCGCGACCGAAATCTTCGCGTCTCCGGCCGCTCTCGGAAAGCATCTCGATCTGAGGGACGCCTCGATTCGCAAAGACTAAAAGAGAACCGGCGCGATCACATCGAATCGCGCCGGTTATTTAGTTGTTCACGACCGCGCAAACCCTCTCAGCATGCGGCTCAATGCTTAACCTTTTTCAGCTCCTCGACCATCTCGGGAACTGCCTTGAAGAGATCGGCGACTAGGCCGAAATCTGCAACGCCGAAGATTGGCGCTTCCTCGTCCTTATTGATCGCAACGATGGTCTTGGAATCCTTCATGCCGGCGAGATGCTGAATCGCGCCTGAGATGCCAACCGCGACGTAAAGTTCCGGCGCGACCACCTTGCCGGTCTGGCCGACTTGCAGGTCGTTGGGAACGAAGCCGGCATCGACTGCGGCGCGACTGGCGCCCATCGCGGCCCCCATCTCGTCGACAAGCGGTTCGAGCACAGTCTTGAAGTTTTCGCCTGACTTGAGGCCGCGCCCGCCGGACACGACGATTCGCGCTTCGGTCAGTTGCGGCCGATCGCTCTTGATCGCATTGAAGGCGACGAATTCCATCTTGAGTCCAGCCGGATCCAACTCAGGCGTGACTTTTTCGACTGGAGCCACGGTGTCGCCCGGCTTGGCCGCGTCGAAAGCCGTACCGCGCACCGTAACAACGCGGACCGGTCCCTCAAGCTCGATGGTGGCAAGCACGTTGCCAGCGTACATCGGACGGATCATGGTACCGTCGTCGTTGATCGCGATGATTTCAGAGGCCATCGGCGCGTTGAGTTTTGCGGCCAGACGGGGCATCAGGTCTTTGCCCAACGCGGTGGCGGTCGTAAGAATCGTCTCGGCATTGACGCTTTTGGCCAGCCCCGCCAGTGCTTGAGCGGCCGCGTCAGCCAGATCATTAGCGAGACGCGGATCTTCGAGCACGATCACCTTGCTGACGCCGTATTTGGCGATTTCAGCGGCCGGACCACTGGCGTTATCGCCAGTCACGACCGCAATCGCCTGCCCGCCGCGCTTGCGTGCCATTTCGAGGCCCGCGTTAACGGCGATCAAAGTGGTCTTGGGAAAATGGCCGCCGTTGTGTTCGGCGAAAACCAGTACGTCACCCATCGTAATTCACTCCGGCGCCTTAGCTGCGAGTTGTACTCGCGACGCCAAAAATCCCGGTGCCATGTGCAATCGCGCCGTCAGATAACTTTCGCTTCCGTATGCAGTACGGCGACCAATTCTTCAACCGATGCGACCTTGCGGCCAGCTTCGCGTTTGGGGGGCGCGCTCATCGTCCGGATCTTGAGCTTGGGGGTCAAGTCGACGCCGAGGCTATCCACCGCAAGTTCTTTGAGCGGTTTCTTGCGCGCCTTCATGATACCCGGCAATGACGCGTACCGCGGTTCGTTAAGCCGCAAATCCGTTGTAATAACTGCGGGCAGCTGGAATGCAATCGTTTGCAGTCCGCCATCGGCCTCGCGCACGACGGTGCATTTGCCGTTCGCAATCTCGACCTTCGAGGCAAAGGTCGCCTGCGGCCATCCGAGCAACTCCGCAATCATCTGGCCAATCTGATTTGAGTCGTCATCGATTGCCTGCTTGCCGATCATAACCAAGTCGGGTTTTTCGTCTTCGACGACTTTGGCAATAACGCGCGCAATCGCGAAAGTATCGAGCGCCTGTTCGTTCTTGATCAGGATTGCGCGGTCAGCACCCATCGCGAGGCCGGTGCGCAACTGTTCCTGCCAATTGGTCTGGCCGACCGAGATCAATACTACCTCGCCGCCATGCTTTTCCTTGAGCCGCAGACCCTCTTCGATCGCGATTTCGTCGAACGGGTTGATCACGAATTTAACGTTATCAGTCGCGATTCCGCTCCCATCCGGGAGGACACGAATAGTCGTGGCTGGATCGGGTACACGTTTAACTGGAACGACGATTTTCACTGTATTTCACTCCCGCTTGCCCGTCTCAAGGCGGCACTTCCGTCAAGGTATCGAAGGCCACAAGACGTGCTCGGCAAAACCAATGGAACCTAACAATCGGCCACTGGACAGTCAAATTATTGCGAATGCTCGACTGCTGAGCGCTTGGCCGAGGCGGCCGCATGCGCATTATTCATTAAACCCCAGCCGATGCGATAGCTCACGCCCCGCTTCGATTACCATCGGGGCAAGCTCGCGGCTGATACGGTCGCAGGGTATCCGGTATGCCGGACCAGCGACCGCCAGTGAGCCAACGACCGATCGGGTGTAGTCGCGAATCGGGACGGCCACCGACGAGACATCCTCGAAGAATTCGCCGGCATCGGACGCATAACCGTCACGCAACACCGAATGAAGCTGATCAAGCAAGAGCGAGCGGTCGGTGATCGTGCGATCGGTATGGCGCGGGAGCTGTTCGGGCAGAATCGTCATAATCTGCTCGCCGATTTCGAAGGCCAGATGAACCTTGCCGATGGCCGTGCAATGAAGAGGCAGCGCCATCCCGATTGGCGGGTTGATGCGTACCGCACGGTCCTCGGGCTCGACTGCCTCTATCGGGATAATGCCATCGCGCCGCGCGATCGCAACGAGGGCACTCTCGCGTGCCTTCCGGGCCATCTCAGAAAGAATCGGGCGTGCCTGGCTCACCAATCCCGTGTGGTGAATATAACGGCGGCCCATATGCAGGCACTTGATGCCAAGCCGGTAATTTTCGGTCGCCTTGTTCTGTTCGATATAGCCGCGCGCTTCGAGCGTCGCGAGCAGCCGGAAAACGTTATTCTTGTGGAGCTTCAGCCGTTTGGATAATTCGGTGACGCCAAGTTCGTCGGCCTCGCCAAAGAACTGCTCGAGCACGTCGAGCGAGTGCGCCACGGATTGGATCAGGTAGTTTGTCTTGTCGCGCCGGACCATCGCCTCATAATCCCCCCAAGAGCCGCTACAATTCGGAGGTGCCTAAACGTCAGTTCTGGAAAACCGTTTTACTTTAGGCGGGCTGGGGAAATGAAGTCAACGGCGGCAAATCTGGCCTCGCCCCTGTCCTAAGCTATCTTTTCGCCTGCTATGATGACGACCAATTTCACGGAAAAACCTATGGCAGACCTTCGTCCAGAATTCTTTCGCCGCGTTGATGAGTCCGATGACGAGCTTTTCTATCAGGTCCCGCGCCTCGTCACCCATATCGATGACGGCGCTATTGCCAAAGTCGGAAAGATCTACGCGAGCATCCTACCGATTGGCAGCGAGATCTTAGATTTGATGGCGAGCTGGCGTTCGCACATTCCTGCGAGCGTGAATCCCAAGCGGCTGGTGGGACTCGGATTGAATCACGCCGAGATGGCCGACAATCCAGCGCTGACCGAAATCGTTCTGCACAATGTTAATCGCGAACTGCGCCTGCCTTTTGGCGATGATTCTTTCGACGGGGTTGTGATGACGGTCTCGGTTCAGTATCTGACGCACCCGATTGAGACCTTTGCCGAGGTAGGACGCATTCTGCGACCGCAAGCACCGTTTGTCGTGACCTTCTCGAACCGGATGTTTCCGACCAAGGCGATTGCGTTGTGGCAGCAGGCCGGCGAGTTGCAACGCCCTACGGTGGTCGAAAGCTATTTCGCCCGCAGCGAAGCGTTCGACAAGGCCGAAGTGATCGATCGCAGCAAAGCCGAAGGCGTACCATCCGATCCGATTTGGGCGGTGGTCGGCCGCAAGCACACGTGAGACGGTGGCGAACCGGGGCGCGAGTTAACGCCGACGCGGCTGTGCTATCGTCAGGCGCTGGACGGTAGCGGCAGATGATCAGTAATCGAGGACTAAGGCATCTGGCTTTGCGCGTTGCCGACGTTGATCGAGCGAGCGAATTTTATAGTCGTGTGTTTGGGATGAAGGTGATATGGCAACCTGATCCCGACAACGCCTACCTGACCTCGGGATGCGACAATCTCGCGCTCCATCGCGGTGTTGGGTCGGACTCAAGTAGCGCTACGCATTCTGGAACGGACGCGATGGATCATCTCGGCTTCATCGTAGCGACGATCGCGGAGGTCGAGGCGGGCTATCAATGGGCGCTGGCGAATCATCTGACGATCGCCAATCCACTGAAGCATCATCGCGACGGATCTGTATCGTTTTATCTACGCGACCCCGACGGCAACGTGATTCAGGTTCTGTATGAACCCACGATCAGCCCGATCAGGCTGGAAGGCGAGCTGTCGTGATGAACCATACGATCGCCAAATACCGCACTGACGAGAGCCGCCGATGATAAAGGGGCGAGCAACCACGAGCGGCACGGCAGCCTTCGCCGCGCGCTTTGCCAATCTGCCGGGCAACTACCGGCCGGCGATGGATCTCGCATTATCGAGTATCGGTATCGGCACCTATCTGGGCGAGCAAGACGCGCGTACGGACGCGGCTTATGCAGAGTCACTGCGACTGGCGCTGTCACTCGGAATTAACCTGATAGACACCGCGGTCAATTATCGCTTGCAACGGAGTGAGCGCGTGATCGGCGCGGTACTAAAAGAAGCGATCGCGGCCGGTACGCTGAAGCGCGAGGAGGTCGTGGTCGCGACCAAGGGCGGTTATGTCACTTTCGACGGCGAGATGCCACCCGACCCGCGCGGGTGGTTCCAGGAACATTTTGTGCGGACGGGGATCGTGCAGCCGGGTGATCTGGTCGACGGCTCCCATTGCATGACGCCGAAGTGGCTTGCTGCGATGATTGAACTCAGCCGCGCGAACCTCAGTCTAGAAACTCTCGACATCTATTACCTGCACAATCCAGAGAGCCAACTTAGCGAAGTTGATCGGGCTGAGTTCCGGCGTCGTATCGAGCGGGCGTTTGAGTTGTTCGAGCAGAAATCCGCTGAGGGGATAATCGGTGGTTATGGCGTAGCGACGTGGAACGGCTTCCGCGTTGAGTCTGCGGAGCGCGCCTATCTTTCGCTAGCCGAAATGATCGAAGCGGCGGAACGTGTCGGCGGCCTCAATCATCATTTCAGGATGATTCAGCTGCCGTACAATCTCGCGATGACCGAAGCGTTCACAGCGCGCAATCAAGCGATTCCCGGCGACGGCATCCGTAGCACGCTGGCTGCCGCCGACGCTGCGGGAATCGCGATATGCGCGAGTGCTTCACTCCTGCAAGGCCGCCTGGGGCGCCGCCTGCCACCGATGCTGGAGGAGGCTTTCGGTGGTCTAGTCTCCGACGCTCAGCGCGCTGTGCAGTTCGTCCGTTCGACGCCGGGTGTGAGTGCCGCTCTGGTTGGGATGAGCAGTGCAGCGCACGTGCGCGATACCATCGGCACCGCTGCACAGCCGCCGGCCCCGTTTGAATCAATCATGAAACTGTTTCAGCCGGCCGACTGAGTGGCGACGCGACAGCCTCCGGCCCAAATTTGCGAGCAACTGACCCAGGTTCCTGCCGGCGTCGCGACGCGACTTTTGAGCTAAATGCGTAAATCCAATTCAACTCCACTGTATCGGCTAGCCGCGCGTGCGGCGCGATTCGCCGCCACGGCCATGTTGACGCTGGCATCTGCAAACAGCGCGGCAGCAACCGAGTTCGGGCCGGCGACCTTCAAGATCCTTTCACCCGAGACCTCAACGCTTATCGGACAGGTTCACTTTCAAGTTAACGAGCTAGCCGACGGCGGACTCACGGTTCGCAGCAACGCGCGTTACACCAACGGCGACACTGATAATGAGGAAGATCGGCTAGCGGCTCCGGTAAAAGGAGGATTGCCTCGCCAGCTCACCTTCAGTCACGACTTTTTCAATCCAGACGGTTCGCTTGATCGCACGAACAAAGCGGACTTTGTCACGGGTCAGGCCACCTGCACGATCTACGAGGACGGGCAAGCGGATGTTCACAGCGCCAAACTGGATTTCCCGCCGGATACCTACGCTGGAGCACCAGTTGTGCTTCCGTTGCGCGGCGCTCTAATTGGCAAGGTCAATCTGCCAATCAGGTTCCATTATTTCACCTGCGTCCCAAGTCCCAGAGTAGTCAGCGTATCTGCGCAAGTCGGAACACCGGCGCCCTGGAAGTATATCGAGGGCGACACTGTTCAAGTCGCTATAAAGCCCGACTTCGGATGGCTCAACACGGTCATCGCACCATTCCTGCCGGCAGTGCGCGCGTGGTTCGACCCGTCCAGGCAATGGTACCTGGTCGGAGTCGAATCCGCGCGCTATTACCGAGGCCCCAAAATCCTGATGGTCGGTGACTTGGCGCCCACAGCGGCTTCGTCACACTGATCATCGACACTGTCACGCTCCGGTGTACTGACCCTGGCGCTGCTGCCCGAATGGCTAATTACGAATCGGGCTATCGCGACTTGCGTCACGGCCCCGTCACACCCTGCCAACTCCCTTGCGGATGGTTCGCTGACTGGGTCGCATGAACTACGCGCCGAGGGCGTTGGTGGTTCGGCGATCCTAAGGGTCGGGCGTCCCGATGGGCTATGTGGAACCCGGCGGACCCGCCGGTGGCGTACTAAAAGTTCGTCGCGCTCGTCTCGCCGTGATGGCGAACTTTAGAGCGTTGCGGTTTTTGGTATTGGAAGGCGGTCTGGCACTGTGGGCAGACACCCTGCGGTTGGGCATTGCCGGGCCGGCGACTCAGCTTGGTGTAACGGACGGTGCCGTCATCGCAGAGATGACCGGCGACGGGGAAATCATACACAGTGCGGATGGCAGTGTTGTTCATTGGCGACGCTAACGCTCCCTCATGCAAAAGTCCCTTGGTTGTGTTCCACGCCCTGGAGTGGACGCGGCTTTAGTTGACAATGTCTAAAATAGTGATTTCGCGCTGACGATCAATCCTTTTTCCCGCATAAACTATTTTTTCACGAAAAGATTTTTACATGCGATCGAATTGACGGTCGCGAAGCGCTCCGCATTCACTCTATTCGTTCACTCTCATTGCTGCAGCGGGCGCCTCGGCACCAGCACGCGGCGGCGCAGATGGAGCACTTGCGCACCGTCCTGATTGAGTCCGCGTGTCTCGACATAGACGATGCCGCGATCGTTCTTGCTCTTCGACGGCGTAACTTCGAGGATGGTGCTCTCGGCGTACAAAGTGTCGCCGTTGAAAGTCGGCGCGGTGTGGCGAATCGCCTCGTATTCGAGATTCGCGATCGCGTTTTCGCTGATGTCTTTGACGGTCATCCCAGTCACCAAGGCGATCACGAGCAAGCCGTTGACCAGGCATTTGCCGTGCTGGCTCTTCGCGGCGTACGCGGCGTCGAAGTGCAGCGGATTGGTGTTTAGCGTCATCAAGGTAAACCAGGTATTGTCGAAATCGGTAATCGTGCGGCCGGGCCAATGCTTGAACGTCTGGCCGGGTGTGAAATCCTCGAAATAATTACCCATCGTGAAAAGCCTCCTTGGGTGCTGGTCGCAGGCAATTACTGGATGCGAGCGATAAATACAAATATTCAAAAGCGATTGCCGCCAGTCAGCGATATGTTAGGCTCGCTGCCACTGTGAGTTCGCATCCGATTAAGACTCTACTGATCGCCAATCGCGGCGAAATCGCACTTAGAATCATACGCACTGCGCGTGTCCTCGGTATCAAAACAATAGCGGTTTATTCTGAAGCCGACGCGCATTCCGCTCACGTGCTTGCAGCCGACGACGCGCGCCTGATCGGTCCGCCTGAACCTGCTCTGAGCTATCTCAACGCCGCTGCGTTGATCGAGGCTGCGCGCGACGCGGGCGCGGACGCGATTCATCCGGGTTACGGCTTCCTCTCGGAACGCCCCGAATTTGCGCGCGCGGTTGCGGGCGGTGGTCTGGTCTTCGTTGGGCCACCAGCCGAAGTGATGGCGGCGCTAGGCGATAAGGTTGCAGCGCGGCGTCTCGCGGCAAGAGCTGAGGTGCCGGTCGTACCCGGAATCGAAACGGCCGACGCGGCGTCGGCGCGCCGTTTCGCCGGGCAGACGGGCTATCCGATACTGGTCAAGGCCGCGGCTGGCGGCGGTGGCCGCGGCATGCGCGTGGTCGAAGACGAATCGAGTCTCGAAACTGCCCTCGAAGGGGCATCGCGAGAGGCGCAAGCTGCGTTCGGTGACGGCCGGATTTTTATTGAGAAATACCTTGCCCATCCGCGCCATATCGAAATTCAACTTCTCGCCGACCATCACGGTGCAATCGTCGCGCTGGGTGAACGCGAATGCTCAATTCAGCGGCGGCATCAGAAGATTATCGAGGAATCACCCGCGCCGGGCCTGAGTCCGGCGCTGCGTGATCGCATGGCGGACGCCGCATTACGCCTTGCGAGCGCGGCTGGCTATCGGAACGCTGGTACGGCGGAGTTTCTGGTCGACGGCGACAGCTTTTATTTTCTCGAAGTCAATGCTCGCCTTCAGGTTGAGCATCCGGTGACGGAGTTGCGATTCGGCTGCGACCTCGTCGCGGAACAACTGAAGATAGCATCTGGGGAGCGGCTGACGCCGCCGGTTGAGCCGCGCGGGTGCGCGATCGAGTGCCGTATCAATGCCGAGGACGCCGAGCACGATTTCCGGCCCGCGACTGGGCGAGTCGCAGCGCTGGCGTTACCGTCGGGTCCAGGCGTTCGAGTAGATACACATCTGGCGGCGGGCGCTGAAGTGCCAACGTACTATGACAGCCTCATAGCGAAGTTGATTACCTTTGGCGCGGACCGCGAAATGGCACGCGGTCGGATGGTCACCGCTCTCGACGAATTTTCCTTGGTAGGGATCGCGCACAGCGGAGCCTTCCTGCGCGCGATTATGGCGAGCGAGTCGTTTGCTCACGCGCAGCTTTCGACGCGGTTTCTGCCGGAGCATTTTCCGCATTGGCAGCCCTCCGATCGGGAGTTGAAAGACGCTGCGATAGCGGCTTTCCTGTTTGCGGAAGGGCTGCTTGGCGACGCTGGCTTGGCTGGATCGCATCGCAACGGCGCCGACGCGCAGACAGGCAGGTCTTCGCGTTCGCCGTGGAACGAACTGGCTGGATTCACGATCGGAGGCGGCCGATGAAGCTCAAGCGGCCCGGTGAGGCTCCCGAATTCGACGTCGCAATTGTTGCGCGCACAGCCGAAGCATTACGGGTCAGTATTGACGGTGAGGAATTCGATGCCGTCGTCGAGCCGGCTGTCGGCGGTGTGTCACTTCTAAAAATTGGCGAAAGGCGCGTCAGCGTACGCGCTGTGCGATCGCGAGACACGCTGATGGTCGCGATGGGACCATCAAGCTTCACGTTCGTCGAGGCTGAAGCGCGGACGTCCGGTGCACGCCGAGGTTCCGCGACGCCCGAGATGGCGGCGCCAATGCCGGGCAAGGTGCTCAAAATCCTGGTTAGCGAGGGTCAGGCGGTCGCAGCGGGCGATCCATTGATCGTGCTCGAAGCGATGAAGATGGAGACGACTCTGTTCGCGGAAGGTGCGGCGGTCATCCGCAAAGTCCGGGTCGAGGCGAATCAGATGGTGGACCATGGTGCGGTCCTGCTAGAACTTAGTCCGGCGGCAGGTTCATCAACGAGCGAATCGCTGGTTCAAGACGCGTAAGCCAGTCCTCGAAATCAAAATCGCGATCGGCCACGATTTCAAGTTTGCCATCCTTGCCAACGCCGAGGCGGCCGGGTGACTCGGTTCTGAGCGGAATCACCAGAGCTTCGCGCGATATGCCGAGCGCGTCGGTGACCGTAAAGATGCGCTCGATTTCTTTGAGGGTCAGCGCCTTGATCATCAGGTGTAGGTCCTGTGCGAAAATCCTGTGCCAGCTTGTGGCAGACTATTTACATAAGGTGTGTACGGCCTAAGCTCAATACAAGACGGAGCGGCTTAGGGCCGTGTCGGCCTGAGTCTACAAAACAGGCCGACCCCGAGAAAGGAGCGCAGACGCGCCCACGAGCAAACTCAAATGTACGGCACGATCAAGAAAATCATGAAGGACAAGGGTTTCGGTTTCATCATTCCGGATGATGGCAGCGAGGAAATATTTTTCCATCGCTCGAGGCTAGCGCCCAAGGTCGATTTCGAGGATCTGCGGGACGGCAACGAAGTTCAGTTCGAGGTTCGGCCCGGTGAGAAGGGACGCCAGGCATTTAATCTCAGGCCGCGGTGATCACTCGGCGCCAGAGTGCTGCATAGATGCGAGCGAAGCTGCAGGTCTTACGGCGGCGAGAAGCGGAGGTCGTCACCGTGCTCCGTGCAGTTGACCATTAAGCCTCCGAGCGATTAGCTCCAGGGTGCCAAAATGGCTTATAATCGGGCTTCGATCAGATAAGTCTCTCACCGATGAGCGTGCATGAACATCATCGCGGCCACGGCGCCCACTTGCATCTCAAATTCGGGGTGCTGACAGCCAGCGATTCGCGCACTTCGGCGAACGATACCAGCGGTGACTCGATTCGTGAATCACTTATGAAGGCTGGACATCAGGTAGCGTTCAGCGCGCTGTTGCCCGACAGCCTCGAACAGATTCGCGCGACGGTAATTGAGCATTTGCCACAACTCGATGGCATCATTATTACCGGCGGCACAGGGATCGGTCCGCGTGACGTGACGATCGAGGCGGTCCGGCCGCTGATCGAAAAGGAACTCGAGGGTTTCGGCGAACTATTCAGAATGCTTTCGTTTCAAGAAATCGGTTCGGCGGCAATCATGAGCCGAGCGCTGGCCGGTATCGCAAACCGGAGATTAATCGCCGCATTGCCGGGATCACCGGCCGCTTGCCGTCTGGCGATGGAGCGATTGCTGATTCCGGAACTGGGCCATATCGGCGGCTTGCTGAAGGGTTGAACAGCGCGTTCTCAAGACATCCGATGAATCGGCTTACGATCAAATTATTTGCAACTTTGCGGGAGCGTGCTCAAACTGCAGAATTCGCGCGAGAGTTTCCCGCTGGCGTATCGGTGAGTGAAATCTGGCAGCACCTGCTTGCCGAATTTCCGGCGCTGGGCGGGCATACGAGTGGCGTCGGTTTCGCCGTCAATCACGAATATGTCGAGGCTGATTTTCGTCCGCGAGACCGCGACGAGGTCGCGTTTATTCCACCGGTAAGCGGCGGCGCTGATGCATCTTGGGTAGGTCCTATTTCCATCGGCTTTGACGCAGTTGACGTGGCAACCCTGGAGGGCGCTGTCGCGGATCCGTCGGCCGGTGCGACGGTTACATTCGCCGGCAGTACGCGGCGCGACAATGCCGGGCGGAAAGTAATCCGGCTCGAATACGAGGCTTATGAGCCGATGGCGTTGAGCGAGATGCGCAAGCTCGCGCACGAAGCGGGCCGGCGCTTCGGAATCGTACGGATCGCGATCCAGCATCGGATCGGAGTCGTGGAAATAGGGGAAATCTCTGTGGCGATTGCGGTATCAGCGGCCCATCGGGGCGAAGCGTTCGAGGCTTGCCGCTTCGCGATCGACCGGCTCAAGGAGATCGTCCCAATCTGGAAGAAAGAGCATTTCGAGGGCGGCGAAGTCTGGGTCGGATGCCAAAGCTCGCATCCGCCGACATTCCATGCCCATTGATCTCCCTTTGGATCAACCTTCTGCCGCAAGTCGTGTCGATTATTGACCGAGCGGACAGCATCGGGTAATTAGCAACACTAATGCTTCCAGACGAAACAATGGTTGAAAAGATTATATTGGCTGAGCCTCGCGGCTTCTGTGCGGGCGTCGACCGCGCAGTCGAAGCAGTGCGCAGCGCCCTCCAGGAATACGGCCGTCCGCTATACGTGCGCCATCAGATAGTTCACAACCGTTTCGTGCTCGAAGCGCTGGAAAAGGAAGGTGCGGTTTTCGTCGAGGCGCTCGATGATGTGCCCGAAGGCCAACGCGTCATCTTCAGTGCCCATGGCGTGGCTCCCAGCGAATGGGATCACGCGGCAGCAAGAGGCCTGCGCGTGATCGACGCAACGTGCCCGCTCGTCACCAAGGTTCATTCGGAAGTCGAAAGATATGCCGCAGAAGGCCGCACGGTAATCCTGGTCGGCCACGCCGGTCATGAGGAGGTTAAGGGCACGCTGGGCGTCGCCCCCGGGCAAGTCTTGCTGGTAGGCACAGTGGAAGAGGCCCGTGCGATTGAAGTACCGGACCCCACGCGGGTGGCCGCTGCTACCCAGACTACGCTGAGCGTCGATGATACCCGCGAGATAATGGAGACACTCAAGGCGCGCTTCCCGTTAATCGTGACGCCGAAGACCGACGATATCTGCTATGCCACGCAGAACCGCCAAAACGCCGTCAAGGAGTTAGTCGAGGCCAGCGACGCCATCCTCGTGGTTGGCTCGAAGCAAAGCTCGAACGCCAATCGGATGGTTGAGGTTGCGCGGATGCGCGGCGGCCGCGCCTTTCTGGTCGACTCAATCGCCGATGTAGAACCCGAAATGGTCGAGGGTGTGCGCGCGCTCGGTTTGACTGCGAGCGCCTCGTCGCCTGAGTGGCTGGTCGAGGAGATTATCGGAGCCTTTGCGACGCGCGGGGCTACGGTCGAATTAATGAAAATAAAAGAGGAGCGGATTCATTTCCCGCTCCCCCGTCCTGCGGACGCTTAGGCGCTCGCAGCGTTTCGCTGTCAGCGCTGGGTGTATCAGTTGATCGATCGCGCTGTGTAGGCCTCTTCGATGGCCTGCGCCAGCTTAAGGTCCCGCTCAGTTACACCGCCCGAGTCGTGGCTCGAACAGACGAAAGTGATCCGCACATAGTTGATGTGGATATCAGGATGATGATCCATCGCCTCGGCGGTTCCTGAGACCTGATTTATGAATTGAATTCCCTCCATAAATTCCTTGAACCGGAACAGCTTCTGGATCGCGTTGTCTTTATATTCCCATCCGGGTAGCGACCTGAGTCGTTGTTCGATCTCTTTTGCTTCGAGCTTCGCCATCATGCACCTCCTGTTTCCGCTTGTTGTCGATGCACTCTTATATTAGACCACATTGATCGGGCCGTCAGCGTATTTCGCAAGGCCTGCGGAGCCTGAACTTACGATGGAACGACGAGATATTGTGAAGATGAGTCCGGCCGAGATGACCGAATGGCTGGAAAATAACCAGAATCTGTCACTCGCCAGTATCGACCGCGACGGCTATCCGCATCTGGTAGCGATGACTTTCGCTATGGACCATGGCGATATCGTAATGACCAGTTACGGCAAGGCGCAGAAAGTCCTGAATCTCAAACGGAATCCGCAGGCGGGAGTGATGGTCGAAAGCGGACGCGCGTACAATCAGCTCAAGGGTGTGATGGTGCGCGGGCGCGCTGAAATAATCGAGGGCTCGGAAGCAGTGCTAAACGTGATGCGTCTAATTGGCGAGAAAGTCGCGCGCATCACCGGTTCGCCGCAGGCGGCGCGGGTCATGCCGACCGAAACGGCGAGGCGTCAAGCCGAAAAGCGAGTGGTGATCCGGATTCATCCGGAGAAATTCGCGAGCTGGGACCATTCAAAGTTGCCGGCGGGAACCTACTAAAGGCGCTTTTAACCAAGCCGCGACGCAGCTCCTGACCGAGATAATCGAGGTGATCCAATGGCCAACAAATACGTTACTGAAGAAGCCTTGAAGCAGATCGGTAAGACCGGTGAGGCGCGCACGCATGAAGTCGAGCGTGGAGCGATCCGCCGCTTCGCGGAGGCGATCGGTGACGACAACCCGCTCTTTAATACCGATCGTGATGCGCGCGCGACACACTTTGGGGGCATGATAGCGCCGCCAACCTTCTATCGTTCGCTGATGGCGCCGGTTCCCGAAGTGAAGCTCCACATGCAATCGTCGCGCGGCCTCGACGGTGGTTCCGATTGGGAGTACTTCCATCCGGTTCGTCCGGGTGATCGTATCACGGTGCAGACCAAAATCGCCGACCTGCGCGAAAGCGACGGCCGCCTCGGTCCGATGGTCTTCATCACTACTGAGACCAGTTACACAAACCAATTCGGCCAGATCGTCGCGCTGCAACGGTCAACTGGAATTCGCTACTAGCGTGATTGCCACTAGCCTGAGGGCCGCCGTCGGCGCAGACTTCTGAGGAGAGTCATTGATGCCATCCAAGCAGATCTATTTTGAAGACGTCGAGGCCGGGTACGAAATTCCAGCGTTGGAAAAAGATCCGACCACGCAACAGTTGGTCAAATATGCAGGTGCGTCGGGCGACTTCTACCAGATTCATTACGACAAGGATTTCGCGATCAAAAACAAGCTCCCCGGCGTGATTCTGCATGGGGCGCTCAAAAATGCCTTTCTCGGGCAATTAATGACGGACTTCGCGGGTGAACACGGATGGCTGCGCAAGCTCTCGGTGCAATACCGCGGGATGGATCAGCCGGGCAGCAAGGTCATCTGCAAGGGCAAAGTGGTCAAGAAGTACGTCAGCAATGGTGACCATCTGGTGGATTGCGAGATCTGGCTTGAAAATGCCAAAGGCGAAAAAACCACTCCGGGTAGCGCTACAGTGATCCTGCCGTCGCGCGCGACCTGATATGCGGTTATGACGGCTTCGCGGTACGCATCGCTCGCAATCGAAGCCGATGACATTGCGGCAGGGCGGGTCGAGCCGCATTATGTCAAAGTCCTGACTCGACTATTGGCAGCCCATGCACTGGCGGAGAAGTTCACCGCGATCGGTTATCAGCGCGCGCTCGAGACGATCGATGATGCGCGGCTGCGTCCCAGAATCGCACAAAACTATGCGGAGGAGCGCAAGCACGCCCGCCTCGTCTACCAATTGCTTGAGCCGCTGGGCTTGCAGGAAGCCGCCGCAGACCGTTCGTTGATTGCGGCGCTCAAGGCGCCGTCGTTTGTGGCGCCGCGCTATTTCGCCGAACACGCAGAGGGTCCGCTCGACCTCGTGATGGGCTCGGTGAGCTTGGACATGACCGGCTATCTAATGATCGGCGTCAACTATCGTGAATCGAGCTATGCGCCGCATGCACGCGCCGCTGACTTGATTCTTGAAGAGGAGGCGGGCCACGAGGATTTTGCGGCCAGCTGCCTGCGCGACGCTGTGGAATGGTTCGGCGCCGAACGGGTCAACGGAGCGTTGCGGGCATGGCTGCCGCGCGCGGTTAATTTCTTCGGACCGCCCGGCAGCGGATTCACATTCGATTGCATTAGATATGGCTTGAAGCAGAGGGATAACGGCGAGCTCGCCGACCTGTTTCTAGCGATGCTCGAAAGGCGCGTCGTGCAAGCCGGTCTCGCAATGCCTGCGCTAACGAGCGGCTACCCTCGGACGCTTGGTTGATTAATCGAGACGGGCAAAAGAAACGCGATGATCAGTCCCGCGCTAAAAGGGTTGCATAGTCCGGATGTCGATCTGGAAACCTTTCGTCCTCAAGATGAACCCGAATGTTTCGGTTTTCTGTTTCAAGCATTTTTTGGCCCAGCAGGGGACCGTGGAAGTGAATCCTTCGACATTACGGTGTGCACACCATCATGGTACGAGCAGAGACTAAGGGACTGCGGCGGCATTCTCACCGGGAGGCATTACCTATTCGTCGAAGGGTATGACCTCGAGAAAACTAAGCGATACATAAACAAATATTTACGACATTGTACGGGCGAGACGTGGCACGAAGTCGCTCAAAAGCTCGACCGCCTCGGACGATGGGAGTTCGAAGATTACAAACCCTGAACGCGGCCTATGATTGAAGCGCTTGCCGCTGATCTGCGCGTTGAATCACACAATCTAGGAACGCCGGATCCGGACGGACGTTGCATTCTCTATTGGATGCGGCGGTCGCAGCGCGCCTTCGACAATCCGGCTCTCGAAACCGCGATTCGTTTCGCCAATCAGCGAAAGTTGCCGGTTACAGTTTGTTTCTTGATCCGGTCTAAACGCCGTCACGCCAATCTGCGTCAGTTTGCCTTCATGCTCGAAGGATTTGCGGATACGGCGAGTCGTCTCGAACGGCGCAAGATCGGTTTTATCCTTCGCGTCGCTGAAGGACGCGCAGCGAACGAATTCGGCAGGTTGTGCGCGGCGGTCCGTCCCGCGGTGATCATCACCGATCGTAATCCATTGACCGCGGCGGGCGCCTGGCGTTCCCTGATCCCTGAAGACGTTCGCGTACCGGCGCTCTCTGTCGATGCCGATGTGATCGTGCCGACGGCGGTGATTGGCCGTGAGCATTATGCGGCACGCACGATCAGACCGGTCATCCATCGACACCTGGAGGAGTTCCTTGCGCCGATCGGCAATGGCACCGTGTATGTTCCATGGCAGCGGAAACGCACGATCGCATCTCTTGCGCCTTCGCTCGATCTGCTCAAATCGTTGCCGCTCGACCAGAGTGTTCCGCGCACCGATCAATTTGATGGTGGAACTACTGCCGCACTTGCGCGCATGAAACGTTTCATCAGAGACGCCCTGCCGCATTACTCCGAGCGTCGAAATGCTCCCGAACTCGACGCCACCAGCCATCTCTCGCCGTACCTGCACTTCGGCCAACTCGGACCGCATACGCTAGTGCTAGCCGCACGCGATGCTGACGCTCCTGAGGAAGCGCGCCGTTCGTTTCTCGAAGAACTGATCGTGCGGCGCGAATTGGCTGCCGCTTTCACCACATACAATCGCAACTTCCGCACGATCGATTGTTGCGAGCGATGGGCGCGCGCGACGCTCGGCGATCATGAGGACGATTTGCGCCCGTACTTTTATAACGAGCGCAAGCTCGAGGCTGCAGATACTCACGATCCCTTGTGGAACGCCGCTCAGCGTCAAATGGTAGAGTCGGGCTGGATGCATGGTTATATGCGAATGTACTGGGCAAAAAAAATCCTCGAATGGAGCCGCAGTCCACGAGACGCTTACGCGATCGCCGTCCGTCTGAATGACAAATACGAACTCGACGGGCGCGACCCCAACGGCTATGCCGGTATCGCGTGGGCGATTGGCGGTAAGCACGATCGCCCGTGGGGTCCTGCACGGCCAATCTTTGGCACGATTCGCTACATGTCAGGCGCCAGCACTGGGCGCAAATTCGACAGCCGCGCGTACATTCAGCGCTGGCTTGGGAGGCGCAAATCCTTGAAGTGATTCCGCCTCGGCATCGTGCGAGCCATACTCGAATAGAGATCAGCTAGTCTGTCCACGACAATGTCAGTCGCTGCCACCGTCCCGGCGTCCGAAGATCCGCCGATCCGAATCGGCGTATCGGCTTGTCTATTAGGCCAGGAGGTTCGATTCGACGGCGGTCACAAGCGCAACGAATTTATCACGGAAACCTTAGGACGCTTCGTCGAGTTCGTTCCTGTGTGCCCAGAGTTCGAGTTGGGCCTTGGTGTGCCGCGCGAGACCCTACGCCTCGTCAAGGATCTGCACGGCAATGTTTCGCTCATTTCCAACAAGCGCGGCATCGACCATACGGCTGCCATGGGCATCTTCGCGGAACGGCGCACAGCGAGTCTCACTCGCGAAGACTTGAGTGGCTACTTGCTCAAGAAGGATTCACCAAGTTGCGGGATGGAACGCGTTAAGGTCTATGGCAGCGGCGGCATGCCGTCGCGCGATGGCCGCGGACTCTATGCTGCGGGTTTGCTGAGTCGTTACCCGAATCTGCCGGTCGAAGAGGAGGGGCGGCTTAATGATCCACGCCTGCGCGAGAATTTTATCGAGCGCGTCTTCGCCTATCGGCGATTGCGGTCGTTTTTCGGCGGACGTTGGACTATCGGCGGACTCGTCGCTTTCCATACGGCACACAAGCTGCAGTTGCTCGCGCATGCGCCGGCCACTTATCGCGAACTCGGAAGACTCGTTGCGGATGCGAAAGGGGCGAGTAGAACCGAGGTGCGGGATCATTACGAATCGAGGTTCATGACAGCGCTGAAACAAATCGCGACGCCCGCGCGTCACACAAATGTTTTGCAGCATATGGCCGGCTATTTCAGCAACAAACTTGATGCCGCCTCGCGCAATGAGCTTGTCACGTTAATCGACGATTATCGACGAGGTTTGGTGCCGCTAATCGTGCCGATGACGCTAATCCGGCATTATGTCAGGCTGCACTCGATCAGTTACCTAGAAGGGCAACTGTACCTCGAACCGCATCCGAAGGAACTTATGCTGCGCAACCACGTCTGAGTGCGAGACGTCGTAAACAAAAATCCACGCTTAACGGAATGCAAATTCAAGAGTGCGATAATTGGAGACCAGCGTTTTTGGTAAGATCCAAAACGAGCATGATCAGTTGAACTGACTTAAAGAGATACTGTGAATCTACGGGATACAGACTTGGTGAACCGAAAAATTGTGTATGCAGTGGCGCAGGTTGCGGCGCTGTCTATTTTGATTGCGTCGCTAGCGAGCGCCCAGTCGCCCTCGCCTTTTGCGGTCGAAACCAATATCAAGGGCGTTTACGCCTATACGGAGCCACCAGCAGGGTTCAATCCAATGACGGCATCAGCAGCCGAGTTGGAACTTTATGGCTATCCTCCACGACCCGCCGCGAACGCGCCAGCAAAAGCTCTGGCTACCTGGGAAATGATCGCTAATCCGGCGTTGAAACGCATTGTGCCCGAGCCTCAGCAACGAGCATCTACCATCGGCCAGTCGAAAACCTGGTAATTAAGAATTCGAAAAAGGCCGCCAGCTCGAATTGGAGCGGCTATGCGCTCGTCCACAAAAGACCTCAATTCACGAGCGTAACCGGTGCGTGGTTAGTTCCAATCGTCCAACAAGCCTTCGGCACCTGTGGGGGAACGGACTATTCATCCGATTGGGCGGGCATCGACGGTTTTGCAAACAATTCGCTCTTTCAGTCCGGGTCTGAATCCGATGCTACTTGCGTTAGCGACACCACCACGACAGAGAACTACCCTTGGATTGAGTGGCTTCCGGGCGCTACATTCGAAATCACCGCCAGTGACAGCAGTGCTCTGCCTTTCGCTCCCGGTGATTATCTGATCGTCGTGGTGACGGCCACCAACTGGTCGGGTGGCGAGTCGACGAGCGGTACGCTGTCATACACGGACGTGACCCAAAATTGGCAGGTGGATGGAACGATCACGGCGGCGGCTCTCGACGGGTCACCTCTGGTCGGGCAATCCACTGAATGGATAATCGAACGACCGGAGGTCGGGGGATCGACTGCCGACCTGGCCAACTATGTCGCCGTTCCCTGGTTCGAGGCGTCAGCGACAGACGTCAAAAACAAGACTTACTTCCCAGGCTCTCCGGCAGGTGCGACCGCTTACTCAATCACAATGCTGGACGACAGCAACAGCCCAATCTCTTTTGCTGACCTGTTTAACCCCGACACGTTGTTGTTCCTCGACGAAGGTTCGGCGCTTTAAGCAACCGCTCGGCGCGCGAGCACGGCAGCTCGAATCAGGCCCCCGAATGCCGCCTCGCGGCGTTGACCGGCGCGCGCAGAGCATAGTAATGGTCCACCAACCCACGATCGAAAATCGCGAAACTGTCATCGTCGCGCAGTCGGAGACTTAATCATGAAAATTGGACTATTTGTCGGTGCAAATGGCCGGATGGCCGGTGGAGGGCTGCTCAAAGCCGCCGCGACTCATGCCGAACGGCTCGGAATCACGACGCTGTGGGTTCCAGAACACGTCGTACTGGTCGACAAGTATGCTTCCAAATATCCCTATTCGCAGGATGGAGCACTGCCGGCGCCGACTCACGCGCCGATTCTTGACCCTTTTCTCGCGCTGACCTGCATGGCCGCCGTCACCTCAAAAATCCGGCTGGCGACGGGTATCTGCCTGGTGCCCGAGCATAATCCGGTTGTGCTGGCGAAGGTTGCCGCAACGCTTGATTTTCTCAGCGGCGGCCGCTTCATTCTCGGCACGGGTATCGGATGGCTCGAAGAGGAATTCGACGCGATCGGCGTGCCATGGGAGCATCGCGGACGCCGCACCCGCGAATATATTGCTGCAATGCGCAAACTGTGGGGCGAAGAAATCAGCAGTCACAAAGGCGAGTTCGTCAGCTTCGAAGGCGTTCGCAGTAATCCCAAGCCGATGCGCGGTGCTGATCTGCCGGTATGGTTTGGCGGCGAAAGCGCACCCGCGTTGCGGCGTGTGGCGTCTTATGGCAACGGATGGTGCGGGTTCAATCTCTCGCCCGAGGAAGCTGCCGCCAAAATCAAGACGATCGAAGAATTGCTGAAGGCGAATGGCCGCAAGCGATCCGACGTCGAACTCGCGGTGTCGCCCTACTCTAAGCCGGTCACCGCCGACGACCTCAAGCGTTATCGCGACGCGGGTGTCGAGGAGGTAATTTTGATCAAGCTGCGATCTCCTCGCGCAGAAGTGGACCTGGTCGAAAACCTCGAACAGATTGCGCGCGACTGGGTCGAACCCGCTGCCAAAATCTAAAGTAAATCGTTAGACGTCCGGCCGCCGCGGACATCGAAGGAAATGGGTATGAAAGTCGGATTTTTTGCGACTGGAATCGGACCGGCAACCACGCCGGCGTGGGCGCGCGCAATCGCGGTCAACGCCGAGCGCCTCGGCTTCGCTACGCTATGGGCGCCTGAACACGTCGTCCTGCTCGACGAGTATGCCTCGAAATATCCTTATTCAGCCGGCGAGTTTCCGATGCAGACTGATTGGCCGATCGGCGACCCGTTCATTTCATTGACCTACGCCGCCGCGGTCACCAGCAAGATTCGGCTGGCGAGCGGTATCTGCCTCGTCCCGGAACATAATCCACTGGTGCTGGCCAAAGCCGTCGCCACGGCCGATCGGCTAAGCGATGGACGGATCATTCTGGGCACAGGGATCGGATGGCTCGAGGAGGAATTCCAGGCAATCGGTATCCAGTGGGAACGCCGAGCCCATCGCACGCGTGAGTATATCGAAGCGATGCGAGTCCTGTGGGCAAGCGAGGTTTCCGCCTACAGTGGCGAGTTCGTCAATTTCCGTGGCGTCCGCAGCTATCCGAAACCGGCGGATGGCAAGCGCGTCCCGATCTGGTTCGGCGGCGAAAGCGGGCCTGCGTTGCGGCGAACCGCTGAGTATGGCGACGGGTGGATTGGCTTCAACGTTACGCCAGCGGAGGCCGCCCCGAAGGTCAAGCGTATTGAGGCGCTGCTCAAGGAATATGGGCGGAGCCGTTCCGACCTTGAACTCGCCGCCTCGCCGTACATGAAACCGATCACGCCCGACGACTTGAAGCGCTATCGTGATGCGGGATTAGACGAGATCGCGTTGGTGCTCTTCGAGGCTCCTGCGAGCGAGCGCGAGATGGTCACGCAAATGGAGAAGATAGCGCGTGAATTCGTCGAACCGGCGGCCAAACTTTAACTGACATTTTGATCGTGGCCGTTCAGGCGGGATGGTTTAGGCTGTCCCGCCTTTTCCATATCCGTTTCGCTCCATTTATTAGTCGTTTTGCAAGGCGGCACGTGTTGTGCTCGCAGGTACCGTTATCGCTTAAATGGTGCTTACGGACATTATCTCTATGAAAAATTTACTCTTCGTCATGATCGTGGCGGCGGCTAGTTTGCTCACCGCAGGATGTGTCTCGCATATGATCATCGATAGTCAGCCTCCTGCGGTCGCCGCTGGCGAATCCGCTCCACAAGTGGCAGCGCCACAAATGAGTCCTGACATTAACTTCAAAGCTTCTAATACGCTGCCCGGTGAACCGTCGCTCTGAGGCCGCAAAGCGCTGAGGCAAGCCGCCGGACGCTTCACCTCGCGCGTTCAACCGCTTATCATCGCGATACTGCCGCCTGATCATCGCTGCCGTATGGAAGCACGCGGCCTTCAGCCGGCTGGGATTCCGGGATTTCGGAGCACCGAATGGATTTCAGCTTCAATGATGATCAGCGGTTACTACGCGAGACTTTGGCGGACTTCGGCCGCCGTGAACTGGCGCCCCATTACGCTGAACGCGATAACGACGAGAATCTGCCGCGCGCGGTCGTTCAACAGCTCGGCGCGATGGGCCTGCTGGCGCCGATGGTTGATCCGGCCTTCGGTGGGCAGGGCCTTGATTATGTCTCGCTTGGGATCGCGCATGAGGAAATCAGCCGATGTGACTTCAACGCTGCGTACGTCCTGCTGCTGTCTGGCTTGGCGGGCGCGATTCTCACCGCGCGCGGCGATGAGGCTCAAAAGGCGTCTTACCTTCCATCGATTTGCCGGGGCGATGTCGTCCCAGCACTTGGAGTGACGGAGCCCGCCGGTGGCTCCGATGCTGCGCACGTCAAGCTCAGCGCGCGGCGTGAAGGGGATACTTATGTCCTCGATGGGGAAAAAACGTCGATTTCGTTCGCCTCGTGGGCCGACACGATTCTGCTGATGGCGCGCACCGGCACCTACGAGCAGGGTGCCCGAGGCGTCAGTGCCTTTTATGTGGATCTCACTTCGCCGGGAGTGAGCCGCACTCGCTTCAAGGATCTCGGCTCGCGCGCGATTGGGCGTGGGCAGCTTTTCTTCGACAGCGTGCGCGTACCAGCAGACGCCCGGATCGGCGAAGAAGGTGCTGGTTTCATCCAAGTGATGCAGGGTTTTGACTTCAGCCGGTCAATGATTGGCCTGATGTGTATCGGCGCGGCACAGCAAAGCGTGGATGAAACCTGCAAGTATGTCGCTGAGCGTCAGGCCTTTGGCGGCAGCCTCGCGCGCTTCGAGGGCGTATCGTTTCCGCTGGCCGAGGCGGCAGTACAACTGCGTGCAGCGCGCCTTCTTTGCTACGAGGCGTTATGGCTGAAAGATAACGGCAAGCCCCACGGATGGTTGTCGGCCGGAGCCAAGTGGTGGGCGCCCGAACTGTCCGCGCGCATATTACATCAGTGCTTGTTGCTGCATGGCCATCTCGGTTTTAGCCTCGACTTGCCTCATCAGCAGCGCATGCGCGACGTAATAGGGCTCGAAATCGGCGACGGCACCGCGCAAATCATGAAATTGCTGGTGGCGCGAGAAATTATCGGCGCAGTCGCGCGCGGCTACTAAAGCGCATCTGGCCATCAAGAGTTTACTACGCCGATGACGAACTCGGATATCATCATGATAGTCAGTGTCGGCAGCCTTGTTAGCGAGGGAATCAAAGATGGGAGCAGCACCGAAACAGGATTGGAAGGCTGAAACCTACGAGAAGCATGCTCACTTCGTTCCGGCACTCGGCCAGGCGGTGCTCGATTTACTCGCGCCCAAGGCAGGCGAACGTATCCTCGATCTCGCGTGTGGTGACGGGATTCTGACGGTAAAGATTGCCGCAACGGGGGCCTCGGTCTATGGCGTCGACGGCTCCGCTGACATGATCAAAGCGGCCAACGCCAGAGGTATCGAGGCCCGGGTGATGGATGGCATGAATCTCCAATTCCATCACGAATTCGATGCGGTCTTTTCCAACGCTGCACTCCATTGGATGAAAGCCGACCCTGACGCGGTGATCAGAGGCGTCGCACACGCGCTCAAACCAGGCGGACGTTTCGTGGCCGAGATGGGTGGTCATGGCTGCGTCGCCGCGATCACACTCGCGCTAGTTGTGGCGATTGAGCGACGCGGCATCGCCAACGTGGCCACAAGGATTCCGTGGTATTTCCCGACCGTCGATGACTATCGCGGACGGCTCGAGCGTGCCGGGTTTGCAGTCGATTATATAGCGCTGATTCCCCGGCCCACGCCGCTACCGACCGACATGAGCGGATGGATACAAACGTTCGGCGATTCGCTCTTGCAGTTGCTTCCCGCCGAAGCTCGTGCCGCTGCTCGCGATGAGGCGGTCGAGTTGCTGCGCCCCGTGCTATGCGACGAACAGGGGCGGTGGACCGCCGACTACATGCGGCTACGCTTCGCCGCGCATCTTCCCGGGTAGCCACGGAGTAGGCAGAACCTACCAATTGTTGCGTATTTCGGATCGCACCTCGATTCAATGACGATTCCACGCATAGTTATCGGTGCGACCGGCAGTGGAGCCGGCAAGACCAGTGTAACGATCGCGATTCTCGGCGCGATGCGTGCACGCGGCCTGAAGGTCGCGCCTTTCAAATGCGGCCCGGATTATCTCGACCCCACCTATCATGCGCGCGCGGCCGGCACGCTATCGCATAATCTCGACGGCTGGATGATGGGGCGTAACGCCGTGCTGACGACCTTCAACCGGGTCGCCCGTGACGCGGATATTGCCGTGATCGAAGGCGTGATGGGGCTGTTCGACGGCGCAACGCCGACCGCCAACGAAGGTTCGACGGCCGAAATCGCGGAATGGCTCGGCGCGCCAGTGCTGTTGGCGGTTGACGCGTCCGGGATGGCGCGCACGGTCGCGGCGATCGCTCATGGCTTCCGCCATTTCGATCCACACCTAAATCTTGCCGGAGTGATCTGCAATCGCGTCGGCAGCCGAGGCCATCTTGAATTATTGAAGGCCGCTTCAAATGTAGTGCCAGTGCTTGGTGGATTTCCGGAAGATGCGGCGATCGCGTTTCCAGAACGCCATCTGGGCCTTCTCAGCGCGATAGACAGCGCGATTCCACAAGAACGCTTCGATACCTGGGCAAGGCGTGCCGACGAATGGCTTGACCTCGACGGTATCCTCGCGCTCGCCCGCTCAGCGCCGCCACTGCCCGATTCCACTGCTTTGGCAGGGAGGTCAAGCCCACGTTGCCGCATCGGAATTGCGTACGACGAAGCGTTCCATTTTTACTACGATGATAACTTGCGGCAGTTGGAGACTACTGGTGCTGAGTTCGTCAAGTTCAGCCCCGTCCACGATTCTTCTCTGCCGGCCGTCGATGGACTTTATTTAGGTGGAGGCTACCCGGAAGTTGCGGCTGCGGAACTGTCTGAGAATCGCTCGATGATCGAAGCCGTGCGATCCTTTGCCGGGCGTGGTGGTCCCGTCTACGCGGAATGCGGCGGCCTAATGTACGTCGCACGCTCCATCCGCACTCTGGATGGTCATTCATGGCCGATGGCTGGTTTGATTCCCACTGAAGCGGTTATGAACGATCGCTTGCAAGCGCTCGGCTATGCCGAAGTCACAACCAATGCGCCCTCAATCCTTGGACCGGCCGGAGTCAAATTTCGCGGCCATCAGTACCGCTATTCGACACTCGAGCCGGCGCCTGATGGCGTTGAACGAATCTATCGAGTAAATCCCCGCTGGGGTGGCGAGCAATCTGCAGAGGGCTATCGTGTCGGGAATGTCGTCGCGTCGTATGTTCACGCCCATTGGGCGTCGAATCCGTCGATTCCAGCCGCGTTGGTCGAAACATGCGCGCAATGGCGCAACAACTGCCGATAATCTAACTTAGACAAGAGCCGCAAACGCGATGAAAGACGCTGACCAACAAACCGACGCGACGCTTGAATTACCGAGCGCGCCGTTGACTCTGGAGGGGTCTGCACTGCTCCATCAGTTTTTTCGCGTTCGCCGCGCCGAATGGAATCGCCTCGAAAGCAGGCAGCGAGCGGCGATCGTCGAGGAGGCGTCGATCAGCTTCGCTGCGAACGCCGAAGGCCATACTGCGATCTTTTCCCAGTTCGGCCATAAGGGCGATCTGATCGTTATCCACTTCCGGCCGAGCTTCGAGCAGCTCGACGCCGCGCAAATCGAAGTCGCGAGGCTGGGCCTCAGCGAGTTTCTGGAACCCACCTATTCCTACGTCTCAGTAGTCGAAATCGGATTGTACGAAGCGAGCGTCAGGCTCTATCGTGATCTGGCCGAACGCGGCCTCAAGACTCATTCGCCGGAATGGATTACAGCGGTGGCCTCCGCGCTTAAAGACCAACAGGTCAAATTGAGCGAGCGTCTAACGCCTTCGATACCGGACCGTCGTTACCTTTGCTTCTACCCGATGAACAAGCGGCGCATCGGCGACGATAACTGGTACATGCAGCCGATCGCGGAACGACAGCGCATGATGCATGAGCATGGCTTGATTGGCCGCAGGTACGCCGGCCAAGTGACACAGATAATTTCAGGCTCCATCGGGTTCGACGATTGGGAGTGGGGCGTCGACCTGTTTGCCGACGATCCTCTGGTGTTCAAGCGGCTGGTGTATGAAATGCGTTTCGACGAATCAAGCGCCCGCTTTGCCGAGTTCGGCCCTTTCTATTTCGGAATCCGCCTTACGCCATCAGAATTACAGCGCGTCCTTTAAGGCGGACCTTCACTCGTCAGATTGCGGGCTTTGCGTTACCGCACCACACCCAGCACTGAACTAAAAGAGTCGGTGTGGGATGCTCAGCGCATCGCCAAGGCATCTTCAACTTCCCCATCAACCGGAAAGCGTCCGGTCGTGGCCTTGGAAAAGATAAGGCTGCCGTCCGCAATCACATCAAACTGGCCAGATTTGCCCGGCTTAATTCGGGCGCCATATCCAAAACGATGCTTGATTGAGGCGGCCAGACTGGCCGCTCGCGGCTGATAGCCTCAAGCCGAGCAGTAGAGGATCTCGATGTCCATGCAACTCACGATAGCGCTCCGCGTCCGCGCGTCAAGCGGGGTATGGAAGGGCACCAATCCGAAAAGCCCCGCACGCAGACGACGCTCACCTGAGATTTTTGGCCGGCCGCCCGCAGCCTCGCGGCGGCACGGGTTTGCAAGCAAAGCCTATCGTGGCATCGTGACGAAAACGGCGGCGGCGACGACCGAAGTCCATAGACCGTCGCGATCGCCGATCGCCGATTGTGTTACATTGCGCGTGCGAAACAATTTATCGGACACCCGCCAGATATCCTTGCGCTCGTCATAGCTGGAATTCGGGTCAAACTCGACGCCGATAATCGTGGCCAGCATCATTGCGGCGAGATCCTCAGCATAATCCCCAGCCTTGTGCTCGGTCTCACCGAAGCTTGAATGCTCGGACAGATAGCCGTATTGCATCGGGTCGGTGGGAATTGCCGCGCCGACCGAAGCAGCCATCAGCCGATGAGGTTCGTCGGTCGCATTATCGCATACGATGGCAAAGACGATCTGACCGGGTCTCAGATAGCGGAGGCCTTCCTGTGGCGTAATCAGTTTGCACTGAGGCGGGAAGATCGAGTTGACGCGCACCAGATTGAATTCGGCAATCTGCGCGGAGCGCAACGCGAGTTCGAAGGCGTTGAGCTTTTCGCGATGCCGGCCGAAGCCCTTAGTCAGGAAGACGCCCTTAGGAATCGGCCCCATCTACGCGTATCTCCAGTTGGTCACGTCTTTTGGAATCACTCCTTGCCAGAACTATCCGTTGGCGCACCTGCGCAAGTTGTTATCTGCGAGGTCTGAATTTCGCAAATGGACTTTCACAAGGAAAGATCATGCAAGGCTTGAATCTTTGTGATCGAACAATTCGACTCGTCACACCGCATTCGAGGGACGGTATTCGCCGAACACCCGGCGCATCGCATCGGCAATCTCGCCTAGTGTGCCATAGGTGCGGACGGCATCGACGATCGCCGGCATCAGATTGCCGTCACCACGCGCGGTCGCTTCAACATTGGCGATGGCCTTTTGCGCAGCTTCTTGATTACGTTCACTGCGGATTCGTGCGACGCGCTGGCGCTGTTTTTCTTCGATAGCAGGGTTAACCTTCAGAATGTCTCCGGGCGGCTCGTCGCCCGAAGTGAAATCGTTGACGCCAACAATGATGCGGTCCTTACCTTCGATTTCGCGCTGGTAGCTGAACGCCGCGTTATTGATCTCGCGCTGCATATAGCTGCGCTCGATTGCGGCGACCGCGCCGCCCATGTCGTCAATCTTGGCGAGATATTCGAGCGCCTTCTTCTCAATTTCAGTAGTCAGTGCTTCAACGTAATACGATCCGCCCAACGGATCCGCCGTATCAGTCACGCCGGATTCATTCGCGATCACTTGCTGCGTGCGCAGGGCAAGAAGCGCAGAGTTTTCGGTGGGCAGCGCCAACGCCTCGTCCTTCGAATTGGTATGGAGCGATTGAGTACCGCCGAGTACGGCTGCAAGCGCTTGCAGCGTGACACGGACCACATTGTTATCGACCTGCTGGGCAGTCAGCGTCGAGCCTGCCGTCTGGGCGTGGAACCGGACCATCAACGAGCGCTCATCCTGCGCTTTGAAACGTTCTTTCATAATTCGCGCCCAAAGGCGGCGCGCGGCGCGGAATTTTGCGATCTCCTCGAAGAAGTTATTGTGCACGTTAAAGAAAAACGACAAGCGGCTCGCGAAGTCATCGACTTTGAGGCCCGCCCTCAAGGCCGCTTCGACGTAGGCGATACCGTCCGCGATCGTGAACGCCAGCTCCTGTGCGGCCGTCGAGCCGGCCTCGCGGATGTGATAGCCCGAAATCGAAATCGTATTCCAGTTTTGAACCTCGCGACTGGCGAACGCGAAGATGTCAGTGATGATGCGCATCGAGCCGCGTGGCGGATAAATATACGTCCCACGGGCGATATATTCCTTGAGGATATCGTTCTGAATCGTGCCGTTGAGCTTGTTCCACGCGACGCCGCGACGCTCCGCCGTGACGAGGTACAGCGCCAGCAAGGTTGAGGCGGTGGCGTTGATCGTCATGGACGTGGAGATTTTTTCGAGCGGCAGTTCCGCCAGCAACATCTCCATGTCTTCGATCGATTGGATTGAAACGCCGACACGGCCGACCTCGCCACGTACCAGCGGATGATCGGAGTCGCGGCCCATCTGCGTGGGCAAATCGAACGCAACGGAAAGGCCGGTTTGACCGTTGGCAAACAGATAGCGGTAGCGGCGATTGGACTCTTCCGCGTCGCCGAAACCCGCATACTGGCGCATCGTCCATAGCCGCCCGCGATACATCGTGGGCTGGACGCCCCGCGTGAATGGATACTCGCCGGGAAAGCCGAGGTCATTCAGGAAATCAAAGCCGTTCAAATCAGCAGGATTGTATTCGCGCTTGATTTCGATTCCCGAGGTGGTGGTGAAATGCTCCCGCCGCTCAGGCCCCCGCTTCAGCGCAGGGTTGACCCGTTTCGCCTCCCAGCGCTGACGCGCGTCGGCGACTGTCGCAGGATTATGGTTAGCGCTTTCGCTGGGATTTTTCGCTTCGGGCATCGTTCATCGCCTCGGGTACTATTCGACTACAATCAAGAGATCACCCTTTTCGACGGTCTGACCGGGCGTAACTTTGATTTCAGTGACCTTCCCGGCTTTGGGCGATTTCAACTCATTTTCCATCTTCATCGCCTCAATCACCACCAACCCCTGCTGCAATCCGACCTCGTCGCCAACACTGACCAGGATATTGACGACTCGCCCGGGCATCATCGCCTTGAGCTGGGCTTTCCCGGCAACCGCCGGACGTCCACCCACGCCGGCTTTGCGTGAGCGGCGCGCCGTGTCCACCAGCGTTACACGCGTGCTGGCGCTGCGCGAGGCCACGATTAATTCGTCGCCCTCCGGCACCACTTCGAGGTCGAATGATCGGTTGCCGATCAGCACCGAAAACGAGGATGCGCCGACCTTGCGGACGTCGGCCTCAAACTCACGACTTCCAATCTTCAGGCGCAAGCCGTGAGCCGACGTTTCTTCGACTTCGAGTTCCTGATCAACGCCACCGAGAGTGGCCAGATATCGTGTCGCCATCAGCCTTGCGCTTCTTACTCCATGCGAATTAACGCCGCAGCATGTCGAGCCGCCCAAGCATCCGCCACGGCGACGGCATCGCCGCTGTGGGATTGGGATTCACGGCTACTGCTGACCCATGATTGTTGTTGCCTTGCGCACTAATCGCCGCCGCCAGCATCGCCGCTACTCGTGTTTCGTCATCACTCGCAGCAAGAATGCTTGGATTGAACTCGGCATTGATAAAGTTGGTATCGAAATCGCCCGCGATAAAGCGCGGATTGTCGACGATCCATCGGTGGAACGCGAGGTTAGTCGTCAGTTCCCCAGCGATACGGAATTCGTCGATCGCGCGCCGCATTCGCGATATCGCCTCATTGCGATCGCGGCCCCAGGCTGCAAGCTTGGCAATCATCGGATCGTAGAAGAGCGAAACTTCGGCGCCTTCGTAGACGCCAGCATCGACGCGCACGCCCGGTCCGTCCGGCAGCCGCATTGTCGTAATTCGTCCAGGGGCTGGTACAAAGCCTGCGGCTGGATCCTCAGCATAGACGCGGCATTCGAGTGCCCATCCGCGCTGCGCCAAATCGCTCTGTTTGAACGGCAAGGTCGCACCCGCTGCAACTTCGATCTGCGTCTTAACCAAATCAGTTCCGGTAACGAGTTCGGTCACCGGATGCTCCACCTGGATACGGGTGTTCATCTCCAGAAAATAGAAATTGCGATCGGCATCGGCGAGAAACTCGATCGTGCCCGCCCCGACATAATTGACCGCGCGCGCCGCCTTGACGGCGACTTCGCCCATCGCGTTGCGCATCGCAGGGGTGACGAATGGTGACGGCGATTCCTCGACTACTTTCTGATTGCGGCGCTGAATCGAGCATTCGCGCTCGAAGAGATGGACCGTGTTGCCGTACTGATCGGCAAAGACCTGAATCTCGATATGGCGCGGGCGTGTGACGAATTTCTCGACATAAAACCGGCCATCGCCAAACGACGACTTGGCCTCACTGGCGACGGTCCGCACCGCCGAGCCTAAATCCTTCTCGTTCTCAACCAGCCGCATCCCCTTGCCGCCGCCGCCCGCCGCGGCCTTGAGCATGATTGGGAAGCCGATTTTTTTCGCGACCGCGCGTACTTCCGCCTCGGTGTCGAGCGTTCCGGGCGACCCTGGTACGACCGGTACGCCAGCCGCTGCCATTAGTTTGCGGGCCTCGACTTTATCACCCATCTGAACGATCGCGTCCGGCGGCGGGCCGATAAAGACTAGCCCGGCATCGGCGACGGCGCGTGCGAAACCGGCGTTCTCGGAGAAGAAGCCATAACCTGGATGGACCGCCTCGGCGCCAGTCGAACGCGCAGCGTTAAGAATCTTTTCGACGTTCAAATAGCTTTGCGCAGCGGGCGGGGG
>DATKPK010000032.1:0-6108 GCA_035524095.1 Binataceae bacterium (SeqCode) | reverse complement strand
TCTCCATTCGGCGGGTGCGAAGGCAAGGTGATGCCGCAATCCTCATCGTTGTTGGAGACTTGATTGAAGCTAATCAGGTTGTCGTGATTGCTGTTGGTCTCATCGGTATTGAGAATTCCACCGGAGTTGTAGGTCACCAGATTATAGGAGACGGTTGAAAAAGCGACGCCGTCAAGATGCAGGCCCTCACCACAGTCGTCCTGCTCAAAAGCAGGAGCACCCGGACACGCTCCATCCGACAATGCGAGGTCATTATTGGCTATGATGTTATAACTAACTGTCACATTAATGATTTGAGGCGCAGCAGGAGTGCAACTAACCGGCGGACCGGCACTGCAAGTCGCGGCAGCTCCTTCAACCAGGATACCTTCAAAGTTAGCATTTTCGACGGTCAACCCTTCGATCGTCACACCACTTGCCTGGTCGTGGATGCCATTGGCTAAGGTGGCGGCATTGATCGTGGGATTGTTGCCCTTCCAGGCGACACCGATGAGCGATAAGCCGCTAAGCGATGACGGTATCGTTACGCTTTCAGTATATGTGCCATTGAACACATAGATGGTATCGTTCGCGCTCGAAGCCGCTACGGCACTACTAATCGTAGTATAAAGTGGCGGCTTGCAGGCGTATTGCTTCGCCTGGCTAGGCGAAAGTGAGCCGCTAGCACTGACGCATCGAACGGTGGCGCCGGCGAGAGGACTCAAAGCCATTACCAGAATCGGTACGGCGACTAGAGAGACGAAACCTACGCGACGGGACCGCCAAGACATGGCGGTGAAAAGGTTTGAACCTTCCATTCCACTCCTCCTCCTGCCCCCCGCAAATGGGACGAATATCGCCCACGCTCTCGAATATAGCTCAAGGCAAGCAATGTCAAGAGCAGCGATCTCTAAACAAGCAGATATAACCAGGCGCTCTCAACCTGTGCATAACAAGCGCGTGTGTCTCAGAAACGCGCTAACTTCTCACTCGGGAAGATGTCGTGAAATAGATGATACAAATTTGCGATGCGATGGTGAGTATGTGTCAAGTGAATATCGGGATGTACAAGTTCACTGAGTAATGAGAATGAGTAATGGGGCGAGGAGGTAAAGCCTCGCCCCATTTGCATGGTGTGGAGAAATCAGAGAGAGGCGAAAACCGCGTCGATCAACGCGGCACATCGCGGGTCGAGCAGGACGGAAGTGGCCGGGCCCATCTGATTCATCACATAGCCGAACCCGACGCGGGTGTCAGGATCGGCGAAACCAAGTGAGCCGCCGGCACCAGGATGACCAAATCCATGCGGATTGGGGCCATACTGGATGCCTGGCAGGGAAAGCATAAAGCCGAGGCCGAAACGAGTCGTGAAGCGCAAGACCTCATCGAAACCCTTGGACTGTTCAGTGTAAGCGCGCGGCAAGGCAGCAGGCGAAAAAAGTTTGATACCGTCGACTTCACCGCCGCGGGAAACGGCGCCATAGATGCGGGCTAGGGCGCGCGCGGTGCTATGGCCATTAGCGCCCGGGATTTCGGCGCCGCGCCAGGCGCGTGAATTGATCGTGGTCGGCGCGAGCATCGTCGGCGGATTGGCGATGGCATGAGCGCTCACCGAGGCGGGATCTTTTAGAAGGTCGAGCAGCGCGTCATGCTCGCCGGGCTTTGGTGCTGGCGCCATGATGATGTCGGTGACGCGCCCATCGAGGGCGGCGGGGAGTCCGATATAGGCGTCGGCCCCGAGTGGGCCCGCAATCTCCTCGCGGAAATAGGTACCGAGACTCTTGCCCGAGATGCGGCGGACGACTTCACCGACCAGCCATCCGAAGGTGATCGCGTGATAGCCATGTTTAGTGCCCGGCTCCCACCATGGCTCCTGACGAGCGAGTTCGGTAGTCACTTTCTCCCAACTGAAGAGGTCGTCATGCTTGAGCGGAGCGCGAATCGCCGCCATTCCGGCTTTGTGATTGAGCAGATACTTAACGGGAATGTTGCTCTTGCCAGCGGCGGCGAACTCCGGCCAATACTTGGCGACCGGCGCCTCGAAATCGAGCTTGCCCTGATCGGCGAGCCGATGGGCGCATAAAGCGCATAGACCCTTCGTTGTGGAATAAACGTTGACGAGGGTATCGCGTTGCCACGGATGAGTGCGGGCAGCGTCGGCATAACCGCCCCAGAGATCGATGACCGGGCGGCCGTCAACGGTGACCGCGACGGCGGCGCCGACCTCACCCCGACGATCGAAGTTATCGGCGAAGACCTCGCGAACGCGCGCAAAGCGCGGATCGCATTCTCCTTGAATCGGAACATTTGAGGGCATGATCGAAACTCCTTGAGAATGATTAAGCCCGATGCTCGCGGGCAATCTGTACCACTCGATTCGCAGATTCCCTCGCGGATGACCTCGCGAGTACGGACTGGTTCTCTATTAGCGCAAGTGATGGGAGGATTAGGAGAGGACAGGTGTATGGCCTGCAAGGGCGTGCCGCTGAAAATGGCCGAACTTTGTGAAGTCGTCCGCGAAAGAGACTTCGAAGCAGCCGTATCGATTCGCTTGTCGAGCGTCGAAGCTTAGAGATCCGAGGCCAGTGATAAGCGGTCTTGCGATCTGTTTCTCCATGAAAAGCGCCGCTTGCTCGTACGTCTAACAAATAGGAAGATCAACAGGCGGCACGTCCAGTGGAAATAAGGCGGAAAGCCTCGCAGATGCCAATGAATGCAAAAGGAAAGCGAATGGGGCTATGCGCCTCAGCTATTTTGGCCGTGGTGCTGGTCGCCAGTTGGGCCGGATTAGCAGCAGCGCAGCAGGGTGGATTCGTCGAGATCCCGTCGCATCCGCTGAACCAGTCACAGGGCGGCGGCGTACTGGTCATGCCACGCGTACCTGCGCCACAAACGGGATCCGTAGCAACGCTGCCACAGCGCGCGATACCAGAACAGGCCCCGCAGACCGGCGCCCTCGAGACGATTCCATCGAATCAAATTCGCAATCAGCAGGGCTACGCCCAGACCACGGTAACGGTAACCGATCAAGACGGGCACTATATCAATGGGTTGCAAAAGAGCGACTTCAAGCTCTACGTCGATGGGATGCAGCGCGACATCCAATTTTTCCGGCAGGATTCGAATACGCCGGTATCGATGGGGATTTTAGTTGACACGTCGGGCAGCATGGAGCCGAAGCTACCCCAGGCAGAGGCCGCGATTAGCGAACTAATCCAGAATCTGAACGAGAAGGATGACGTTTTCCTGATTGCCTTCTCAAGCCGGCCATTCGTCTTGCAGGAGTTCACGACTAATCACGAACTGGTGCTGAATCGGCTGGAACTGTTACACGCCTACGGGCAGACCTCTCTGTATGATTCGGTGATCCAGGGGCTGCTGATGGTGCGGCATGGTCGCTGGGACAAGAAGGCACTCGTTGTGATTACCGATGGCATGGATAACACGAGCCAGGCCACGCTCGACGAAGTAGGAGCGCAGGCGCGGCGGATGGGTGTGCTCGTCTACGACATCGGAATTGGCGATCCCAATCAGTCGAGCGCGCCGATAATGCAAATCGGGCCGTTCGCGATCGGCGACGATTCGGATCAAGTAGATGCTGCAACCTTGGAGATGCTCTCCAGCGAGAGCGGCGGCAAGACCTTCCTGATGCATGAAGTCGGTGACGGCGCAGCGCTGCGCGCGGCCTGCGAAGAAATCAGCCATGAGCTGCGGCAACAATACACGATAGGATTTGTTGCGCCGGACGCCTCGCGCGGCGGTTATCACAATTTGCATGTCGACGTTCCAACGCGGCCTGACGCGCGTGTAAGGACGCGCAAAGGCGTTGAGATCGGAACGACAGAATCGGCGTCGGCGGACGAAGACGGGTCTGGAAGTCCCTGAGACCTACGGCTGCAGGCTGGATTTAGTGGCGGGCTTGGCCGTGGAAAAAGGAGCGACAAAAGCACGGCCTGGGTCAGGCATCAGATTCATGAACTTCACTTCAGCGAAATCGCCGGCGATCTGAATGGCCGAGAGCGTCGCGTTGTCGACGCGGATACGATGATAGTGCCTGATTTCCATCGTCATGAAATGGCACAGGACGGTGCGGATGATATCGCCATGGGAGACGAATAGGACGCGCCGCCCATGATTAGCGGCAACCGCGCGCATCACTGCGGCGACGCCGCGCGACTGGACCTCGCTGATGGTCTCGCCGCCCGGAGTCGGCATCTCATGCGGAGCCTTGCGATAGCGTAGGTAATGCTCGTCCTCGATCAGGTCGTGGTAGGTCAGTCCTTCCCAGCTACCGTAGAGGACTTCGGCGAGGTCGGCGTCCTCGATGATGTCGATACCGCCCATTCCTTCCGAGAGGATTTCGGCTGACTGACGGGCTCGGACAAGCGGGCTGGAAACGATCAGGTCGGGCTTGATGACCTGAGCAAAGCGGGCGGTAGCCTCGACTTGCGCGCGGCCTTCGGGACTAAGCTCGACAGGATGGCGGCCCATCACGCGGCCCTCGCGATTCCATTGGGTCTCGCCATGACGCATCAGAAGAGCAATGCCGCGAACGGTTCCGGTCTCGGTCAATTTTTGCGCCACGTAGAATGGTCCCAAGGCCATGATGATTCCGCGTGCCTCCTAAATGCAAACGGCGGACGCACTTCATTGCATCCGCCGCCGTTGTATCAGCTTGGCGCGCTTAAGGGGAGTTAGCGTCCCGCGGCCGCCGAGACCTCGCTGTTGGCGTGGCTATTGGCTGTCCCGTTGGTGGGAGCGGGACCAAGACCGCAGAAAGCTTCGTAATCGATCAGGCCAGTCTGGGTCGGATGGTCACTACATACCGGGCATTCCGGGTTGCGGCGGATTTTCAGCATCCGTACGTAGTCGCTGGAGAGCGTGTCGAAATAGACCATCTTGCCGACGAGCGGTTTGCCCGCGCCGACGATGATTTTGATCGCCTCGAGCGCTTCGATAGAGCCAATCACGCCGGGGAGCGCACCGAGCACGCCAGCCTCCGCGCAAGAGGGCGCCATGTCGGGTGGTGCAGGCTCCGGATAGAGGCATCGATAGCAAGGGCCGCCGGCGGCGGGATGGAAGACAGTGGCGTTGCCCTCAAAGCGGAAGATCGCGCCATCAACGAGCGGCTTCTTCAGGAAGACGCAGGCGTCGTTAATCAGGTAACGGGTGGGGAAGTTGTCGCCGCAATTCACCACCACGTCGTAATCCTTGACGATGTCCATCACATTTTCAGAGCTCAGACGGACGTCGTGGCGGATGACCTTGATGCCAGGATTGAGGGCATTGATGGCCTTTTGCGCGGACTCGGTTTTGAGCATCCCGACGCGGTCGGTGGTGTGGATGATCTGGCGTTGGAGATTGGAGGCGTCGACCACGTCAAAATCGACGAGGCCTAGAGTGCCGACCCCAGCCGCTGCCAGATAGAGCGAAACGGGGGAGCCGAGGGCGCCCGTGCCAAGTATGAGAACCTTGGAATCGAGCAGCTTGGCCTGGCCCTTTTCACCGACCTCCGGAATTACGAAATGGCGTGAATAGCGGTTGAGTTCCTCAGTGGTGAAGGTGCGTTCGGCGGTCCAAGGGAGGCCGCGATCCTTCCAGCTGTTAAAGCCGCCGGTGAGATTATAAAGATTCTCGTAGCCCAGCTCATGCAAGGTGCGAGCGGCAAGGAGCGAGCGGGTGCCGGAGGCGCATTGGAGGATAATCGGGGCCTTGTGATCGGGGACCTTTTCCTCGATACGCAATTCGAGGAAGCCGCGCGGAATGAAGACAGCCTGCGGAATGTGACCTTGGCGCCATTCGTCGCTTTCACGCACGTCGATGAGCGTGGTGCCAGGCTTATCGAGCATTTTGCGAGCTTCGTCTGCGTCGATTGGCTTAATCGAGGCGCGGGCTTCGTCGAGGATATTTTTTGAGGTCTTAGCCATATGTTTCACACCGTACCAGTCGGCCTAATCAAGC
This sequence comes from Binataceae bacterium (SeqCode), assembly GCA_035524095.1. Classification (GTDB taxonomy): domain Bacteria; phylum Desulfobacterota; class Binatia; order Binatales; family Binataceae; genus DATJUF01. The sequence continues at coordinate 168 of DATKPK010000032.1, read as the reverse complement.
GAAAACGGTCGTAGAGTCGATTACCACTTCACCAGACTATAACCATCATGAAGTCGATTGGGAAATCGTCTCGAGAGCGCGAAAGGCGAGCCGATCCCCATGGCCGCTTATGCTCAGTCGCTACTAAAGCTGCACTTACAAAGGCCAAACAGAGAGAGATATAGTTCA
>DATKPK010000031.1:0-3805 GCA_035524095.1 Binataceae bacterium (SeqCode) | reverse complement strand
AGCGGCTTCCGCGTCTCGCGCATTACGATTCCGCCGCCCGCCGAAGGTAAAAACCTGCGCGATCTTGATCCGCGTGCGCGCTTCGCCGTTTCCGTGCTCGCGATTCAGGATGGCCGTCAGCCCGATTCCGGCTTCGCTCCGATCGCTCCCGACCGCCGCCTCAAGGCCGGCGATACCATTGTCGCTTCCGGCCGTCCCGCAGACTTGCGCCGCTTCACTCGTGAACTCGAAGGCTCAACTACCACCGCTCCCCCGCCCGCTCACTGAACCGAAATGCCGAAGCCTTTCCGATCGTTTCAGAGCCGCTCACCATTGTCGAAATGGCCAATCTTCTGAGGCCCGATCACGCGCAAGTCTTGCCGCGCGAACATCCGCGTCATGTCCGCCTATATCTCTAAAGACTGAAACGGCGTCATCCACCAGGACCGGGTCGGGACTTTTCATCCATTCGCGAGCCTGCTCCAAGCCCGCGTTGGGGTCGATGCCAAGAACGCGCAGAATTTTGTCTCGGGTCATAATTAAAGCGGCCAGGTATCGCGCAGAGCTATTCCAGTAATCATCGGTGTTAGAAATACCGGGGTGTGGTTTGGCTTTCTCAGCGGGAACCTCGTTTACGTCTTCGCGCGCCTGTGTGATTGCCGCGTCGAGCTTTGGAAGAATTTGTTTGGTGTAGAAGTTTGGGAAGTCACGGCTTGCTTCGACGTACTTACCGTTTTTCAAGCGCCAGACTTGAAGCCATTCGCCGTTCGGGATGAACTTTGTCCGTTGAGGCGGCCAATCACGTTTAAGTGGCACGAATAAGAATAACTCGTAAAATCCATCCTGATTAAGGTCAGCAAATTGCTCACCGTCGTGGTTGATACCGACGTATTCTGAACCCCAGAACCATCGCTCACCGAAATCCCCCACAATCGGGAACTCCTCATTGGTAATCTTTCCTCGGTTATCACGCAAAAAAACATCGAGGAAAGCTACATCAGGTCCGCTCTGCGAATTGATCGCCAGCTCATAAGCTCCATGGCCTGCCGGATACCAGTCGTAGTCCAAGCCTAAGTTATCTTCAGACCATTCCATCTCGTTATTCGGATCTTCCTGACGACTGTAAAACCGATAGTAGGCTGCCTTGTTCAACCCCCTTAACGTTTTGATATTGGTCTCATTCCAGGCTAGGTCCGTGATCTCAGTGGCGCGGGCTATACCGGCGAGCACGAGCGTAATCGTGAGGGAGAGAATGAAAACCCTTCCTATGCTGCTCAGGTTCATCTTCTCCTTTCCGCCCGTGCGTGAGTGAGTCTCTGCTGATCAAATCTTCGCCATGACCTCGTCGTGGAACCGTTCAAGCTCCGCCGCCGCGCCCGCTCCCAATGGCGACCCGACCAGCGTTCGCTCGACTCCCATCTCCGCCATCGCGCGCACTTCATCAAGGGTCAGCGGATGACCCGTCCGCAAGCTCACCGTAACTTCAACCGGCTTGCTCCGATTCGCACCATGCTCCGCTTCGCGCAATTTCCTGATTAGTTCGCGCGTCTCTTCGAGACTTTTCGACACCGCATACCAGCCGTCGCCGTACCTGACTGTCCGCTTGACCGCGAGGTCGCTCGTTCCGCCAACGACGATCGGCGGGTAAGGTTTCTGGACCGGCTTTGGATAAAAACGCACCCCCTCAACGCTGATCGTCTTGCCATGGTATGACGGCTCGTCTTTGGTCCAAAGCTCTTTCATCAATTCTATATATTCGCGAGTCTTGAGCGCTCGGTCGTTGAAGCTCGCGCCAGTCACGGCAAATTCTTCGGCCCACCAGCCCACACCAACGCCGAAGATCACCCGTCCATTACTAAGTACGTCGAGCGACGCCACCGATTTAGCGGTCGTAATCGCATTCCGCAATGGTACGACGAATACGCCCGTTGCTAACTTGATTTTGCTTGTCACCGCCGCTGCATAGGTCAATGCCAGCATCGGATCATGAAACGGCACGTTGATCGGCGCCGGAAACGCCCCATCCTTCGAGTACGGATACTTCGACTTCGATTCGACCGGGATGATCAGATGTTCGCCGATCCATGCCGACTCGAAGCCGACCTCCTCGGCCTTTTGGATGTTTCGCCTGATGGATTCCGGCTTGAGATTCGTGACGAAGGTTCCGAATTTCATGCTGCTACCTCGCAGTTCTGCCTACTTAGTTTCAGGGAAGAAATATGGACGCGCGCGCCCGCTGCGCAACTCTTCGCACAATTCCGCGACAGTAGCGACCTCCCGTTCTAGTTCCGTCGCGCAGGTCAGGAACCATCGCGGCGTCACGAAATGAGCATCGCTGCCGCCGACGGCAGTCAGGCCGAGTTTCTCTGCCGCGGCGATCGCCGATGCATTCTGCTCACGCGAATTCTGGCCGTTGATCGCCTCGACCGCACTCAGCGCCGGTCCCAGCTTCGCCAGCAAATCGTCGAGCCGGTCGCCATAGCCTGAGTCGCGAAACGGATGAGCCGGAATCGCGATCCCTCCTTCGCCATGCACCACTTCCATCAGATGCTCGGCCTTGAGCAGCCGATCGCTCAAATCGAAGCGCCGCCGAATCTCCTGATTGATCCCAAAGACCAGCAGATGACCGAGCTTGGTATCCGCTTCGATTCCCTTGAAGATGCGCACACGGAACCGCTCCGCCAGCTCATCATAAGTCCGATCAAGTTCTTCATCTGTGGGATATAAGCGATGCTCGGTGAAGCAGACTGCGCCGAGCTTCGGGGTCCGCTCGGCTGCCGCCGCGAGATATTGTTCCGCCGCCACATTCGCATCCGACGACAACTTCGTATGAACATGCAAGTCCACCAGCATAAGCCAATCATTTCACATACTCGCGCTCGTATTGAAAAGAGCGTGTGCATGGAGAGTGCGCGGGCCTCAGATTTTCGGGACGCTCGCCGCCTCGCAGGCGAGGCTATCGGATTGCCAATTCTTTGCGGCGCTCGCTAAACTCCCGCCATGGCTGCCAGCGACCGCCGCATCTATATCGACTACAAAAGCCCGTACGCCTACCTGATCAAGGACTCCGCTTACGGCCTTGAGCGCGAGTTCGGCTTCGAGTTCACTTGGTTGCCGTACGTCCTCAACATTCCCGATTTCTTAGGCACCGTCGAAGGCCGCAATGCTCATCAATGGCGCCGTATTCGCTACAGCTACATGGACGCCCGCCGCCTCGCGAATCGCCGCAGCCTGACCGTGCGCGGCCCGCGCAAAATCTTTGATTCGTCGATTGCCGCAATCGCGATGCTCTATGCACAACGCCTCGGCACCTTCCGCCGCTACAACGATCTAGCCTTTGAGCGTTTCTGGAAGCGCGAACTCGATATCGAGGATTGTGAGGCCGTCCGCCGCTTACTTGACGACAGCGGCACCGAGACGAATGCGTTTTACGATTTTCTCGGGGGACAGGGCAGGACGGAACTCGATCGCATCAACCAAGAGGCTGAGGAGCTTGGCGTCTTCGGTGTTCCGATGTTCGTGATCGACGGCGAACTATTCTGGGGTGGCGATCGCCTCTGGATGGTCCGCGAAAAACTCACAACGCACGGCAAATGACTAAGGTTTAGCTGAATCTGGACGTGGCTGATGACTAAGGACCGGGGTCAGTCTCCTCGACGTGAAGCTGATCGCTCATCGGCACCATGCCCACGCTGGCCATCGCCATCATCTGGATCATCATGCGATCGCTTTCGCGTGGTACCGTGCCCCATATCACCAAGACGCCGTTATGCATCTGGCATCTGACTGCGCGGTAGCCGCTGGCAAAGAGCAGTGTACGCAGCCC
>DATKPK010000030.1:0-17380 GCA_035524095.1 Binataceae bacterium (SeqCode) | reverse complement strand
CCTTAGTATGATGCCTCGGCATTCTTAATCGCGCTCTGATTCCGACGGAGACAATGGCTAAAATGGAGCAGCAGCAACAAGCATTGATGCTCAAGGGTTATCGGGTCCTCGATTTCACTCACTTCGTGGCCGGGCCGACCTGCACGCGCATTATGGCCGAACTCGGTGCCGATGTAATCAAGGTTGAGCGCTCACTTGAGGGCGACCACGTCCGCACGATGGGTATCGTCAAGGACGGCACCAGTACTTATTATTTTCAGCATAGCCACAGCAAGCGCAGTCTCGCGCTGGACTTGCACAAACCCGAAGCGCGCCAACTGATTCTCGACTTGATCCCGAAAATCGACGTCGTGGTGGAGAATTTCGCCCCCGGTGTCATCGCGGATATGGGTTTCGGTTACGACGTACTCAGCAAGCTCAATCCGAAAATCGTGATGTGCTCCGTTTCAGCCACTGGTCAGACTGGACCGCTGAGCAAACGCCCTGGTTACGATTTCATCGGTGCGTCCTTCGCCGGCGTGACGGAACTGCTCGGCGAGCCCGATCGTCCGCCGATAATCCCCACGATGGCGATCGGCGACGTCTCAACCGGTGTCGCGGCCGCGATGGCGGTCGGCTATGCGTTGCTCAACGCCGCGCGTACCGGTAAGGGCCAGTACCTCGACGCCTCGTTGCTCGATACCTACTTTCATATGCACGAGCTATGCGTTCCGGTCCTCTCGCAACGGCGCGAGACCTTCAAGCCACGGCGCAACGGCTCGCAGCATCCGACCGGAAGTCCCTCGGGCGTTTACGCATGCCCGGGCGGCTACATAATGATGCTCGTACAGCCCCATGAGTTCGGCCGGTTGGCAAAGGCTCTCGGGCGGCTCGACCTTCCGACCGATCCCCGTTTCAGCAGCAATGGACGCCGCGTACGCAATAACGCCGCCCTTAAAGAGATCATCGAAAATTGGATGGCGACCTTCCCGTCGCGTGACGCTGTCGTAGCGGCGCTCGATAAAGAGCGTGTCCCATGCGCGCCGGTCCTCTCGTTGCAAGAGGCGATGGACCATCCGCATCTGCGCGAGCGCAAGACCGTTCGCCGCGCGACGGATCCGTCGCTCGGCGAATTTGATCTGCCGGCCTTCCCGGTGAAGTTCTCCGGCTGGCCCGAGCGCACTGATTTGAAGGCTTCTAAAGTCGGCGAAGACAACGAAGCAATTCTGCACGAATTGTTGGGGTTGTCGGATGCCGCGATAAATGAGCTATATTCCGCAAAGGTTTTGATCAAAGCGCCGGCGCCCGTGGCGGCGTTGGCCAGCGCTTCCTGACCGAGCGGCAGGAGGCAAACTTAGAGCCGCGGATCTATCCGCGGGCGGAATCCAAGCCGCTAGCCACGGCTGCGGCCTACAACCATGGCGCGCGGATGCGACCCCGATGGCGCCCAGCGCCGCCATGCAACGGAGGGCTTCGTTAATGGCAGACTGGACTGAGGAAATCACCCACGTAGCGGGGACTGACCTCGCGATAATCAAGGGCGGCACTGGCAAGCCGTTGTTGATTTTGCATGAAGAGCTTGGCCATCCCGGCTGGCTCTCCTACCACCAGGCGCTGGCGAAGGACCGCACGCTGATCATTCCGATTCAGCCCGGCTTCGGCAAATCGCCGCGCGTCGAGATAATCCGCAATTTCCACGAGTTGGGTTTGTTCTACTCTTGGGTATTGCGCGATCTGGACCTCGCGCCGATCGACGTGATCGGCTTCTCGACCGGTGGTTGGACCGCCGCCGAGATGGCTGTCGCTAACGCCAAGCAGTTCCGCAAAATGGTTCTGGTCGCACCTCCCGGAATAAAGGCGCCGGAAGGCGATATCATGGACGTCTTTGCGGTGACGATCGGCACGCAGCTCAACGCGACGGTCTATAACGCCGACGCGACGCCCGAATTCCGCAAACTCTACGGCGGCGAGCGTACGCCGGAGCAGTTCGAGGCCTTCGAGGATGCGCGCACGGAAACCGCACGCATCGCATGGGATCCCATCCTGCACAATCCTTCGTTGCCATACTTCCTGCAGGGCGTTAAGGGACTTCCGACCCAGCTCGTCTGGGGCAAAAATGACGCCGTGGTACCGGTGAGCGCGTGCGGAGCTTATCAAACGGCACTCAAGAATACGGACGTTAAGGCGAGCGTCTTTGACGACTGCGGCCATCGGCCTGAGATCGAGAAACCTGAAGCGTTTCTAAAGCTGATACGCGAGTTCTTGGCCTGAGCGGACAGCGTCAGCAGCCAAGCGGCGATACGCATACGCTAACCGACGCGATCCACACGAAGGAGAAGCCATGCACATAATGTATTTCACCGAACGTCCGTATCGTGACGTTCCCGAAGACGAAGTAATCAAAAATCGCAGCTTCTTTGGCGTACCCAACACCTTTTACGATGCTCAGGTTGGGGCGCGGCTGTACAACGAGTACCTCGACGAGGACGTCTACGCCGAGGAAGTTGGCTTTGACGCCATCATGCTGAATGAGCATCACGGCAACCCGTTCTGTATGGGTGCTGTGATGAACGTCGAGGCCGCGATTCTCGCGCGCATTACCAAAAAGGCGCGGATCGTTCTCCTCGGCAATCCCTTGCCGGTCGTAAAGAATCCGGTGCGGCTGGCCGAAGAACTCGCCGAGATCGATCTGATTTCGAAAGGCCGCCTGGTCCCCGGATGGGTCCGCGGCGCCGGTAGCGAGCAAATCTTCAATCAGGCGAATCCAGCCTACAATCGCGAATACTTCAACGAGGCCCATGACCTCGTGATCGCCTGCTGGACCAAGCCGGGCCCCTTCCGATGGGAAGGCAAGCATTTCAATTTCCGTTATGTCAATCCGTGGGCGCTGCCTTATCAGAAGCCCCGTCCTCCCATCTGGATCCCGGGCGTGATCAGCGCCGAGACGGTGGTATGGTGCGCGCAGCATAAGTACCCATACATCGGCTTGGGCACCGCGCTCCAATCCACTGTCGAGCTTTGGAGCCTCTACCAGAAGACCGCTGCTGACGAAGGCTATGTCGCCGGTAGCGAGAATTTCGGCTACCTCCAGCAAATCCACCTCGCCGATACTGAAGAAGAAGCGCAGGAGCAGGGCAGGGCCGCATTGTTTGGCGGTGGCGCCGCCAATTTCTCGCGTCCTGAGCATACCCTTCCGCCCGGCTATAATTCGAAAGAGGCGACTCGCCGCTTGGCCCGCCAGGCGACTGATTACGGCTTTCTTGGCATCACTTCCGAGAAGCTGAAGGAGCAACGCGAGGATGTCGGCAGCAGCAAGGAGAAAAGCGACACCCGCGAGCGCCTACGCAAGGGCCAGGTCAGTATCGAAGAGGCTAAGCGGAAGATCTACGCCAATTATCAGAAGGCGCAGGACGGCCTCCAGATCATCATCGGCACGCCGAAAACCGTGATCCCGAAGCTGAAGTTGATTCTCGAAGTTCTCCATCCGGGCGTGCTTGGCTTGTTCCAGGCCCAAGGCCCTTTGACCACGCAGCAGCGCATGAACAGTATCCGGCTGATGGGCCAGGAAGTTTTGCCTGCGGTACGCGAGATCGCGAAGGGCCTTGGCATCCGCGATCCCTTTGAACGTGAGCCGGGTTCGCGGCCATATACCCACGGCACCAGCTATGAGGCAATCGTTGACCTCGAGGCCTTGAAGCGGGCGCCCAAGCGCGACGAATCGGTGCGGGTCTAACGCTGCAATTGATGCTGACCAGTGCAGAGTAATATCGCACGAATGCAAAGCTGACGGGCTAATTGAGGAGCCAGGCAGATGAACCTAATGTATTTCACGGAACGTCCGTATCGCGACGTTCCCGAAGATGAAGTAATCAAAAATCGCGCTTTCTTCGGCGTACCGAATCGGTTTTTCGATCGCGAAGCAGGCTCGCGCCTCTACAACGAATATCTCGACGAGATGGTCTACGCCGAAGACGTCGGCTTCGACTCGATCATGCTCAATGAGCATCACGGGACGCCGTTCTGTATGGGCGCGGTGATGAACGTCGAGGCCTCTATTCTCGCGCGGATCACCAAGCGCTCGCGGATCGTTCTACTTGGAAATCCGCTTCCAACCTTTAAGAACCCGCTGCGGATCGCTGAAGAACTCGCGACGATCGATTGCATCTCCCACGGCCGCCTTGTCCCCGGATGGGTCCGCGGTGCTGGCAGCGAGCAAATCTTCAATCAGGCGAATCCCGCCTACAACCGCGAAATGTTCAACGAGGCCCACGATCTGATTCTCGCGGCATGGACCCGTCCAGGTCCGTTCCGATGGGAAGGCAAGCACTTCAACTATCGCTATATCAATCCGTGGGTACTGCCGTATCAGAAGCCGCATCCGCCGATCATGATCCCGGGCGTGCTGAGCCCCGAGACGGTGGTCTGGTGCGCGGAGCACAAGTACCCCTACCTCGGCTTGGGCACTGCGCTGCCCGCAACCGCCGAGTTGTGGAATATCTACGGTGACACGGCAGCGAAGCAGGGTTATCAGGCCGGCTCGGAGAACTTCGGCTATCTGCAACACGTCGTCGTGGCGGAGACCGAGGAGAAAGCCGAGGAACTCGGCAAGGCCCATCTGTTCGGCGGAGGGCAGGGCGCCTTTTCGCGTCCCGAGCATACGCTGCCACCGGGCTATAACTCCCGCGAAGCTACCCGCCGCCTCGCCCGCACGATGACCGCCGGCTCGGGCGGTTTTCTCGGCGTCAGTGCCGAGCAACTGGGCCGCGCGAAGCAGGAGCCAAAGGCAGAAGAGGGCAACTTGCAGAAAGTAGCCGACAGCACCCGCCGCCGGCTGGCTCGCGGCGAAGCCACAGTAGAAGAGGCCAAAGCTGCGATCTACAAAGCCTATCCCAAGGCAGTCGAAGGGCTGCAAATCATCGCCGGCACGCCCAAGACGGTCATTCCCAAGATTCGCAAGATTCTTGAAGTCTTGCGTCCGGGTACTTTCGGCTTTTTCGCCAGCCAGGGACCGGTCAGTTTCGAGGATCGCATGACCAGTATCCGCCTGCTGGGGCAGGAAGTATTACCTGCCGTACGCGAGATCAGTAAGGAATTGGGTCTGGTAGATCCATTCGAGCGCAAACCTGGTGAACGGCCATATACCGAAGGGACAAAGCGCGAGCAGATAATTTCTCTCGAAGCTTTGCGCGCGTAAGGCCACGCATAGCCTGCCGCTTTCGCGGCGCGCTGCGATCTGTTGCAAACAGCGGCGTGGGATAGGCTTCAACGCCTGTCTCACGCCACTTTCTTGTAAGCTCAGCCCAGCCGGCTGACGGCTTCGTAAGGGTGAACGCTTAGCCCGCCTGTCTTGAACGTAGCGAACCTCAGGCTGGTCGTTTCATAAAGGAAGACGCCGTTCATCACGATGTCTCCCTTCTTTTCCCCTACGCGATGTAGGCTCCCAGACTACGCGCCGCTAGATATTCGGCGAGACAGTCGAGCGCACTGTTCCATCCGAACTGATGGCCGTCCCTCGCCGTGACCGACTCAAATAGTGCCTGATGGAGTGTGAGTCTGGTCTTCCCGCCAATATCCTCCAACGTGATCGTCACTGTTGTATCCGGCCCAACCGGACGGCCCTCAGCATCAGCCCAGCAGCCCTCAATGACCAGTCGCTCTGGCGGAATCATTTCGCGATTGATTCCCTGCGTCCAATGATCCCCGTCAGGACCGTGCATCCGAATACGATAACGGCCGCCCGGCCATCGCTCCATCAACTCGATTGTGCTCGTGAAACCCCGCGGGCCGTGCCATTTCACCATCTGCTCAGGCTCGGTCCAGGCTTTCCAGACCAGTTCGCGCGGCGCGTCGAACACACGCGTGATAACCAGCACACGGTCCGTCGCTTCCGCCACTATATTATTTGATGCGCCCATTGTACTTCCTCTACGGCCCAGCCGCGTCGCAAATCACAATCGCAGCCGAGCCCCGTATTTAACCAATTTAACTAATTGGTTAAATACGCGCGACGAGTGCTTCCGTCAAGCGCATCCGTGAATAGGCAGGACGCGAATAATCTATGGGGCGATTGCCTAGCGAATCGTGGGCGGCTATCGCACGACCTTAATCGTGTCATGCGATAGCCGTGCAGAAGTGAGGTCTATAATTCCATCGGGTTGCGGAAATGCTCACGGAAGATACGTGAGCGATGTTCCAGCAACAGCGGGTCAAGCGCGGCTTTCACCACCGGGTCACTAACCGTGAATCCGGGACGGTAGGCCTCGGGCATCGGGCACTGTTCCTTGGGCAGCGGGTCTAGCAGATTCGCAAAGGCCGTCCAGTAGATGTCCAGCGCGCTCAGCGCATCGCCTATGAAATAATGAACGCCGCGCGCATATTGTGATTTGAGTTGCGCTGTCAGCGCTTTCAGTGATGCGGCGGTTCGCTCGCCCGCGGCTTTGGCATCGCCTTCGTTATAGCCATATTTGCCGCCCATTCGCGCCACACCCGCTGGCGCCTTTCCCGAGGACAACGCTGGCGCGAACAATTGTAGCCGACGGTTCCATCCGATACCCATCTCGCCACAAATTTCATGCGAAAAGCCGATCATTAGTGCGCGTTGCGTCGCGTCAGCTGGAAGCAGCGCAGGCTTCGGCGCTAGCCTTTCGGCGAGGTAAAGGATGTCGATCCAGCGATGGACAGGCTTCTCTTTGGCCCACGCGACTATTGGCGCGCTCGCCTCGCCGCCCCATGCGACAATTTCCTCATTAGGTTCCCCACCAATCCATGGAGCCGCCACGTAATCCAGCCCTTTGATCTCAAAAATGGTCTTCGCGGCTTGCCCCCACGGACTCGGCGCCCCTTTGACGAGCACGATCCTCAATCCCGGATGATCTACGATCTCCTTGAAGGTTCGATATTCGAGCACAGAGTTCTCCTGACAGTTTTCGATTTTTTGCAGCCCGCTTTAGCGGGTCACAATTTTCTGCGCCGTTTGTATCATTGCCGGGGTGGGTTCTTTGAAGTCCAAGGGTTCGGGCACTATGATTCCACGCTGACAGGCCGGTCGCGCCTCCATTCGCTCGATCCAGGCTTGCAGGTTGGTCAGTCCTTCGACGTTGATTCCACTCCACCTATGGATTCGTACCCAGCACCAGTTGGCGATATCGGCGATGCTGTATTCGTCGCATAGAAACTCGCGGCCTTGCAACTGTCCTTCGAGTACCTCGAACAGCCGGCGGCATTCATTGTGGTAGCGCTGAATCGCGCTGGGGATCTTCTCGGGAAAATAACGATAGAAGACGTTGGCCTGTCCCATCATCGGGCCGATTCCTGCCATCTGGAACATCAGCCATTGCGTGACGCGTGACTCGCCCTTTTCATCCTTGGGTAAAAGCTTTCCAATCTTCTTCGCGAGGTAGAGGAGGATCGCACCGGTCTCGAACACCGCAAAGTCGCCATTAGCCCGATCGATGATCGCGGGGATCCGGCCATTGGGGCAGATCTTCAGGAACTCAGGCGTTTTCTGTTCGCCCTTCGATAGACTGATTGGATAGACCTTATAAGGCAGCTCTACCTCTTCCAGGAATACAGAAACTTTCCATCCGTTCGGGGTAGATGCGGTGTATAAATCAATTTGCGGTGTACTCATCTCTGAATCTCCTGGGCAATTTCATCTAACGGTGAGTGTTTTGACGGCTGGTCAATTCAAGAGCTGACCATAGCCGTCTTGGAATCTACGGTCAAACGAATCACTCGCAGTCTGATTCTCTGCAATTAAACGTCTATGCTCACCGTAGCAGGCCTGCGTCTGCTACGTTCGGCGTTATGATAGAATGAATATTCCAAAATTCAAGCAAAGTCGTTCTCCAAAGTTACCTTTGAAGCTAGATCGGGAATGAGACTTGCGTTCATGGTAGAGTGACATGTATCGCGTGAGCCAGGCCATGATGCTGGACGAGTTCAAAGAAAGGCACACCCCGCTGCAAGCGGATACCGAAGCCGCAGCGGGCTTGCTGTCCGCAATCGTCGACTCCTCCCTCGACGCCATCGTCAGTAAGACGCTCGACGGTATCGTGACCTCATGGAATCGCACCGCGGAAGAGTTGTTCGGCTACACGGCCGACGAAATGATCGGCCGGAGCATCACCACAATTATTCCGATGGAGCTTCGTGGCGAAGAGGATTACGTCCTCGGTTGTATCCGTCGAGGCGAAAAAGTCGAGCATTTCGAGACTATCAGGCAAGCCAAGGATGGCCACCGCCTCAACATTTCGCTCACCGTTTCGCCGATCCGCGATAGCCGCGGCGCCATCATCGGCGCCTCGAAGATCGCCCGCGATATCACCGAGAAGAAACGTCTGGAACGCGAACGCGAGGAACTTCTGGCGCGCGAGCAGGAGTCCATTCAGCGTTTAGCGGAGGCCGTCGCTGCACGCGACGAACTGATCGCGGTCGCGGCCCACGAATTGCGCAATCCGCTCAACGTTTTTCTCTTGACGATGCAGTTGCTCCATCGGCTTTCCGGCACCGAGGCCAGCTTCGGTGAGGCGCGTGGCTTGATTGAAAAAACTCGCCGGCAGTTGAGCCGCATGAGTACTCTTGTCGACCGCTTGTTGGACGTTACGCGGCTACGGACTGGCACATTTGAGTTGTATCGCGAGCAATTTGAACTAGGCGGTCTGCTTAAAGAAGTAGTTGCACGATTCACCAGCGAAGACCCGGAACTCACAATCGTGCTGACGCTTGACGCAGAGCTTACGTGCGAATGGGATCGCATAAGAATCGATCAGGCCGTCACCAATCTCATTTCGAACGCCATCAAATACGGTATGCAAAAACCCATTGAAGTCAGCGCCTGCGCCGCCGGCAGCGACGCGATGATCCGGGTGTGTGACCACGGACCCGGAATATCGCCAGAGGATCAACAACGGATCTTTAACCGGTTTGAACGCCTCTCGGAGCCACTCGCTGCTGGAGGACTTGGATTGGGACTTTGGATCACGCGGCAGATCGCTCAGGCTCACGGCGGAACGATTCTCGCCGAAAGCGAGTTAGGTAAAGGCGCAACCTTCGTAATGAAGCTGCCTTTGCGCGCGATCGATAGCGTTTGAATACGGGACTGATCGGGATGGCTAGAGGTGCCGAAGTTTTAGTGATCGAGGATGAAGATGAGGCCCGCACCTTCCTTGTACAAATCCTCGAATATGAAGGTTTCAGCGTGCTCGGATTCGCCAACGGCGCCGAAGCTTTGAACTATCTGGCGCAGTCTGAAGAGCCCTGCTTAATCGTGATGGACCTCCGCATGCCAGTTATGGACGGGCCACGCTTTCGAACGGCCATGCTTCAGGACCAGCGCCTCGCCAAGGTTCCGGTGGTGGTCGTGACTGCGATGGACCCATCAGCGGCAGCGGGCTTGAGCGCTCAGCGAGTCCTGCGGAAACCCGTCGATGTAGACGCGCTTCTGGCGGTCATTAGACAGTATTGCTAAGTTTGGCGAAAATGGCTCACACAAGATTCATTGTAGAGACAAAATTCAGGTGATAACGTAGGTTCCCAGCTGGCGACCCTAATGCCCCAACCTGCAAAATCGCCCACGGGCGAATTGTTTACCCATTCGCGAATTCGATCACCTGAACTCCTCAGCCTATATCAGCCTGAGTCGGCACAGCATTATGTCCAGTTTTACGATCATGACTCAGTGGTGATCGAGAACGTTGCGTATCTTGTTGTGCGAGCGCTTGAGCGCGATGGTGCCGTCGTGATCGTCGCGACCGAAGCGCATCTTCACGCGATTCAACAACGGCTCTCCGCTTCCGCTGCGGATTTGGAGCAGGCCCGCCAGGATGGCAGGTACATGACCTTGGACGCTGCCGATACGCTTCAGCAGTTGCTGACCGACGGCATGCCGGATAAGGCCAAATTCGATCTCGTCGTCGGCGGTATAATGCGCACTGCGGCGCAAAACTGCCCGACCGGCTTCGTTTTCGCTTTCGGCGAGATGGTCGCACTGCTATGTGCGGGACAAAAGCCCGACGCCGCTGTCAGGCTCGAACAGCTTTGGAACGGCCTCGCGCACCAGCAGCGCTTTTCCCTCTACTGCGCCTATTCCCTGGACAGCTTCACCGCCGCTTCGGCTGATCTGAAGGCCTTTTTCGAGATCTGCTCCGCGCACGCTCTCACGATTCCAGCCGAAACGCCCCTTTGAGCGGCGTCCATCTTGACAATTCGCCCGCCAATTCGCGGTAGCTGGCTCTATCCGCGTGTCGGCGTCGAAGGCCCCGAACCCTGATCGATCAGTAATTGCGCAAATTGTCCGAGCTCAGCCCCGCTGACGCTGGATACCGCCCAATAAGACATCCCGGCTTTCGTCCAATGGACGATATTGTACCCATCGCGCACCTGGCTTGGGGGCTGACTATCGGTCGCAGTTTCCGCAGGCGCGATAAAAAGATTGATGACGTGTTCGCGCCGCCTGTAAACCACCGCCGCAATCGGACGCTCGTTGAGAGAATCGAGGCGGCCGCCCAGCAGAGGAAATCCCTGACTCGTCAGATCTATGACTGGCGGCGTAAAATTCAGGCGCCCATCAAACCACGGCTTTACCGTATGCTGATTCGACGAGAGCACGTCCGTTAGATGATTCGCCGTGAGCGATCGCAGATGGTCGTTCACGATCTCGCGCGCGGTCAAATCATTGGGCCTTGGGACTAGAGAACGCACTCCGCCAACTACGATCGCTATCAAAAGCACCGCCGCTGCGCCTATCCAACTATAATTTCTGACGGCCAAGCCTCGACTGCCCTCGGATCGATCAGAATCGCGCATCGCCGCGCGGATTCTGCCTTCCAGAGCCGCCGGAGTTTCGTAGTATGGGACGCAGTCACGCAGCGCCGCACGCAGCGTCCTGAGATTTGTGAGCGTGCGCCACGGCCGTAGCGGTCATCGCGGCCATGACCGCTGTGGCCGTCTGTGTGGTAGCCAGCTTGAGCGCCTGCACCGCGCCTATGCCGATCCAGCCTGAACCTGCCGGGCCGGTCGTGAAGATAACCGCGAGCCAATTTCACTTCACACCAAACCGCATAACACTGCTCAAAGGCCAAGCCGTCACCCTCGAACTGACTAGCGACGATGTCACCCATGGGTTTATGATCCGGCAATTGAAAATCGATGCGGACATCAAGCCGGGCAAGTTGACGCATATCAACGTGACCCCGGACGTTACCGGTACGTTCAAAGCGATTTGCGATCATTACTGCGGCTTCGGACACGGCGACATGCGGATGACGATCGTCGTGCAGGAACCACGTAGTCAGTCGGCCTCAGCAGAGAATTTACGCAATAACGAACTACCTTGAACCGCCTCGAACTGTCGGCATCAGTTTGACCGAGGCGCAAGCGGCTGGGGGGTCGGCTTCGACCCGCTCGCCCGGGCCGGGCGTGCTGAACTCTTTGACCCCGCTTTTATCGCCATCGTTGACGCCGTTGCTATCCGTTGAGGTGACGAAATAGTAATAGTTAGTCTTCGGCTGCAGACCGTCGATCCGCACGCGGAACATCGTTTGTGCATGGTCTCGGTTCAGTCTGACAGGCGATTTCGCTGCCTCGTTCAACTCCTTGGGATTCGTCCCATAATGCACAACCGCGAAATGATCGTCTGTCCCTCCAGGGTTGTTGGTCGTCCACCTGATAATCGCCAAGTCACTGCGTGCGAATTCGAGCGCAGGACCCTGCTTGATCATTACATGCGCAGGTTTCGGCGCCGGTGGAAGTTCCTGCGCGGCGCAGTTCGACGCTAGCAGGCAGGCGGTACTGGCGATCACAGTCAGCTTAAATAGTCTATTCAACGAAAGACCTTCAATTACCTTTCGCATTAGGCACTATGGAATTGGCAGCGGGCCTGGCACCGGGGCGCTGTCGCAGATAGCCGATGCGCATTCCGGTAATGGCGGAGTTGCTACAAGGGTTTCATTGCCTTGAGTTGAAGCTGAACCGCCGCTCATGCAGGAACCTGTGAAGGCATCGCTGTAAAGGTATGGCGTTGTGTACCCGTCCGTGAGCGTCTGCAGAAAGGCCACGATCTGGTCCTCTTCTTGATCCGTCAGGCCGAGGTCGCCAGTCGTCATATCGATGTTGTTTGGCACCTCGGGTAGTGGCCAGCAATCCACTCTTTCAGTCGTTCCTGCCGGGCAGTGACCCGAGGTTACGTTGTACCCATATACGTCGCGCGTGTTGTAGAAATGGACTAGTTGTTTCAGGCTCTTGATGTACCCATTGTGAAAGAACTCTTTCTGAAAGTAGGGGCCGGGAGCTTCGGTTGTCGGACACTGCGGCGGCGTCATCGCTACGTTGCGAGCCGACGCCACTTGAAATTGACCATCAACCGTCGGTGCTAATGGTAACCATTGTGAGTTCGGATTCGGACTGGAGCCGAAGCCGCCTCTGAGGAATGTGCCTAATCCCAAATCTCTATAAGCGAATCCGTAAGGATTGGGCGTATATCCATAGCTGTCGGGTCTCGTCTCGTAAAATAAAGCAACCGCAGGATTCAGCGGCAGCCCCTCATTGGCGTAACCAAAGCAAGTGAACAGTGGCCTTACATCGGCAATATTGCCGGTGTCTGTCTGGCCCGGCTGCAGCGTGGTGGATACTCCGTCAAGATGGCAAGAGTTGCAGTTTCCCTTGCCGTTGAATAAAGCATAACCCGCTGCTTCGTCTGAGGTCATAGTGTAGGCGCCCGCCAGGAATGCATCGAATTTCGATGAGAAGGCGCTAACCGACGTCGAAGCCTCATATGAGGCGAGAGACTGACCCCAATGGTTGAAGACAGTATTTGCCTTCGTGCGATCTTCCGGACTCAACGCAATCGGCGTGGCACTTCCACGAAAAATCGCCGATCCTGCTGGAGTATCACAAATCGCCTCAGTGTTGCCCGGCCATTGGATATCAAATGAGTCTCCCCATATCAGCTGAAAAAGGGGACGATACCTTGCTTGGGACAGCCGGTACGCGATGCAGGCCGTATCGGCTAGCCCCATTTCGTCAGCATCGACCGGGGGATGCTGCGCCTGCTCGGCGGAAGGACTCTGCAACAAGTACCCAGTCGCTCGCCCGTCCCAGAAATTTCCACCAAAAAATAAGCTCTGTACGTCGTTGTACTGCAACACCGGGAAATTGGTCGCGTAGGGGTACCGCATTGCCGTGCGCTTGGCCGCGCGATAGTGAGCCGACCCTGGATACGCGATCATCGTCAGATTCACCGATGGTATCGGTCCGCTGAAGCCGGCGTAGGGCATGTGGCAAAAGCCGCAGGCCTCATCCCTCAAAGGAGACATGTTACTGTCGAAATTCAACAACTGGCCGAGTATTTGGATGGCTTGATATCCCGTCCCTTGCAGCGTTGGCGGGTTTCCTGCCAGAGTCGGCGGAGGTAGAGCCTGCCATTCTCCGAGAGCCTCATCCTCAATCGAATTAACTTCCGTCTCAACTCTCTGTATTTCGGCGTTCAGATCTGAAGGCAGAATCCCGGGAGGGTAGGGATTGTAATTGGGTGGAAGAGGTTGATAGTTGCGCGGGCTCGGTTGATTGTTCATCGCTTCCGCCTCGGCAGGTGAGAACGCCAGCAATGCTCCGATTATCGCTACGCAAACTCCCAACGGGGTCAGGAGCATGATCCGTTTCATTTCTAAAATCCTCCCTGCACGAACGGGCGGGCATGAATTAGCTGGCTAGAAAAAGCTTCGATCTGCCACTCTTGGATGCACTTGAAACCTCACTGCGGAGTTGCGATCGCGCTGCCAGCGCCCAACCAGTTGTGAACGCCGAAATTCAACGCGCGAAGTCGTCTGCCCTGGATGCGACGAGGCATGGCCGCTTCCGCGCTTTTTCGATCTACAAAATGTTCTCGGACGCTCTACCCAGTCGGATACTGCGCTGTCGTCCACCAGTAGTGATAATGAAAGTGCTTCTCACTTTCAAGAGGTCCGGCATCACAAAGATGGAAGTGGCACGGTCACCCCATCGTACAGTGATATCCGCGGGCCATAAGCGGACTGAAATACGCCAATGCCAGTCGCGGGACGGATCAGATTCGTGCGGTCAAAGATGTTGATCAAGGTTATCCGGTTCTCCAATTCGCCAAGATGAGGCACCTTGAATCTCCGCGTCGCGCCCAGATTAACCTGCCACACCACCGGCAACTGATCGGTATTAGCGAACCCGCCACGCAAGCCGCTGCTGTACAGCCCGTCGATCATGAATTTGTAGTCACGCCATTGGTAAGCCATGCCGCCCGACATCCCCAGCAGCGGCGTATGGTCGAGAATGATGTAATGATTGTCGATATATTCGAGTTGCCCCAGCGGCGCAAAATTATACTGCCCGGTCGCCACCCCGCGCACTTCCTCGCGCGCCACGAAGGCAGTCGCTCGCAAACTGAAATCCCTTACGTTGTAGCTCAGAGTATTTTCGATTCCCGCGCCATAGCCGCGCACGTAATTGAAAGGTGCATCGAGCGGGATAAAGCCGAACTCTCCCTCGTCAATGTAATGGCGGTCGATCCGAAAATAGCTATCCTGCGCTATCTGGAGATGGGGCGTAATCTGATGCGTATAGCCAACGTCCCAAGTATAGTCAGTCTCCGCATCCAGCTTCGTGCTGTTAGTGCTCTCGGGCAAGCCTGTCGAACCGCTTGTGCCCGCTAAATTGGAACTGATCGAGATATTCTGGAAGTTCGGCACCTGAAAGTTACGCGCAAACCCTGCATGAATTGTAGTATCGATCCAGGGCGTATAGACGAAGTTGATTGTCGGGCTGAACTGGCTATCGTTGACGAAGCCGTCTGCGCGATCCCATCGGGAGCCAAAGTTGACGCTGAATTTAGGCGTGATCTGCCACGTATCCTGCCAGTACAAACCGTAAAGCAGATTGATCTTATTGAGGTTTGCAATCACCGTTATCGGCAAATACGGAGGAATCTGAACGCCGTTCGTGTCAACGCGAAAGACTTGAGAGGTATTGTCCGACTCAACGCCATATTCGCCGAAATAGAAACCTGCGCCAAAGGTATGATTGCCAGTATGGTAGGTCACATCTCCCTGAAGCGTGTTAGCTAGATCGCTCGTAAACGCTTGCGGTGAAATACCCTGATAGATCAGGTCACCGATCGGGTCCGGATTAAAGGTCTGCTCGTTATAGTGGATTCCATAAGCTAGCTGGTAATCGATTCTCTGTCCTGCCACTCCATTTAAAGCGGCAACCCCATAGTAGTCCTGCTGCTCCAGACTCGAATCGATTTCACTCGACGGGTAATTCGCCGGATTCACCCCTTGAAGCGTATACAGTGGCGGCAGATCCGGCCGGTTGGGAAATTCATTGTCCGCCACCGTCCAGCCGCCGATGAAGCTCAGCTTCGTCGAAGGGTTGAGATCGTAGGTGAGATAGGAAAAGCCTTGGCCTTGATTGACGCTGTCATGAATCGGATCATGCCCCGGCGTAGCGGAACTGAGTCCAAGGCTGGAATGCAGATAGAGGCCAGTCAAATAGTAACTGAATTTGCCCCTGCATCCCTGAAGCTGAAAGCTCGGTTCCGCCGTGTCGTACATGCCCCCGTATACGCTGAAATTGTTGTGACCGCCGTCGCAGCCATTTTTGGTCTGGATTTCGATCACACCCGATGTGCGATAGCCGTATTCAGCTGGCAATATTCCATCAATCAGGCTCACCGAGCGTACGAAATACGCATTTAGTAACTGTGTAAAAGTAGGATCGTTGTTGATATCGAGCGGCAGCAGTATCCCATTCATCTGGTACTGAATTCCGGCATGCTCCCCTCGGATATGTATCTCTTGATTCTGATCCAGTGCCACGCCTGGCATCTGCAACAATACGTCATTGAGTGGGGCAGCTTCTCCGGCTGGCAGATTGGCGATGTCCTTCGAAGTCATCGTGTATTTGCTGTTGCCAGTCGATGAGAGTCCATTCTGCGGGCGAAGACGGCTCGCGCTGACAGGGACATTCAAGGCCTCACGCGCTTCCATTATTAGAACAAAGGAACTACTGCGCGCGGGCCACACGATCAGCTTCGATGCGGGTTTGAAATGAGCGCCTGTCGCAATCAGCATGTAAGTCCCGGGCTCTGCTATCTGCAACTTGGCATCTCCATCTTGATGCGTATAGCTATGTGTGATCGTTCTTCCATCTTGCCCTTGCAGTTCGAGGGCGATGTTCTGAAGTGGCCGTCCGAGAGTATCTGTGACAACTACTCGAATCTGCTTCTGAGGGGCGGCAGACGCGGTCGCGCCTGCTAGGAACAACATAGCGATCACAAGCATTGCGCTCGCACTCGACACCGATCGTCGCTTGGCGCCGGCCGACCCTGGGGATAGAGAATAAACGCTTAGGGCGCAACTCTGCGCCTGAAGAAATGCAGTTCCTGACTTAATCAAGACGCACCTTCACCTTTCCGTCTTCACGGACGTAAAATTCCATCGTCTGGCCGGGCGGACGCGCCAAAGTGCAACCGGAGTGCTAAACGCACTTCGGCGCACCCGCGTTCGGACGCGGAAAATTGAGGCTCAAAGATGTCGGAAAACTAGGCTGGCGTGGGCGGTGGCCGTGGAGCCAGGTGGATTTCGCACCTTAGCTCAACGATTGGTGCAAGATCGGTTAGACTCCATCGGAATGAGTATTCATAAAAACTCGCGAGCGTGATGCGCTCGAAGCTTGCTTCAAAATGCCAATGGCCAAGTTCGGCGGGATCAGCTAGTACGATCGCCGGCTGATGGCCGTTCGAGTCGTAACTATGATGTGCGTGCTTATGGCCATGACTATGATCGTCATGCTCATGTCCGTGATGGTCGTGGTGATGACGGTGATTCGCGTCATGCTCATCATCACGATGTACATGAGGATGGTTACCCCCGCCATGGCGATGATAGAATGCGCTCACGTCAAAACAATATCGTTGTCTTAGCCAGTAGTGGCCCCGACATTACGCGCAACTGAGTTGCGATACTAGATCGAAATGCCGAGTTAGCATGGCGGAGGATTATCCGGGTCATATCGGCGCCACGCCTGCGACCATTTACTTAGTGACGGCGAAGCTCGCTCCTGCCTGGCGGCCCGAGCGGAGTTTTAGGATGTTCTCAAATCCGCCAGCGAGGCGAGAACTAGCGGATTTGCATTTTTATATGCTGCGGGCCGTCGTCCGGTCTAGGTTGCGTCTTATCCTCAAACTGGAAGCTCGAGATGCACCGGTAAAAGGGCGCGCGGCGTACTTCGCCCCTCCCACAATTTCGATCCAGGCGCCGCGATCGCCGTCGCGGCAAGCGTGACGTCGAGCGCCGTACGGTCGCGATCGGCCGGCATCTTCTTCGACATATCCCAAACCAATTCAAATGTATCGTCCGGGCCACGTTCCCCA
>DATKPK010000029.1:0-4412 GCA_035524095.1 Binataceae bacterium (SeqCode) | reverse complement strand
CCCGCACAGCCATTACTCAGTGGATTGAATGGTACAACGCCGAACGGCCCCACCAGGCCCTCGGCTATCGCAGCCCGCGGCAGTTTCGCGCGCTACAACCTCAACTCGTGGCTTGAAATCGGGGGAGCATTACATGACGTGATTGTAAAAGAGAGGTGTCAGTGCCCGAAGATCTTCTGCAATCAGGCGGTTTTTCCATGTTGATTCACCCAACACCCGCTGGATCATCAGCGTGTTTACATAGACCAGGGCGCTCTGCAGCAGGTGTAGCACCAGCATCGTCAACTCCTGATCTTCTCGTTGGTTGGTGGGGCAGCGTTGGGCGGCTGGTGGCGAGCGTGTTATTTGGCCTGGCGGAAATCGAACAGGAGTACCGGCGCGAGCGGCAAGCCGCGGGAATCGCAGTGGCGAAACGAAAAGGAGTTTACGGTGGCCGGTTGAAAGGCACGACCAAGGCGAAGCCTGCGCGGGCGCAGGCGCTGCGCGCTCGCGGGCTCAGCGCAGCGGAAATCGCAAATGCGTTGCGCGTTGGTCCCCGAACCGTTTTCCGGTACTTCGCGATGAAGAATACCTGACCCTTAGGAACTGTCCGAATTACAACACTCGGGGCGAGAAGTTAAGTTAAACGCGGTTGAAGGAGCGAGCCGATAGCCTTCTTACGACTCTGGCGGCGGCACTCCGATGTAGGACCAAAGACCAATGTACGTGGGGTCAGGATGACAGCTACAATCGGCCCATCCTGCCTTGGGTCGCCCGTGTCTGTGCTGTTCGCGAGAGCAGCCTCTGAGGCCGAAAAGGAGCAAAATCACATCAATCACGCTGACAACTTGTTGCGCCGACTCTGGCCGCAGATCCTAATGCTCGTGGCCATGTGGATTGCGATACGTGGCCCGGCTGTTTTCGCCCAGGGCAATGCGTCAACCGGCCATATTGGCAAAGACGAAGCTGTGGCGATTGGAACTGATGCCTACATCTACGGCTATCCGCTGGTAACGGTGGAGATGACCCGGCGGGTGGTGACCAATGTCGCTAGTCCAGTCGGGCTCCATGCTCCGATGGGGCAGTTCGGCAATGCGAGAGAATACCCAACTGCCGCTTTCAAAGACGTGACGGCGCCTAACGCCGACACGCTCTATTCGTCGGCTTTTCTCGATCTCTCCAAAGAGCCGTACGTGCTCAGCATCCCGAACGCCAAGGGGCGCTACTACCTGATGCCGATGCTGGACGGATGGACGACGGTATTCCAGGTGCCGGGCAAGCGCACTACCGGCACCAAGGCGCAGAAGTACGCCATTACCGGGCCGGGTTGGAGCGGAACACTGCCCGATGGCATGACCAAATACAAATCGCCCACGAACATGGTTTGGATAATCGGCCGGATCTACTGCACCGGGGCGCCGGCCGACTATAAGGCCGTGCATGCGATGCAAGACGAACTGTCGCTGGTCCCGCTCAGCGCTTACGGCAAGCCCTACACGCCGCCGCCGGGCACCGTCGATCCGAGTATCGACATGAAGACTCCAGTGCGCGACCAGGTGAACGCACTTGATGCAGGCGCCTACTTCAAAGTGCTGGCGTCACTGATGAAGGACAACCCGCCCACACCCGAGGACGCGCCAATAGTCGCGCGGATGGCGAAGATCGGCCTGGTTCCCGGCCAGGACTTCGACGCCAGCAAACTTGATCCGGCCGTGGCTCAGGCGCTCGCGGACGTACCCAAGACCGCACAGCAAAAGATCGCGGCTTATAAGGCTCAGGCTGGCAGAATGGCGAATGGCTGGGTCATCTTTGGAAAGACCGGTCTATACGGCACCGACTATCTCGATCGGGCCACCGTCACCTGGTATGGCCTCGGCGCGAATCGTCCCCAGGATGCCGTCTACCCCACGTCTGAGTTGAATGCCGACGGTAAACCGTACGAAGGCACCAACAAATACGTGATTCACTTCGACAAGGACGAGCCGATACCGCCGGTAAACGGCTTCTGGTCTCTTACCATGTATGATGCTCAGTATTTCTTCGTGGCTAATCCGCTGAACCGCTACACTCTGAGTCAGCGCAACAAGTTCAAGCGCAACGCCGACGGTTCCGTTGACCTTTACATCCAGAACGAGTCCCCTGGCGGAGCCAAGACTGCTAACTGGCTCCCGGCTCCGAACGGCAGGTTTGTCCTAATGTTCCGACTCTACTGGCCAAAGGAAACGCCGCCGTCGATCATTGATGGCACCTGGAATCCGCCGCGCGTGAATACCGTTCAGTAGCACTGGCATCCAAAGGGGGGTTGCCAACAAAGGTCCGTTTTCAATGCCGGCGGCCTAATTAGAGGCCGGCATTTCCGTCCGCGAAAGGGTCTCGACTGGTACGCCGATCGTCCTGAGGAAAAAGAAGCCTCCTGGTTCAGAAGGCTATACGCAAAGCGGAGTCCGCCGAGGATGCACGCCTCGAAGGCAAAATACCGACAATTCTAAAAGTAAGGATGCGCGCCCGTCAAATTAGGAACACCACCAACCCTTACTGCCCTTGGTGACACACTTGTTGGGTCTGGGCCAAGTAGCGGCTCGAATGCCTGCTTAGGCTTCGACTGGTTCACGGAACGAGCGAGTCGATCAGTCCGCTCTCGTTGGGACTGCCCCATCCGGTTACTAAATCGTAACCTTTTTTGGTTGAGAATTTCCCGTTACTGCCATGTGTAATATCATGGAAGTTAGTATCATAATTCGGGCTCAATCCGATTGAGTAAAGGATCGGATTGATGAACCCAAGCGTGTCGCCGTTGGTAGCCTGCGATTGCTGATTAGCCAGTGCAAGATAACCGGCCCATCGGGGCGCCGCGAAGCTTGTTCCGCCCCATCCGCCAGCGCATATGCCGTCATAGCAAATATAATTGTCTATATTCGCTTCGGCCGCGACGTCGGGGCTGTTGCGATATATCTTCGATCCTTTATTGCCAGCGGTTATGACGCCTGCCGTTGATTGATAAGCAGGGATCGTTATCTTGTCCGGAGAAATTCCGCCGCCGCTATGCGACCAGGCAGTCTCCGATTCCCACGGTCCACCCTTGCCGCTGGTAGTCAAAGCGGTGCCACCTACCGACGTGACATACGGATCATCGGCGGGATAGACGTCAAGCGATTTTTTCTTGTAGGCGCCGCTATCGCCTGACGCTACAAAGAGATTTTGACCCTGCGCGGCGAACTCCTCAAAGATAGGATCATCGCTCAGAGGGTCGGCGGGATCCCATCCCCAGGAGCAGCTCAACGATTTTGCGATATCGTCCGAAGCCATTCGATTGAAGATGTCTACATCACTGAAGTCGGATACGTACACGAGCACTCGGTTCATGCCGGGCGCCATCGAGATCGACTCTTCGATATCTAGCGCCTGTTCGGTGTCATCACAGCCTCCGCCGCAGCTCAACTGAGAGCCAGGCGTTGACACTACACCGGTGACAGCGACATTCATTGGCTGTTCAACGTTAGCGAAATAGTTCTCGACATCAAAAAGGTTGTAACCCTCAAACTCGACCAGCCCGACTGATTGCCCGCTACCGTCAAGCGCTCCGTCACCATAGTAAGCAGCGCGCATATCGCTGCCGATGAAATTCCCTTCGGGTCCTGATCCCGACGGATGGCTCTTGGCCGCCGGATTATGCATCAGGCTGGCGGGATGCGGAATCGAGAAATTGTCGAGCCCGGTTATATGCCATAAGGGAAACGGCAGATCGGGCGACGGCTCCCGGTCCGCCGCGTAGAAATTACGATTTTCCACCGGATGCTTATAGACACCCATCGTGACGTGGAACGCTTGTTCGATATTTGCCACCGTTCCCGCGACATCGACGATCATACGGTTGGGCGCAGTACCGGTTACAGTAAGGCCGTTCGCCTGCGCAAAACTAATCACAGTGTCATAATCGGCTTGCGAGGGACCGAACTGATCGGTGAAGTCCTGCACGGTCAGGAAGTGATGGTAAGTAGGACTTTGCGGATCGTAGATGCTTTGTAACAAGGCGGAGAGCTGTGCCTGGTTGCGCAGCGGCAAGGCGATAGTTAGTCGCAAAGACTGAGCCGGCGGAAGATAGCCCACCAACGCTGCGCGACCGTCAGCAACCGCGTTACGCAAATGCTTCGTCAGCGGCAACGGCCCTTGTGCGCGGGCGGGGATTGACAGGAACAAAGCGATCAGGAGGGGGGCGAATGGTCTTCGTAATGCATCTCCCAAGGCGGCCGCTCGGAGGTGTTCCATTCTGGAATCCATGAGCGAATGGCCGGGGATTTTCTTATTTGAGTCGTTTGGTTGGGTCAAGGAATCAGCGGCGCGATAGTCTACTTTCGGCAAGGTGGCTCCACAACTGCGGCGCCCGGGCCGAGCCGCGCCGCGAAGGTAGCAAAAGATACCCGCTAGTATAGACG
>DATKPK010000028.1:0-4808 GCA_035524095.1 Binataceae bacterium (SeqCode) | reverse complement strand
CTCCAGGAATGCATTTAATGCATCGAAGAGTTTCTGCTTCACCTCCACATCGCCGACCGTCCCCGCCCGATAGCGTTCTTTCAGTTCCTCAACTTCCGCCTTATTCGGATTGAATACGTCGTGATAGGTGAAAACCGGATTCCCCTCGACGTGTCCGGGGTCCGTCGGATGAATCCGCGTCGGATCGGTGAACATCGACATCACCCGCTTCCGCACCGCCTCCGGCGGATCACCAAGGTAAATACAATTACCCAGTGACTTCGACATCTTTGCCCCGCCGTCAGTACCTGGCAGCCGCGCCATCACACCCAGCATCGCACGCGGCTCGACTAGAACCTTCGCGTATAGCCGGTTGAACCGCCGCACGATCTCCCGCGCTTGCTCGATCATCGGAAGCTGATCTTCCCCAACTGGCACCAGGTCCGCCTTAAAGATTGTGATATCGGCCGCCTGCGAAATCGGGTACGACCAAAAGCCCACCGGCACACCCTTAACGAAATTGCGCTGCTTGATCTCTTCCTTGACCGTGGGATTTCGTTCGAGCGTTGCGACGGTTACTAGATTCATGAAATAGATAGTCAACTCGGTCAGCTCAGGGACCATTGACTGCACAACGAACTTAGTCTTTTCGGGATCAAGCCCGGCCGCTAAATAATCCAGTGCGACCTCATAGATATTGTCCGCCAGTTTCTCTGGATGCTCAAAATTGTCCGTGAGCGCCTGTACATCGGCGATCAAAACATAGGTGTCGTACTCGTCCTGCAACCGCACGCGATTCTGCAACGAACCCACGTAATGTCCCAGATGCAGCGGTCCGGTCGGACGGTCTCCAGTGAGGATGCGTTTCTTCACTGGAGACTCGGGTCAATCAGGCTATGCATCGTCTTGATATCCTCGACAATCTCACTCATCTCAGGCCCCGGCTCGGTTTCGAGGCACATCGGAACTCCTATGAAGCGCGGGTCATTGATTAGGCGCCGGAACACTTCCACTCCTAAGTAACCTTTCCCGATATGCTCGTGACGATCGACCCGCGAATGGAACGGCTTCAACGAATCATTGAGATGAAACGCTACAACGCGATCCAGACCAACCTTTTCATTGAGTTCGCTGAATGTCCGGTCGTAGCCCTCATCACCGCGCAGATCATAACCTGCCGCAAACGCGTGTTCGGTATCGAAACATAGGCGCAGACGCTCGTTTTCCTTGACTAGATCATAAATCCACTTGATCTGCTCGAAGCGGAAGCCAAGATTGCTCCCTTGACCCGCCGTGATTTCAATCGCGATTTTCGTCTTGTAGCCGGGGCATGCCGTATGCGCCTCGTTGAGCGACCGCGCGATTGTCGCAATTCCCGCCTCTTCACCCGCCCCGACATGCGCCCCCGGATGCGCGATCAAAAATGGTACTTCGAGTGCCTCGCAGCGCTCCAGTTCGTCGATAACCCCTTCGACTGATTTCTTGCGCAGCTTATCGTCTGGCGCGCCCATGTTGATCAGATACGAATCATGCGCCACGACCTTTTGCAGGCCGCTCTCAGCGAAATTCCGCTTGAATGCCTGCACTTCCTCCTTGGGATAGGGTTTCGCGGCCCATTGCCGCGACGACTTAGTGAAAATCTGGACGCATTCGCACCCGGTGTCTCGCGCGCGCAATAGGGCCTGGCTCACACCCCCCGCAATCGACATATGGGCGCCAATCAGGGGACGTTTATGACCCGATTTGGTCGCGTCAGTGTTGTTCGATGTCATCAGATTCTAACCGCCGCATTTGATGCGCGATCTTACCTCAAACACTCTTCCAAGGTCAGTCTCACCCGACTCGGCTATCCGCAGGCGAGCGGCTTTGCGCCGCGTCGTGCCAATCACGGGCGACGGCCCTCGATCTAGCTGGCTGTGTTGTCCGGATCGACGTGGCGAGGGTAAAGGGTCAAGCCGCATGACTCGCAGCGGTTGTTAAAGAGCGCGTAAAGATACGGCATACCGGCCTTTTGGCAAAACGTCGCGGCACATCGCGGACAAGGGGTTTGGGTCAACCGGCGAGCCAGGGAAATCCCAAAGCCGATCCAAAGGAGTGTCAGCGGCACCAGCATTACATTTGAGCCCGTGAGCGCGATTATGAGCCATCCGGCCGGTATAAAGGCAGCCATCCAGACCAGGACGAGCGTCTGGCGGCGGCGAATCTGCACCAATGCGGTTCGC
Organism: Binataceae bacterium (SeqCode); assembly: GCA_035524095.1. Lineage (GTDB taxonomy): Bacteria > Desulfobacterota > Binatia > Binatales > Binataceae > DATJUF01. The sequence continues at coordinate 2,607 of DATKPK010000028.1, read as the reverse complement.
TGCTCCGAAGTCGGCGGTAGCCAAGCTGGATAGATTCGCCGTTGCGCCATTGATAGGTGATAGTTACGCGCGGGGCCGATTTCTGAAAGAGCAATCGTACCCTGCCAATCCCGGGGGTGCGTTGCCCCCCTCCATCCCGCATGCTAATCCACAAACGCGGTGACGGCGAAGTATTCTATATCTGTGGTCGGGCTGGTCGTGAGGCAGGACCGTCTGGCACCCGCCGTCGCGCTCGGCGTCAACCTGTGCAATTGGATTAAAGCCCAAGGCCTACGAGCGATTGCGGACCCGCCAACCGCTGAATTGATCGGTGCAACCCCGACCGATCCTGGCGAATTTACCCTACTCGCAGACCTAATCGTTGTGCTCGGCGGTGACGGAACCCTCCTCGGCGTCGCCCGCCATATCGGTGAGCGCGAGAGCCCGATTCTCGGGATCAACTTGGGCGGCCTCGGCTTTCTCACCGAAGTAACGACCGATGAAGCGCTGGCGACGCTTGCCCGCGTCCTCGCTGGTGATTTCGAGGTTGATCGCCGTATCATGCTTGAAGCTGAAGTCGAGCGTTCCGATGGCCTCGGCGGCAATTCCAAAGAGTGCTTCCGTGCGCTCAATGATGTGGTCATCGTCAAGCGGACCAACGGCCGGATGCTCGAACTCAACGTCGTCGCTGACCGCATGCCCTTCTCCTCTTATCGCGCCGACGGGCTCATCATCGCCACCCCGACCGGCTCGACCGCCTATGCCCTCAGCGCCGGTGGCCCGATTGTCTATCCGAATCTCGGCGTGCTGGTGCTTGCACCCATATGCCCCCACACGCTGACCATCCGCCCGGTCGTCTTGCCCGATTCGTTCGACCTCGAAATTCGCGTCAAGACTGCCGACGACGATGCGATTCTAACCTGTGACGGGCAAGAATCGGCCTGCTTCGGCACGTCCGATGTAATTCACATTCGCCGATGCCCGCACGCAGTTGCCTTGGTCCGCTCCACCCACCCCTATTTCGAAATCTGGCGCAACAAGCTTCACTGGGGATGACGTCAGGCGGCGCCGATGCTGACCGCACTCCGCATCCGGAACTTCGCAATTATCGAGGAAGCGAGCCTCGGCTTCGGTCCCGGCCTCAATGTGCTTTCCGGTGAGACCGGCGCTGGCAAGACCATCATCATGACCGCGCTCGGACTGCTGCTCGGCGGCCGTGCCTCTCCTGAAATGGTTCGGGCCGGGGCCAAGGAAGCCGTCGTCGAGGCTGTCTTCGAGCTTGAAGGTGAGGCGCCACCTGCCGACGCCGAGCAATGGCTCACCGAAGACAATCCCCGCGAGCTTTTGATTCGCCGTGTCATCGCTGAGGGCGGCCGCTCACGCGTCACGGTCAATGATTCGATGGTCACCGTCCAGACGCTCGCGCGCCTCGGCGAGGCGCTGGTCGAAATCTACGGCCAGCACGATCAGCAGACTCTCTTGCAACGCGACAGCCATCTCCAAATTCTGGACCGTCACGCCCGGCTCGACGTCGAATTGGCAGCATATCGTGAACGTTTCCAACGCGCCCGCGAATTGCAAAATCGCCTCCGCGAACTCGAACGACGCGAGGCCGAGCGGAGCGAACGCCTCGAGATCGCCCGCTTTCGTTCCGCCGAGCTCGAGCGTGCCGCTCTCCGTTCCGGTGAAGACGAGGAGCTGATCGCCGCTCGCAACGTCCTCGCCAACGCCACTCGCTTAGCCTCTGCCGCTGACGAATCCGAGCAGGCGCTCTACGGCGGCGAAACCGCAGCCATCGATATAATCGCGGGCGTTCAGGCCAAACTCGCCGAGGCCGCCGCCCTTGATCCCACGCTCGATGCGCCGCTCGAACTAATCACCACTGCCTGTGCCAACCTCGAAGAGGCAGCGCGCGCGCTCTCGGCCTACGGCGCTCGCGTCGAGGCCGACCCCGCCCGCCTCGAGGAGTTGGAGACGCGGCTGCAGGAGCTGACCCGCCTCAAGCGTAAGTACGGCGGCACCCTCGATTCCGCACTCGAAGCGATGCAACGTGCGCAGGCCGAAATCGCAGAACTTGAAACCCTCGACGAAAATCGTACGGCCCTCAAAGCCGAGCGCGCCGCCATCCTCGACGACCTCATCATCCGCGCTCGCGACCTGAGCGCTCGCCGCAGTCGCGACGCCAAAGAACTCAAGCGGCGTATGGAAGCCGAGCTCAAGACGCTCGGGATGCACAGTGCGGTCTTCGCGACCCGCTTCGCACCGCTCCCCGCTGGCGACGACGCCATCGTCCGCGACGGCATCGCGCTCGGCCCCGACGGCTCCGACACCGTCGAATTTCTCCTCGCGCCGAATCTCGGCCAACCTCCACTACCCCTCGCGAAAGCCGCTTCCGGCGGCGAGCTCTCTCGCGTGATGCTCGCCCTTAAGCGCCTCGAGGCCCAGCGTCGCGGCGTCGCTACCGTCATCTTCGACGAGGTTGACGCCGGTATCGGCGGCGCCGTCGGCGCCATCGTCGGCCGCAAGCTCAAGGAGCTGGCGCGCTTCCATCAGGTGCTATGTGTCACGCATCTCGCGCAAATCGCGGCCTTCGCCGGCAGTCATTTCGTCGTCGAGAAAGAGGAGCGT
>DATKPK010000027.1:0-33520 GCA_035524095.1 Binataceae bacterium (SeqCode) | reverse complement strand
CGGCGTCAGCGCGAGGAAATCAAGCAGCTGCAGCAGAACCAGAATACCGAGTGATCAATCGACATCTGGGATTCTTTGAAAAGCACGAGAGGAGAAATGAAATTGAAGCTTAAGAGTTTAGCCGTGCTGACCTTGGGAGCGACGGTGTTTGTAGCGCCCGCGATGGCACAAATGGCGGTGCCACCGCCACCTCCGCCGCATGGTTACGGAGATTACGACCAGAACCATCATTGGCGCGATGCGTCATGGTGGAATGAGCACGACCCCAACTGGGCCCATCAGCACCATCCCGAGTGGGCCAACGATGGCGACTGGGATCAGCACCATCACTGGCACGACCGCCATTGGTGGATGACGAACCATCCGAAGTGGGTTCACGAACACCATCCACACTGGTTCTCTTGATCAATCCGAAACTTCGGCTCTGAGCCGGGGACTCAGCCGTGCCGCACGCGCGAGCGGCACGTGTAGACGAAAACGGGACGGCCGATCACTGTCCCGTTTTCTTTTCGCTTATCTGACATTGCGGCGCAGCCGCAAATCCGGTCAAGCCTCGAAGAAGCGCCGAGGGTTCTCGACCAGCATAGCGTCGAGTTTCTCTTCGCTGACTCCGGCTTTGCGCAACGCTGGCAGGATATTCTTGAAGATGTGAGTCGGATTCCAGTTCTCGATTAGCTTCAGGGTTTTGGCATCCATATCCGGCAAGCCGCGTCCTTTCCAACAAGCGACTGAATCATGTGACAGCACCAGTTGGTTTTCGAAGCCGACGCCGAGCAATCCGATCAACGCGGCCATCCGCAGGCGATCGGGATGGATAAAATCCAGTCCAAAGCGATCGAAGCCCAAGTAGCAGCCGCGATCGAGCATATCGGTATGGTATTTCAAGTCGGCCGAGCCGCAGCTATGGCCGATGATCACGCGGCTGAGGTCTACTCCTTCCTCAGCGAATAGCTCGAGCTGTTCGCGGCCCATTGTGCCGTCTTCGGTATGCGTCGTGATTGGAGCGCCCGTCCGCTTGGACGCGCGTGCGGCCGCGCGCAGGCATTTCTGCTCGTACTCGGTGATACGATCTTTGCCCGTAGCGCATTTGATCAAGCCGGCCTTGATACCGGTCTCGCCCACGCCTTCAGTCAGTTCGGTAGAGTAGACTTCGGCGATTTCATCGACTGAGCGCTGGCGGAAATATGGAGTGCTGCCGAGGTCTTCCTTATAAAGCCCCGTCGAGCAAACCACGTTGATGCCGCTGGCGTCGGCAACTTCAGCCATGAAGACGACGTCACGGCCGATATCGTTGGGGCATGGGTCCACGAAGGTGTTGAGGCCCAAGTCCTTCAGTTCCTTGAGCCGTTCGACGGATTGCTTGAGCGCGGTCTTGCGCTCGAAGCGTGGAGCCTTGCAATCGAGCTCCCATCCGGCCCATCCGACCAGCAGATGCTCATGCATCAAAGTGGTGCCGAGTTTTTCGGTAGAAATCGTTCCGGTGACGGTGTTCACGGTTTTCATAGATTGATGCGCTCCTCGCGGACGCTCGTGATGCGCGGCTAAAACGGCCTGCGCGACGCTATCGGGTTGCCGAAACCTTAGTCGCAGTGTGCAACGACGGTCAAACGTGCCCGTTGGCGGTGGAAGAAGCGCGGCTGACGTTGCGCTCATGCAGCCACGAGAAGAGCAGGAGCAGCGCGACGCCGGTCGTGATGGCGGCGTCGGCAAGATTGAACACCGGATAGCGGAAGGCTTGGTGGTGAAAATAGATGAAGTCGATCACGCGCCCGCGCGCCACGCGATCGATCAGATTGCCGATCGTGCCGGCTAGGACAAGAGCACAGGCAAAGGCCGTACTGGTCGCAGTTGAACGGAGCGCGATCAGCACGGTCATGACAACCACGGCGGCGGCAGATAGCCCTATAAAGAAAGCCTCGCGGAAAATGGCCGGCATATTGGCGAACAGACTAAAAGCCGCTCCCGGATTTAGTGTGTAGGTGCAATCGAGCCATCCGGGAATCAACGTATAGGTCTCGAACATTTGGAAGTGCGAGCTGACGTAAAGCTTGCTGAGCTGATCGAGAGTCAGGACGGGTAAGGTGATCATCCCGCCCATCGCGAGAAAGCGGCCGAAAGCCCATGCGGATTGCGAGCCGGTCCCGTCTTCCGCGACTTCAGAGCGGGAGGCCGCCGCGAGCGAGTCCATACTCACTGAGCTAGCGCCTGGACGACTTCGCGGCATCGCGGGTCGAGATCGGAATCGCTGGCGTCGTCGAAATACTTCCAGCAGCGCATGCATTTGCGGCCGCTCGCATGGCGTCCCGTGACGACGATCGGTGGTTGCTCGGAAGCGCGACCGAAGAAGCCGTCCGCCTGAAAATCCTCAGAGCCATTGGCAGTCGCTTTGAGCGCGGCGGCATCATTGCCAGACAAGAGTTCGACATCCGATACGATCAGCAAGTCCTTAAGGTCGTCGCGATGCTCGTCCAGAATCGCGCCGAGGCCGTTGGCGTCGCCGAGTAAGCCGAGTTGGAGCGTCGCGTCGAGACCAGCGCCGATCGTTCCAGCTTTGCGCATAGCTTCGAGCAGCTTGAGCGCTTCGCTACGGACTTCCAGCAGCCGATCCCATTTCGCTTCAAGGTCGGGGTCGGAGAAGCGTCCGTCTGGGGAGTGCATTGCCAGCAGATGGACGCTATCGGTAGTGCGACCCGGCATATGCGAATAGATTTCTTCGGCGGTGAAGGGTATCAGCGGCGCGAGCATTCGTACCAGATTGTCGAGCACGAGATAGAGTGCGGTCTGCGCCGATCGCCGCTCAAGGGAACCCGGCCCGTCGCAATAGAGCCGGTCGCGCGAGACGTCGATGAACAGCGAGCTCAGGTCGATGACGACGAAATTCGAGATAGCCTGATAGGCCGCCTGAAAGTCGTAGTCGTCGTAGGCGCGCCGCACGTCGTGCTTGAGGCGTTCCAGCCGCGCCATCATGAATCTATCAAATTCGCGCATCGCGGACTGCTCAATGGCATCTTGCGACGGATCGAAGTCGTTCAGATTGCCGAGGATATAGCGGCAGGTGTTGCGAATCTTGCGATAGGCCTCGGACACTGCAGTGAACAGATTCGCGCCGACGTTCATGTCCGACGAGTAATCGACGGACGCAAAGACCAAGCGGAAGACGTCCGCGCCGACGCGATCAACGACTTCCGACGCGTACTCGAAATTGCCCAGTGACTTAGACATCTTGCGCCCGAGTTCGTCGAGGGCGAGGCCATGCGTCACGACGGCTTTATAAGGAGCGGCTCCGCGTTCAGCGGTCGCGGTAATCAGCGAGACCTGAAACCATCCGCGGGTTTGATCGACGCCCTCGCAATAGGCGTCGGCGGGCCAGTTGAGCCTGCGGACGCCCAGGACGGCTTCATGCGAGCATCCGGAGTCGAACCACACGTCGAGGACGTCTTCTTCTTTTGTAAACTTGGTTGACCCGCATCCGCATTGGAGACCGTTGGCGAAATCGTCCACTGGACGATCGTACCAGGCATCGGAGCCATCCCGCGCGAAAATCTCTTGTGCGCGATTCAAGACCGCATCGTCGAGCAGGACTGTACGACATGACGTGCAGCGGAGCGCCGGAATCGGTACGCCCCAAGCACGTTGGCGCGAAAGGCACCAATCGGGGCGGGTCGCGACCATGTTACGGATACGATCGCGTGACCATGATGGCACCCAGCGCACGTTATCGATTTCCGTCAGCGCACGGTCACGCAGCATCTCATGGTCGATGCGCAAGAACCATTGCTCGGTCGCACGGAAAATTAGCGGATTCTTGCAGCGCCAGCAGTGCGGATAGCTATGGGAAAGCTTCTCGACCTCGAGTAGCGCCCCGATCGAGCGCAGCTTTTCGACGATCGCATCATTGGCCTCGAACACGCGTCGCCCGACCCACTCGCCTGCCTGGGCGGTAAAGACACCGCCATCGTCGACCGGAGTGAGAATCGGCAGGCCGTAGCGCGTGCCGATGACAAAGTCTTCGTAGCCGTGGCCGGGGGCAGTATGGACCAGCCCTGTACCGGTATCAGCAGTAACGTGATCGCCGAACATCAGGCGGGCGTCACGCTCCGCAAACGGATGGCGGAAGATGTCCTGGCCGTCGAGCGCCTTGAGCGCGTTGCGATTCAGCTTGATGCGGACATCGACGTCGAGTTTACAGGCTTGCGCGAACGACTCGGCCAGCCGCTCGGCGACGATGTAATAATTCCCGCCGGCGCGCAGAGCGACGTAGTCGAAGGCCTCGTTCAGCGAGATGCCGAGATTTGCCGGCAGCGTCCAAGGCGTAGTGGTCCAGATGACCGCGAAGAGCTTGCCATTGGCAATCGCGTGGAACAACTCGTCAGCTTCTTCCGGCGCGTCGGCGAACATCGGAGCCGATGGAGAGATCAGGGTTTTCGCGAGACCGGTCGCCGCATTTTCGTTGACACGGAAGGCGACGTAAATCGACGGCGAGGTATGGTCCCGATACTCGACTTCGGCCTCCGCGAGGGCGGTGCGGCAGTCAAAGCACCAATGCACCGGACGTAAGTCGCGGTAGATGAAACCGGCCTGGTTGAGTTGACGCAATACGCCAATTTCGGCCGCTTCGTATTCAGGGGCGAAGGTCAGATACGGATGCCACCAGTCGCCGATCGCCCCGAGCCGGATAAACTCTTCACGCTGGATCGCGATCCATTTCTCGGCAAATTCGCGGCAGAGTTTGCGCAGTTCCGACTTCGGCATCGCGCGGACTTTATCGCCGAGCGAGCGCGCCACCTGGTGCTCGATCGGCATCCCATGGCAATCCCAGCCCGGCACGAACTCGGTGCGATAGCCCATCATCGAATGCGAGCGCACGATGAAGTCCTTGAGAATCTTGTTCAGGGCGGTGCCGAAATGAACGCGGCCGTTTGCGTAGGGCGGGCCGTCGTGGAGAATCCAGGAGCCGGCGTCCTTGCGCACCTCCAGCAGCCGCTCATACAGGTGAGTCTCGTTCCAGCGCTTAAGGGTCTCCGGCTCCCGTTTGGGCAGGTTCGCCTTCATCGGGAAGTCGGTTTTCGGCAGCTTGAGGGTCGCTTTATAATCGGTCTCTGCCACGATGCGTTGAAGCCGGCGGCCGCTCGCGGCCGGGGTTCACCTCCGAAAACTTTAGGGCGTTGAGTTAAGCCCTATAACATAACACAGGATAGTCGAAGGCGGACCATAAGTGCGAGGGTGATTTGAACCGTGTTCGGTTAATGCCGTATTATCCGCCGAACATTAGTCCCGTGCCTGCAACTGAATCATGAGCAAAATGCGAGCGGATACCGCCCACGAGGCAATCTCTTCTGCGGCCTTGGCGGGCTTGCGGGTGATCGATCTCACCACTTGGCGCGGCCATCTATGCGGCCGGCTGCTCGCCGATATGGGCGCCGACGTGATCAAGGTCGAGCCGCCCGGAGGTCACGACGGACGCACGATCGGGCCATTCCTCAATGACGAGCCGCATCGCGACCGCAGCTTGTTCTTCTGGTTCTATAATCTCAATAAGCGGTCGCTGACACTCGATCTCGAGCATCAGCGCGGCATTGAGATACTTCGGAAGTTGTTGGAATCAGCGGATATCGTGATCGAAAGCTTCGAGCCGGGCCGCATGGATGAGCTTGGCCTCGGTTGGCAAGCGGTGAGCGGCCTGTATCCAGCGCTGATCATGCTTTCGATCACGCCGTTCGGCCAGACGGGTCCGTATCGCGATTACACGGCTGACGATACCGTTCTGACGGCACTGAGCGGGATGCTCTACGTCAACGGCTTTCCGAGCCGAGCGCCAGTCCGTCCGTTGGGATTACAGGCCTATCATTCATCGGCTTATTATGCGGCTATTGGCACGATGTGCGCGTTGTTCGCTCGCGACCGCGCCGGTGTCGGGCAGTGGATTGATCTCAGCATGCAGGAGGGTACTGCCTCGGCGGTCGAGCATGTCGCCGGAAGCTACTTCGGAACTGGCGCAATCGAACCGCGCCGCGGCACGCTCCATTGGAGCCGCTATTTTCGCGTAGGCAAATGCCGCGATGGCTATATCATGCATTGTACGCTTGGCGACTGGACCTCGCTGGTCCAATGGGTTGCGGGCGACGGCAAGGCGCAAGACCTCGTGAATCCCGAATGGGAAGATGTGGTCTATCGGGCGGCGCATGCCGAGCATCTGTTCGACGTCCTCGACGAATGGGTCAAGGACTACAATCGTGACGAATTGCTCGAACGTGCACAGACCTTGCGCCTGCCGTACGCAACTGTGCGTCCGCCGGAAGCGCTCTTGGACGATGAGCAACTGGCGGCACGAGGCTATTTTGTCGAGGTTGAGCACCCGGAACTTGGACGAACGTTCCGCTACCCCGGTGCGCCGTATCTCTTCGATGGTTCGCCATGGCGGGTCTATCGGCGTCCGCCGCTTGTCGGCGAGCATACCGCTGAGATTCTGCACGAAATCGGTATCGATGCGGGTGAGACTGAGTCCCTGATGGCTGAAGGAATCATCTGATGGCCGCGTTGCCACTCGAAGGAATCCGCGTGCTCGATTTCACCTGGGTTGTCGCAGGCCCAGTGGCGACGCGGATTCTCGCCGACTTTGGCGCAGAAGTGATCAAGCTGGAACGCAAGCCCGGGCCACCCGGATCGCGGCAGATCGGGTTGCAAGGCGACCTGCACCGCAACAAACACTCGATCGCGGTCAATATGGCGACCCCCGAAGGAATCGGAATCGCCCGCAAGCTGGCAATGGTCAGCGATCTCGTCATCGATAATTTTTCGGCCCGCGTGATGCGCAGCTGGGGGATGGACTTCGCGAGCTTGAGCCAGCTCAAGCCGGAAATCGTCTGCGTCAGCATGTCGGGTTTGGGCCATACAGGGCCGCGTTCGAACTATGTCAGCTACGGGCCGACGCTCCAGGCTCTCAGCGGCTATACCCTGCTGATGAGCGAGGGTGGTGGCCATCCAGCCGGTTACGGCTATTCATACGCCGATATGTCCGGAGGCTACACAGGGGCGTTAGCATCCTTAATCGCGCTGTGGCATCGGCGCCGTACCGGCCGCGGACAATTCGTCGATCTTTCACAGTTCGAGGCAGTTACCAGCGTGATCGGACCAGCCTTGCTCGATATCGCAGTTAACGGCCGCGCGCAGGGGCCGTTCGATTATCGGTCGCAGGAAAAGCCTTCCGCGCCGCATGGCGTGTATCGATGCCGTCCGCGCGATGGCGACGACGACCGCTGGCTGGCGATCAGCGTCTGTTCGCAGGCCGAGTGGGAGCACTTCATCGGGGTTCTCGGCTCGCCTTCGTGGACGAGTGAGGCGCGATTTCGCACCCTCTACTTGCGGATGCGCAACAGTGCCGATCTCGACGCCCGCGTCGCCCAATGGACGGCCACGCAGGTTGCCGAAGAAGCGATGGAACGTCTGCAGCGCGCTGGGATTGCTGCCGGCGTCATCGCCAACGGTCAGGATCTGTGCGAACGGGACCCGCATCTTGAGGCGCGCAAGTTCTGGGGCACGGTGACGTTGCCGGATGGCCAGCGGACCCACACGACAGGTATTGCCGCCCGGCTCTCGTCAACTCCAGGATCGGTCAGGACGCCCTCGCCATTGATTGGTTCGTCCAACCATTATGTTCTGCGGGAACTGCTAGGCCTGAACCAGACTGAATGCGATGATCTGGTTACTGCGCGCGCCGTTTGGCCTGAATAAGTAACAGCAAATGCAATATCCTGAGTGAAGCTCTTCACTTCATTATTATTCTACTGTAGGACAATATAGACCCTTGCGGCTTGTGGAGTGCCTCTGAAGGGGGCGGCACTTCATGGGCCCAGGGGTCAACAACGCTCACGGCGCTCCGATTGTTGGGGGGGTCCATTTGCTCGCCAGCGTTCTTTCCAGCGCACTCGCCGGGGTCGACGCCTTTCCGGTGGAGGTGGAAGTCGATATCAGTGGCGGCGTACCTGGCTTTCGCATGGTGGGCCTGGCTGAAGGGGCCGTGCGTGAGGCCTTCGAGCGGGTGAAGTCTGCGATCCGCAACTCGAACTTCGAGTTCCCCAACCGCAAGACCACGATCAACCTCGCCCCTGCGGACACGCGCAAGGAAGGCTCGGCGTTCGACCTGCCGATGGCGCTAGGCATCCTCGCGGGGTCGGGATGTCTCGAAAAGCGCAAACGCCTGCGCGAGTACCTTGTGTTAGGCGAACTCGCGCTCGACGGCCGTGTCAAAGGAATCAAGGGTGCGCTGCCGAGTGCGATTATGGCCCGCGCCCGAGGGCTGGCCGGCCTGATGGTGCCGCGTGAGAACGCGCAAGAGGCTTCCGTTATCGGCGACGGTATCGATGTGCTGGGAGTCGATACGCTGCAGGAGGCCTTCGAGTTTTTCGAGGAGATGCGCGAGATCCCGCCCGCCACGGTCGATTTGCATGAGATGTTCGACGCGGCCAGCCGCTATATCGACGATTTTAGCGAGGTGCGCGGGCAGGAGCAGGCCAAGCGAGCGCTCGAAGTCGCCGCCGCCGGAGGACATAACGTCCTGATGATCGGCCCACCCGGCTCCGGCAAGACGATGCTGGCGAAGAGGCTGCCGACGATTCTGCCGTCGATGGCCTTTGAAGAGGCGATTGAAACCACGAAAGTCCATAGCGTGGCCGGTTTGCTGGACGGCCAGGCGCTGATCGCGACGCGTCCATTCCGCTCGCCCCATCATACGATTTCCGATGCAGGCCTGATTGGCGGTGGCCCGGTGCCGCGTCCCGGCGAGGTCAGCCTTGCCCATAACGGCGTCTTGTTCCTCGACGAGCTTCCGGAATTTCGCAAGAACGTGCTGGAAGTCCTGCGCCAACCGCTCGAGGACCATCGAATCACGATCGCGCGTGTGATGGGCACCGTGACGTTTCCGGCCAGCGTAATGCTAATCGCGGCGATGAATCCCTGTCCGTGCGGCTTTTACACCGACACACAGCACGAATGCACCTGCTCGGTGATCATGATTCAGCGCTACCGCTCGCGAATTTCCGGTCCATTGCTGGATCGAATCGATATTCATGTTGAAGTGCCAGCCGTGAAGTATAAGGAACTGACCGGGCGGAGTCCGGGGGAGACATCGGCCGCGATTCGCGAACGAATCAACCGCGCGCGCGATCTGCAATTGGCGCGTTTCAAGGGAACACATTACTATTGCAATGCCCAGATGGGAGCGCGCGAGTTACGCGACCATTGCCAGGTCGAGGCGGCTGGCGAACGATTGCTCGAGATGGCGATTAACCGGCTGGGACTTAGCGCGCGAGCCTATACACGAATCCTCAAAGTTGCGCGCACGGTCGCAGACCTTGATGATGGCGGTCCAATCCGTGCCCATCATCTGAGCGAGGCGATCCAGTACCGTTCGCTTGATCGGATGCCGCTTTGACCGTTCTTGATCATCGCCACGCGGCGCCCACCGGCCAACCCTAAGGGCCCGGGTAAAAGCTATGCCGCCGGTTCCGGCGATGTCATCGCGATGCGCTTACGGCCTGGTCCCGTCTCCGGGAGCAGATACATCGACACGATCGGCAATAGCTGGAACGCTAACGATCCGACCATGACGTCACGCAACCCCAAGATCGGGGCCAGCGCGCCGCCGAGGAACGGCGAGATAAACGCGCCGCCATAGCCGACCGCCCATATGAAGGCGAACGCCGTGCTCATCCTGGCGGGCGTCATACCGGGCAACTCCATAATCAGGGTACCGGTTGCAGCCAAGCCGCCCGCCGAGCCGATTCCGATCAGTAACAGCGATACGCGGATGCCGTCGAGGCTGGGAAACAACACTGCGCCGGCGCATCCGATGGTCGTAGTGACTGCAATCGGCCATAGAAACGGCCTGCGCAATCCAACCATCGCGGTGCCGATTCCGCCGAGCGCCGCAGCGAAAATTGCGCTGAGCGGAAGTAATGCAGTGAGGCTGGCGGCTTCGCCCAGGGTGAGTCCGCGCTCCGTGCGGAAAAACTCCGGCAGGAATGCGGTGTACAACTGAAACACCCACATCCCGCCGAATAGCGCGATCGCCATGAGCAGCACTCCCGGCATCCGTAGGACTTCGGGGAGGTTCGAGGCTGGGCGCGGACCATGTGAGACTGCTGACACAGTCGCAGATTGACGCTCTCGTCCAAGGATTGACCATAACAGGGCGACAACCGCCGCTACGATACCGTAAATGGTGAGCACTCTTTGCCACGACGCGCCAACCGCCTGATAGAGCGGGGTAGTTATCGCGTACACGGCAAAAATCCCGATATAGGCGCAAACGGAATTCACCATATTCATCCATGGCCACTCGCGTTCGCCAAACCATTGCATCACGAGTGCTGCCGGCGGACCGATGATGATTCCGTAGCCGACTCCTTCAAGCACGCGGCAGAGCAATAACCCGCCAAACTTCGTGGTAAAGCCGCTAGCGATTTCCGCAACAGCCATCAGCCAGATTCCGGCCAACAGTGCCTTCAAGGTGCCAATCCGCTCAGCGACAAACGCGCCCAGGAACGAGAAAATCGCAATGCACAGCGCGATTACGGAAATGATCAGGCCGGCTTGGCCGAGGCTGATGCCAAGTGACTTGACCATTGGGCCGAGGATCGGCGCAGGCGCCAGCCAGGTCAGCACCTGGGCGATCAGCATTACTATAACCAATGCTTCGATGACCCATCGATAAGCGGGCGGTTTCGACTCAGCGACGGCCGGCATGGCGTTAGCCTCCTGCCCGTCGCGGGCTCCTACGGTGATACTTAGAAGCCCGCGGCGGATTTTATTGCGCGCGAGCTAAGTGATCGGGAGGGATAGTGGACCAAAATTCGGGATTCGGCCATAGGTAATATACGGTAGTCGCTCTTCGGCGCAGACACTCCAGGTTTGACGGTACTTGAACAACAGGTTGACACGGGGTGCACCGTCACTTAGCGTCTCTAGCTTGGGGATACTCCACCTGAAGATTAAAATACGCGGTAGCCACGACCTTCTGAGACCGTCCACGCCCACCTTTCAATCATGTTCGACACGCTGAGCGATCGCCTCGAGGGAGTATTCAAGCGGCTCAAGGGGCAGGGCCGTATCACCGAGCGCAATATTGAGGAGGCGTTGCGCGAAGTGCGCCTCGCGCTGCTCGAAGCCGACGTCAATATCAAAGTCGTCCGGGATTTCGTCGACCACGTCAAGAAAAAGGCGCTGGGACAAGAGGTGCTGCGCTCGCTCTCGCCTGAGCAGCATCTGATCAAGTTTGTCGCGACCGAACTATGCGAGGTGATGGGCGGCAGCGCCCGCGAGCTCGACCTCAAAGTTAAGCCGCCGGTAAAGATCATGCTGGTGGGACTGCAAGGCTCCGGCAAGACGACCACCCTGGCCAAGCTCGCGCGGTTTCTGAAGAACGAGCGCAAGCGCCATCCGCTGATGGTATCGACTGACGTTCGCAGGCCCGCTGCGATGGAGCAGTTGCGGGTGCTCGGCGCCGCGATCGGCATACCAGTGGCGGAGAGCCGCGAGACCGAAGATCCGGTCGAAATTGTCAGTCGCGCGGTGATGCGGGCGGATGTCGCAGGTCACGACACGCTTTTGATCGATACCGCCGGCCGATTGCAAATCGACGATGAGCTGATGGAGGAGTTGGAACGACTCAAAGTCGCTGCGACGCCTCATCATACGATTCTGGTGTCCGACGCGATGACCGGTCAGGACGCCGTCAATATCGCGCAAGGCTTCCACGATCGTCTCAAGATTTCTGGCCTGATTCTCACCAAGCTCGACAGTGACGCGCGCGGCGGTGCGGCGCTCTCGGTACGAGCGGTCACAGGCGCACCAATTCTCTTTGCCGGTACTGGCGAGAAGATGGACGCGCTGGAAGTGTTCCATCCCGATCGTCTGGCCTCGCGCATCCTCGGGATGGGCGATATGCTGAGCCTGATCGAAAAGGCCCAGCGCAATTACGATCAGACCAAGGCTAAGGAGCTCGAGCGCAAGCTCAAAAAGAATGAATTCACGATTGAGGACTTCGCCGATCAGCTCAAGACGATCAAGGGGATGGGTTCAATCGGTGACTTGCTCGGGATGATTCCAGGCTTGAAGAAAATGGCGGGTCATGCGGATTCGCCCGAAGCCAAGCAGGAATTGCGTAGAATTCAGGCTATAATCGATTCGATGACGCGCCAGGAACGCGGGAACCATATGATTCTCAATGCCCGGCGCCGGATGCGGATTGCGAACGGCAGCGGAACGTCAGTTCAGGACGTCAATCGGTTTATCAAGCAGTTTGAGCAAACCCGCAAGATGATGAAGAAAATTACCCGGATGGGCGCGGGACCCTCGATGATGCGAGGTCTTGGGCTCGGGCACTAGAAAAACAGGCAGGAGTGTGAACGATTTCGATGGGACTCGTGATTAGGCTTCGCCGCCATGGCAGCCGCAAAAGACCTTTCTACCGGATCGTGGTGGCGGATTCGAAATCGCCTCGCGACGGACGCTTTGTCGACCAGATTGGAACTTATGACCCGATAACTAATCCACCCAAGGTGACCCTGCAGGCGGATAAAGCGGAACGTTGGCGCAAGGCCGGTGCGCTTCCCAGCGACACCGTAAAGAAATTGATCGAGGATGCGACCGTTACCGCCCAATCCGCCTGACAGCTTCAACGGAGCCTGCCATGAAGGATCTAGTCCAGTTCCTGGCGCAACAGCTGGTGAACAATCCGGACGCGGTCGAAGTGAAGGAGACGCAGGGCGATACCGCCTCAGTGCTTGAGCTGCGAGTGGCCAAGGAAGACCTTGGCCGCGTAATCGGCAAGCAGGGCCGGACCGCCAAATCGATTCGCACGATCCTCAATGCCGTCGCGTCGCGCACCAATCGCAAAGTAGTGCTCGAAATAATCGAAGACAAGTAAGCGGCATGGTCATGGCAATGCCGCTCTCTCCTAATGGATGAAGCTCGCCCAGGTTCCAGTGCCGAGTTGCTTAAGCTTGGCCGAATCACCGGAATTCACGGCTTAGCTGGGGCGGTCAGGCTCAAGCTGGATAACCCGGAATCAACGGCTCTGGCGACTATCGGCTGCTTGTACCTGGCGATTGACGGCGCCGCTCCCCGTGCCTATCACATCTGTGAGGCGCGGCCGCTCAATCATGGCGCGGTGAAGCTGACGCTCGAGGGATTAAATGATCCCTCTGCGGCGGAGGCTTTGAAAGGCGCGACGGTGATGGTCGATGCTGCCAGCCTGCCGCCAACCGAGCCAGACGAGTTCTACTACTACGAGGCGATCGGCTGTGTGGTCCATACGACGGATGGGCGTGCGCTGGGAACGATTGAAGAAGTCTTTGCGACCGGTGCCAATGACGTATGGGTGGTCCGCCGCGGCACCGCCGAAGTGCTCGTACCGGTAATCGCGGACGTCGTGAAGTCGATGGACTTCGCCGCGCGCAGTGTCATCATCGAAGCCGTCCCCGGCCTCCTCGATTAATTCGCTACACTCCCGCACTCCGTTGCCCGATGGAATTTCACGTCATCACTCTGTTCCCTGCGATGCTTACCGCCCTCGACTCCGGCCTGATCGGACGCGCGCGCGAGCGCGGGCTCTTTACCGTCCACGGTCACGACTTGCGGGAGCATGGGCTGGGCAAATATCACCAGGTTGATGATACGCCTTACGGCGGCGGCAGCGGGATGGTGATGCGGCCGGAGCCAATTGCGAAGGCGATCGACGCGGTCGAAGCGAGTCGTCCCGGCCTGCTCAAAATCCTGCTAACTCCGGGCGGTGAAACACTCTCTCAGCTCCTTGTGCGTGAACTCGCGCAGGCACAGCCAGGATTGATGCTGATCGCGGGACGTTACGAAGGCGTCGATGACCGCGTGCGATCTTTGGTCGACCGCGAGATTTCGATTGGCAATTATGTGCTCAGTGGCGGTGAGTTGGCCGCGATGGTGGTTATCGAGGCGGTGGCACGGCTACTGCCGGGTGTGCTGGGCAATCCCGAGTCGCTCGCGGAAGAATCGTTCGGGAAGGCCGGCATGCTTGAGTATCCTCAATACACGCGGCCCGAGGAGTTTCGCGGCCAACGGGTACCGGAGATCCTACTGAGCGGTGACCACGGAAAGATCCGGACGTGGCGCGAAGAGGAGTCACGCAAACGTACCGCCCGCCGTCATACCAAATCTCTCGGCCGTCGGGATAGCTGACGTGGCGCAGCTATTTATCGCGCTAATCCACTACCCGGTGCTTGATCGCAATGGACGCATCGTCGCATCGGCGATCACCAGCCTCGATCTGCATGACCTCGCGCGCTCGGCCCGTACTTATGGTGTGAGGGCCTTTTACGTCGTTCATCCGGTGCCTGATCAGCGTGAATTTGGGGCGCGGGTGGTCGGCCATTGGATGGAAGGACCGGGCCGTCAATTTGATTCACGGCGGCGTGAAGCACTCGATCGGGTGCGGATCGTGCCGGATCTGGACACGGCGTTGGCTGACGCCACGGCGCTGGCCGGGAGGCTGCCGCTAATGGTCCATACATCTGCGCGTTCGGTCGGCCAAATGAGCTATGCGGCGCTGCGCGAACGCCTCGAAGTTTCAGACGATCCTCCGTTGATGATTCTCTTCGGCACCGGCTTTGGCCTCGCGCCCTCGATGCTCGAGCGCGCAGACCTGGCGTTGGCCCCTTTGCTTGGGCCGGAAGATTACAACCATCTCTCGGTGCGTGCGGCCGCGGGAATTATCCTCGATAGGCTACGCGGCCATTGATTCGTCAATCCGTCCGGTTCAAATCCTTCGGCCGGTGTTAGAACTTCGCAAGCGGATGCGATAATAGCGAGTAGACGTCGACCATCAGCGTCTCGGAAGGTTCCTGACCACATGAGAATAATCGCCGACCTGATGATTTTTTTCGGGGTGATCCTACTGACCGCCGGAACCGACCTCGTTATCCAGACCGCGGGACAAGATCTGAGCAGTGTTGGCGGCCTGCTCGGAACCCTGCTTTCAGTGGTTGGTGCGTCGCTGCTGACTGGCGGCATTTTGAACCATCGCGGACTCACCCGTCGTGAGAACACAGCACCGCTTGATGATGAAGCTGCGGGCTGATCAGCCCGCGGTCTGTGATGGAAAACGAAGCAAAAGGATTGGCGCGGATCGCAAGTCTGCGGCGCCGGATCTGGTTTTGGCCGATCACATTGGCGCCGTTGCTGGCCTTAATCGCGTGGCGCACCCATGGTTCAGTTTCCATGATGGCCGTGATCGCGGTGTGGTGGCTGGCCGGCTTTGCGATCAACCTCTTTGGCTTGAGTCTCGCGCGATGCCCCCGTTGTGGCGAACGCTTCTTCTCCAAGCGATTCAGGCCGACCGGTAATGCTTGCGCCTCGTGCGGACTTCAGCTCAAGGCTCGCCACGTTGTCTATCCTACACTCGAATAAGCTATCGGCGGCGCTGATAAGGTACCTGTATCGGGGAGGGTTGAGTGTCCCTCGATCATCCGATAAGTTTGATAGCTCACCTTCGGGGGTATTGGTTTCCATGAACAGTGTGATCGAGAAGATCGAACAGCGCGATCTGCGCAGTGACCTGCCGGTTTTTCGCGCCGGCGATACTTTGCGGCTTCAGGTTAAGGTTGTCGAGGGCGAAAAAGAGCGCATCCAGTCCTTTGAAGGCATCGTGATTAAGATGAACCGCGGGGGTAATCGGGCGACGTTTACCGTGCGGAAGATCTCTTACGGGATTGGGGTGGAACGGATCTTCCCGCTCCATTCACCTCGGATCGAGAAGATTCAGGTGCTTAGCCGTGGCAAGGTCAGGCGTGCCAAGCTTTATTATTTAAGGGAGCTTTCGGGCAAGGCGGCACGCGTCGAAACGCGTTAGCCAGATAGCGGCAACTCACGGGCCTTAAGCTTCATGAGCGCGCGGGTAGCCAACCGCCAAGTCGGCTTCGACGCGTGCACCCTCGCATACGGTTAGCCGCTCTGACTGAATCCTACCCTTGGCGCGCGCCGACGGGCCCAAAACGACGCACTCCGCACCGCTGACTTCACCCTCTAACGACCCGAGCAAAAGGATACGCGGGGCGCGCACCCGCCCGTCAACTGAAGCGGACTCCGAAATGACGATCACCTCGGTCGAAGTGACCTCACCGCGCAGTTTGCCGTCGATCCTTACCGGCCCCTGATAGGATAACTTACCGGAGATATTGGAATTCTTGCTGACCGCTATACGTGTTCGTTCTTCCGCCCACATCGTGCCGATAATCGGCTGTAAAGCAGCCGCTGGGGGTGGCAAGGAATCGGAATCTGTAGACGAATTAAAGATTGCCTGGCTGCGTGATCCTGGACTGAAGAAACGATCGGTTATTCGCATTACGGCTGTCGGGGGCCGGTTTACGCCGCCGGAAATACGTGGCACGCCACCGCATGTTTTCCTCCACCTCCAGCCACGAGTGGCGGCACCGCCACCCTGCAAACATCTTTCGCATAAGGGCAGCGTGAATGGAAGCTACAACCTGAAGGCGGATGCACAGGGCTGGGGATTTCACCCGGCAGCTTGATGCGCTCGATGTGAGACGCGCGATCGGTCGATGGAATTGCTGACAGCAGCGCTCGCGTATACGGATGACTGGGGTTGGCGTAGATAACGTCACGGGGGGCGATTTCGACGATTTTTCCCAGGTACATGATCGCGACGCGCTGACTAATATGCTCCACCACGCGCAAATCGTGTGCGATAAAGAGATAGGTCAGCTTGAGGTCGTCCTGCAGGTCCTGCAGCAGGTTGATAATCTGCGCCTGAATCGAGACGTCGAGGGCTGAGACCGGCTCGTCGAGAACGAGGAAGCGAGGCTCAACCGCGAGTGCCCGCGCGATCCCGATCCGTTGGCGCTGACCGCCGGAAAATTCGCTGGGATAGCGATCGAGGGCGTCCGGCCCCATGCCAACCCGTTCCAGCATGCGTGCGATGCGCTGCTGTTTTTCCTTGCCGCGCGCCAGTTTATGAATTTCGAGTCCTTCACCGACGATCGCACGTACGCGCATCCGCGGATTCAGCGATGAGTACGGGTCCTGAAAGACCAACTGCATCTGCCGACGTAGTTGGCGCAACTCTGCGCGCGACAACGATGCTAGGTCACGGCCGTCGAAGAACACCTTGCCGGCGGTTGGCTCCAGCAGTTTGAGAATCAGGCGTCCTAAGGTGGACTTGCCAGAGCCTGATTCGCCAACGAGTCCAAGCGTCTCGCCGGGCGCGATCCCGAGGCTGACGCCGTCAACGGCTTTGACCGTGAGGCGCTTCTGGCCCAGCCAACCTTCAGAACCGGCGGGGAATTCCTTACGCAAGCCGTCGCAGCGCACGATTGCTTCGGCAGCCGCCAAGCTGTTTGAGGTTGGCTGCTCAGACGCGGATACAGGCGGCATAGTGATTGGGCTGCTTGGCCTCAAGTGGCGGATCGATTTGCGCACAGTCCGTGATCGCAGTTGGGCATCGTGGATGAAACCGGCACCCGGACGGTGGGTTGAGCGCGCTCGGAATCGAGCCTGGAATGGCCTGCAGGCGCCGATGGTGCGTGCCATCGAGGCCGGGGATCGAAGCGAGCAACCCGCGCGTGTAGGGATTCAACGGATGGGCGAAAAGTTCGTTGGCGCTCGCCTGCTCCATCACGCGCGCCGCGTAAAGGATCGTGACATCGTTGGCGTATTGCGCAACCACGCCGAGATCGTGCGTGACCAGGATCACGGCGAGGCTCAAGCGCTCCTGCAGATCGCGAATCAGGTCGAGGATCTGCGCCTGGATTGTAACATCGAGTGCAGTGGTGGGTTCGTCGGCGATTAGAAGGCGCGGCTCACACGCGAGCGCCATCGCGATCATCACCCGCTGGCGCATCCCGCCGGAGAGTTGATGCGGATAGTCCTTGATCCGCCGTTCAGGGTCAGCGATCCCGACCATGCGCAGCGCTTCTATCGCGCGATCACGCGTCTCGCGCCGCGAAGTCCGCTGATGGAGCCGGATCGCCTCTCCGATCTGGCTACCTATGGTGAAGACGGGATTGAGCGATGTCATCGGCTCCTGAAAGATCATCGCGATGCGCGCGCCGCGCATCTTGCGCATCTCGACTTCGCTCAGCTTCAACAAATCGACGCCGTCGAAGATGATCGACCCGCTGGTGATGCGTGCGTTTTCCGGCAACAGACGCATCACCGAGAGCACGCTGACAGTCTTGCCCGAGCCGGATTCGCCGACGATTCCAGTCAGCTGTCCCGGGGCGACGGCGAAGCTGATCCCGTCGGCGGCGCGCACCTCGCCCTGAGGGGTAAAGAACGATGTACGGAGGTCTTTGACTTCGAGCAGCGGCTGCACCGGGCCTTAATCTATCACCGCATCGCCGCCCGCCGATAGATGACGACGATTCAACGATGCGGTGAAGACGCCCGGGTGAACTAGTTGCGCGCGTAAGTCGTCGGCGTGCTCACAACCTCGCCGGTATTCGGGTCGAGCGTCAGATGGTTGGGATTACGCTGAACGTTGGTGCTGAAGTCGAAAAGTCCCAACAACGAACCGGCCATGGCGTCGAGCGAATCGCCGCCGATCGTGCCCAGGCTCCAATTGTCCTCGATTAAGCGCAGGATCGAGGTCTGATCGGTAAGCGCGTGATCGACATAATTGTCTTTGGCCCAAGGCGAGATCACGAGCATAGGCAGGCGCGGCCCGTAGCCGCATCGATCATTCGGAGCGCCGCCCGGAACACTACCGCACAATAGGTCCCCCGCAAGGGTGTCGTTAGCTGGGTCACTCGACGGGCTCAGGTTCGGCGCCATCACATGATCGTACCAGCCGTCCGAGTCGTCATAGGTAATCATAATCGCCATCTGCGACCAAAACGGTGTCTGCTGTAGCTGATTGATCGTATTGACGAGGAATTGCTGCTCCGACAACGGATCCGAAGTGTCGGGATGGCCAGTCTCCGTTGCCGGAGCCTTCAGGAAACTGACCTGTGGGAGATTGCCGGCATGGACCGCATTCCAGAAATCGGTGAGTGCGTAGTTATGATTTGCCTGATCGGCGTTAGTCCCAATCGCGCCGACCGTCGAAGGCGGTAGATGGGCCGGATTCGAAGTCGACTGATAGTAGAGAAAAGGATCATAGTGGCCATCGTAGTTAGCGGTGCACGTCGGGATTCCGCCACTGACCGATGCCGGGGTGAAATCGCCGTAGAACCATCCCCAGGTCACTTTCGCATTACTAAGCAGATTGCCGATGTTCAGGCCGGACATCTGAATCGTCGCCGAAGTGCTGGGCGTCGAGCAGTCGTCCCACGCCGGATCGATATTGGCGATGACGCTGCCGTTGACCACATCTTTCTTGATTGAAATTGAGCCGGGTCCCGCGGTTGCGCCGTTCGTCTGACCCGAGACTAAATTCAGATGACCCATCACGGTCGTGCCGTATTCGGTGCCGAAGAAATTATCGCTCATCGCGTAATGCTGAGCGTAATTCCACAGCGCGGTCACGGTATTGCCATCGTAATAGCCCATCGGCAGATTCGCGATGTCGGGGCATCCGGTGGTCGAGGTCGGGCTGGTGAATTCAACGAATTTGTCGGCCAGGCCATTATCGTAGGCCGACTGCTCGGCCGAGTAATGATTGTCGTTGTCGCAGGTGAAGTATTGCGAGCGATCGAGTCTGAACGGCTGAGCAGAGTTCTGATTTTGAGTGAGCAGCGCCTGCGTGTAGCCATTCACTCCAGGCGTTCCGGGCAGCGGCGTGAAAGCAGGCTCGCCGGCGGGATTTGCGGCCTTCGGATAGGTGCCGAAGTAGTGATCGAAGGAGTTGTTTTCCTGAAAGATCACGACCAAATATTTGATCGGCGTGTTGGTCTGCACGAAGTTCAATGGATTGGCTGACGCGTTGCTGGCGGCGATCAACCAGATCGCGATAGTGGTGGCAATTGCGCAGACGCGCTTAAAATTCATCAAAAGCCTCTCCTCCCAAGGCGTTTCTGACTAAGAGAGGCAAATGCCACTCCTGCCATCGGCTAAATGCCGGATGAATTACGCGAATAGTGTTGCTACCCGATTACGGCATCGCGAATAAATGTGCCGATCGGACGCAAATATCTACTGAGTTGGAATCCGATTCAGGTGCGCGCGGCTGCAGCCAGCGTTTTCGCGCAGGCGATCGGCTGTGTGAACATCACCTCGTGGCCACTCTTGATTCGGTGGATCGTCGGATTTCTGAACCGCGCGGCGAAGCGCTCCCACACTTTAACGTCGTCGAAAATAATGTCCTGTTCACATAGCACATAGCTGACCGGGACCGCTGATGAGTAAAAGTCCTTGAGCGGGGCGCATTCGAGGAAGGGCCTCGACGGTTCCGGCACCAGAGCCGCGATTACGAAGTCCTGCAAGTCGCGCGAGCCGTCTTGAATGAAGCTGCTGCGAAAGCGTTCTTCGGAGAGCGTGATGACTGGTGCGCCTTCGGCGAGCCCGCGGATATGGCCGGCTGCCTCAGGTGACATAATCGGCCCGAGGTCGTCAGCCGGGCTCGAATCGTGCGGGATCACCAGTGCGGTGACGAAGACGACGCGCTTGATCCGCTCGGGAATCCGCTGCGCGACGCCCGCGATCGTCATCCCGCCGAGGCTGTGACCCGCGAGCACGACGTTCTTGAGGTTATGCTCCTCGATCAGGCGGACTACCGCGTCCACGTAAAGACCTCGGGTCGCCAAGGCCGGGTCGAGACGATTCGCTCCGTGGGCCGGCAGGTCGACCGCGTAAGCCCGGTCGCCTGCGGCTTCGAGATGACCGATCACGCCGGCCCAACACCACGCTCCGTGCCATGCCCCATGTACGAGGACGAAATTCTCAGCCATTTGGATTCGCTCCGTTCTAAGTGCCAGACCTTTAGCCCGAGATAGTGGCCATTGCCAACCCAATCAGCCTGTCATCGTCGTGCGCCACCACCAGCTCTCAGATTCTTAGGCACGACACTCGCGGACTCGCGCATGCGCGGGCTTGCAAGCAAGCCCTATTGACATTAAATTCCGCCCTTCGCTAGCTCTTGCGCTAAGGTGTATGCCGGATATTCGATAGCTGGCTGCGCCACGCGACCACGTCGCGGCAGGAGGCTTTTTCAATGTCCCATAACGGCCATGCAGATCCGCGAACGATACGCTCCGGCCTGACCCATCCGGTGATTGATTCCGACGGCCATTGGCTCGAATTCGGTCCTGAAATCGTCGAGCGCCTGCGTGCGATCGGCGGCGAGGCGGCCGTTGCGGGCTTTACCTCGCGCGATGCCACCGTTGCACGAATCGTGCGGATGACGCCCGAAGAGCGTTTCGCTCAGCGGCGGGCGCAGGAGGCATGGTGGGCGTTCCCGACCAAAAGCACGATTGATCGTGCGACCGGACTGTTGCCGAAGCTCCTGCACGAGCGTCTGCCGGAGTTGGGATTTGATTTCAGCGTCCTCTACCCCACTTCGGCATTGGGACTGGCCTTCATTCGCGATGACGAAGAGCGGCGGGCGACCTGCCGAGCCTTTAACACGTATGTAGCTGAGACCTTCGCGCCTTACGCCGATCGTCTGACTCCGGCCGCCGCGATTCCGATGGACACCCCGGAAGAGGCGATCGCCGAACTGGAACACGTGGTTGGGGAACTGGGGCTTAAGGTCGTTGTGATGGGCAGCCTCGTGCGCCGTTCAATTCCGGCAAGGGCAGCAGAGCGCTCGCGCGGAGCCGTCTATTATGACGTGCTCGGCTTGGACAGTCCTTACGACTATGACGCGGTGTGGAAAAAGTGCGTGGAGCTGAAAGTCGCGCCGACCTTTCATAGCGGCTCGCGCGGCTTCGGCCTCAAAATGTCGCCGTCGAACTTCACCTACAACCATATCGGTCACTTCGCGCAGGCAGGCGAGGCGGTGTGCAAGGCGATCTTCATGGGCGGCGTCACGCGGCGTTTCCCGACGCTCAAATTTGGCTTCCTCGAAGGCGGTGTCGGATGGGCCTGCCAGCTCTATGCGGACCTGATTGGCCATTGGAAGAAGCGAGGTATCAAGGGGCTGGAGGACGTCAATCCAGCACTGCTTAATCGAAAGCAACTGCGCGAGCTCTTTGAACGCTATGCCGGTAAAGCTACTGCTGAGCGTCTCAACGGATGGTCGAGCGTGGTTGAGGGTGAAGAGTTCGCGGCCGAGTGGGCGACTAAGGGCGCTGACATTATTGACGACTATGCCGCCACGGGTGTTACCCGTGGGAGTGATTTCAAGGAACTATTTACCCGCAATTTCTACTTCGGATGCGAAGCCGACGATCCGCTGAATGCTTGGGCATTCAATTCCAAAGTCAATCCGTACGGGGCCAAGTTGAAGATTCTGTTCGGCTCCGACATCGGCCACTTCGACGTTCCTGATATGAGCGAAGTGCTGATCGAGGCGCATGAGCTGGTCGATGACGGCTTGATCACACTGGATGAGTTCCGCGATTTCGTCTTCACCTATCCGGCCGAGTTCTGGGCCGGGACCAATCCCAATTTCTTCAAGGGCACGGCGGTGGAGAAGCAAGTTGCAGCAGAGTTGCAACGCAGTGCGGCGAGTTCCACGGAAACCTCGCCGGCGCACGCTTAACGCTGCGCGATAACCTGATTGCCCATCGGGTGCGGCGCGAGCCGCCGCGCCAAAGGAGCGACCAATGCGAGCAGTCTCACATATTGCCGTCGGCGTTCGTGACATGGACAAGTCCCTGCACTTCTATCGCGACCTGCTCGGGCTTCGCGTCACGACCGATGCGATGGAAAACGTCGGTGGGCTAAAGTCCCTGTTCGCCAACGATCAGAAGGGCAAGCGCCGCGCGGTCTATCTACGCTTCGAGGATGGACCACACGCAAGTTTTCTCGTGCTGTCGCAATCGCCGGGCGTAGCCAGCGGCGAACCGATTAAACTCGATCAAATCGGCGTGCATCATTTTGCGTTTTGGGTCGACGATCTGCGCGAACGGATCGAGCGCTTGCGCGCGGCCGGCGTGCCGATTCTTGCTGGACCATTTGAGAGCGATTCGGTTGCCTATGGTGAACCGCCAGGAAAAAAAGTGCTGACCTGCCTCTTCAGCGATCCCGATGGCATCATCGTGCAATACGATCAGCGCATCGAATAGTCGGCGCCGCGGTTTTACGGCGGCACTCCGAGTGCGCTATTGCTCGGAAGTCTGAAGGTCGGCGGTGGCAGTTGCGCATCGCGGGCTGGGGAGAACGGCGATGAATGGAATTTCACATGTGGCGATCGGGGTGCGCGACATGGCCAAGTCGCTTCATTTCTACAGAGACTTGCTCGGTCTTGAGTTGCGCTACGACCAGATGCAGCCGATCGGCGGGATGAAGAGCCTCTATGCCAATCCGGAAAAAGGTCAGCGCCGCGCGGTCCACCTGAATTATGGCAGCGGTCCCAACAAGGGTTTCCTGGTTCTGACCGAGATGCCGGGCGGAACGCCGGGGAATCCGATCAAGCTCGACGAGGTCGGTATCTCGCATTTCTCGTGGTGGGTCACCGACCTGCGCGGAATTGTCGAACGGCTTAAGCAGGCCGGAGTAAAAATCCTCGTGCCGCCATCTGAACTCGACGCGGGTGGTTACGGCGAGGAATCGAGCAAGAAATATCTGACGGCGCTGTTCGAGGACCCTGATGGAATCATCGTGCAACTCGACGAGCGCGTCGGTTGATATCGCGAAGGCGAAGGAAGCGCTCAACCAATCATGTTGAATTCATGCCGCGTGCTCGATCTGTCCAATGAGCGGGGGATGCTCTGCGGACAGATTCTTGGCGACTTGGCCGCTGACGTAATCCAAATCGAGCCGCCCGGTGGTTCGCCCGTCCGGAAGCTCGGACCTTTCTTCGATGGTCAGGCGACCCCGGAACGGTCGATCTATTGGTGGGCCTATAATCGCAACAAGCGAGGAATCACCCTCAATCTCGAGACCACCGAAGGCCGTGAACTATTGCTGCGCTTGGGCGAGAGCGCCGACTTCGTGATCGAATCAGAAAATCCCGGCGCGCTGGCCGCGATGGGCCTCGGTTATAGCGACTTCGCCGCACGCAATCCTAAGCTGATTTACGTATCGATCACTCCGTTTGGCCAGGATGGTCCGAAGGCTGATTACGCCGATACCGACTTGATCGCGATGGCGGCGGGCGGCCCGCTGATTCTTTACGGGGACGAGGATCGTCCGCCGATTCGGATGAGCGTACCGCAAGCCTACCTGCATGCTTCAGTGGACGCGGCGGGTGCTGCGCTGATTGCGTACTACGAACGGCTGCGCTCCGGTGAGGGTCAGGCTATCGACGTGTCGGCGGTGCAAAGCCTCGGCCTCGCGATGCAATCAGTGATGCTGGCCGCGCCAATCGGCGCCAGCGATACCAAACGGATGGCCGGTGGTGCCAAGATGGGTCCGCTCCGCATACCCCTCGTGTGGAAAGCGAAAGACGGCCAAATCTCGCTGGTCTTTCTTTTTGGTACGGCGTTGGGACCGTTCACGAAACGCTTTGTCGAATACCTGTACGGAATCGGCGAGTGCGACAAGGCCATGTATGAAAAGGATTGGATCGGTTACGGCGACCTATTACTCACCGGCAAGGAGCCGCTCGAAGAATACGAGCGAATGAAAACCGTAGTCGCCAACTTTGTGGCCAGGCGGACCAAGGCTGAGATTTTTCAGCTCGCACGCGAAAAAGGCCTGCTGATGGCTCCGGTTTCAACCGTCGCCGACGTGCTCGAGAATCCGCAATTTCACGAGCGCGCCTACTGGCAGAAGCTGGAACATCCCGAACTGGGGCGCAGCTTTCCCTATCCCGGACCCTTCGCACGCTTCAGTGGTGCGCCGCTCAGCTATAGCCGGCGGCCGCCGCTGATCGGTGAGCATGACGCTGAGGTCTACGGCGAGTTAGGGTTGACGCCGAAGCAGATCGAAGATTATGGCCGCAGGGGAATTATCTGATGGCGAATCGCTTGCCCCTCGACGACGTTAAAGTACTGGACTTCTTCTGGGTACTCGCGGGACCGGGTGTTACGCGGTCGATGGCCGATTACGGCGCGACCGTGGTGCGGATCGAGGCGACTGGCCGCCCCGATCCGACGCGTACCGTCGGCCCGTTTGTCGGCAATGATACGAATCCTGAAAAATCCGCGCTGTTCGCTAACAACAACGCGGGCAAACTTGGTATCACCCTCGATTTGTCGAAACCTTCCGCCCGCGATGTGGTCTTCGATTTAGTCCGATGGGCCGACGTCGTGACGGAATCGTTCTCGCCGAAAGCGATGCGCGCGTGGGGCTTCGATTATGAGTCGCTTCGCAAGATCAAGCCCGACATCATCATGATCAGCTCGTGTCTAATGGGCCAGACCGGCCCGCTCGCCCGCTTCGCCGGTTTCGGGAATCTCGCAGCGGCGCTGATTGGCTTTTACAATCTGGTCGGATGGCCCGACCGTCCGCCGTCGGGACCATTCAGCGCCTACACCGATTATATTGCTCCGCGCTTCGGGCTGGTCGCCGTGATGGCCGCGTTAATCCATCGAAAACTGACCGGCGAGGGCCAGTATATCGATCAGGCACAGGCAGAATCGTCGCTGCATTTTCTGACCGTGCCGCTGCTGGATTATGCGGCTAATGGGCGCGTTTCAAATCCTGTGGCGAATTACGATCCAAACTTTGCGCCCCATGGCGTCTATCCGGCGGCGGGTGATGACCAATGGGTCGCGATTGCCTGTCGCAACGATCGTGAGTGGCAGGCGCTCGCGCGCGCGATGGATCGTCCCAACCTCGCGTCCGATCCACGGTACAAGAACGTTGCGGGACGGCAGTCGGCGAGTACCGAGCTTGATGCGCTAGTCGGCGAATGGACCGCGCTCAGGCCAGCGCGCGAGACAGAACACCTGCTTCAGGAATTGGGCGTACCGGCGCACGGCGTGCAAAACGCTGCGGAGATTTATACCGATCCGCAGGTGCATCATCGTGGCCAGTATGTCGAGGTGCCCCATCCGGTTAGCGGCACGATGTGGGTCGAGAATTCGCGCTATAAATTGTCGCGAACACCTGCACGGGTCGAACGGGCCGCGCCGACCCTCGGACAGCATACTCAGTACGTGCTTGAAAAGTTACTGGGCTACAGCGACGATCGCATCAGCCAGTTAGCCGTCGACGGCGCACTGAGTTAGGATGCGCAGCCTGCCCGCGCACATTTGCACAGCTTAGTTCTACTAGGAGTAAGACATGCCATCGGTTGAGTTTGGATCGACGCTGACTTCGAGCAAGGGAATTCCCGCGATGGCTCAACGGGCCGAGCAGTTGGGGTTCGACTACGTCGTAACCGGCGAGCACATGATGTTTCATGGACCGGTATCGAACTCGTTGATTTCGCTATCCGTGGCGGCGGGCGCGACGACGAAAATCAAGCTGATGAGCACGATTGTGATGCTGCCGCTCTATAACAATCCAGTCGCGGTAGCGAAAATGACCTCGGTGCTCGACGTGGCGTCGGATGGCCGCTACCACTTCGGCGTCGGGATTGGCGGCGAATTCCCGAAGGAGTTTGAGGCTTGCGGCGTGCCGGTCAAGCAGCGCGGATCGCGGACGAACGAAGCGCTTGAAGTAATCAAAAAGCTCTGGACGGAAAAGGACGTTTCGTTCGACGGCCGCTATACCAAATTCACCGGCGTCACGCTGGCGCCTTCGCCGGTGCAGAAACCTCATCCGCCGATCTGGGTCGCGGGTCGTAAGGAGCCTGCGATGAAACGTGCGGCGGCCTACGCCGACGGCTGGATTCCCTACATGTACACGCCCGAGATGCTGCACGAGAGCCTCGAGAAGATTAATCAGTTTGGCAAGGAAGCCGGACGCGATATGAGTGGCTTTCGTCCTGGCCTGTTTATCTTCGCCTCGATCTACCCGAATCGAGACGAGGCACTAGAGCAGGCAGCCAAAGCGCTGGGCGGGACTTACGCTCAAGATTTCTCGAAAATTGCCGCCCGCTACACGCTCTCCGGTACGCCAGACGATTGCCGCAAGCGCCTCAAGGAATATGTCGACGCCGGTGCTCGCACGGTTTTGATTAGCTGGGCCTGCCGCCAGGCCGATATCGACGACAATATGCGGCTGGCTATCGAAGAGATTGCACCGGCCTTCCGCTAGAGGGTTTCCGCAGCGTTGTGTGATCGGGGCGTGCGGAGAACAATAACGGCGTGACCCGCCGCCAAGCCCTGATCGCCAATCTGATTCTGGCGATCGTCATTTGCGCGGTAACGCTCGCACGAGCCGATTCACCAAACGTTTCGCTCCAGCCCTCAAACCTTCAACAAATCGATCCCCGCGCGGCGGCCGCAGATGAACTCGAGAAAATGGCACGCCAGCGTTTCGGCAATCTCTCGGCTGCTGAAGTAAAGCTGGTCCGCCACGCCCCTTATCGCGAGCTTGCGTGGTCGAGTCCGAGCGACGATCCCGATAATCCGCTCAATAATCCTGCTCACGGTAAATCATGGGGCGCCGATCGCACGATCCGCGCGCCGATTATCGTCTGGCTCATGACCAACAAGGACGCCTCCCTTCAGGTCGATCCGAGTGGCGTTGGCGTGGCTGGAGCGCTAATCGATGGCTCGCTCGACCTTTCCTATCACGATGCAACGCTGCCCTTGACGATGCTCTCTTGCGCAGTCCCCGCGGGCATCGAATTTTCCTTCGCACATCTTCAGGAACTCGACTTGCGTCGCAGCTGGACCGGCACCATTGACGGCGAGCAGGCGGCCGTTCGCGGTGACCTGACTCTGCGGTTTGGCACGTACGACGAAGTCGACCTCTTCCGTTCGGAAATTGGCGGCACGGTTGATTTGACCGGCGCTCATCTGACTGGCGCCGATCCCTTTTCAGCGGTCGAAGCAGTTATCCACGGCGACTTGTTGTTTCACGAGGGCTTTACGACGTCCGGCCTGATCGACCTACGGCTGGCGCACGTCGGCCAGTCGGTCAGTTTCAATCACGCAATTTTCACCAGCAAAGGCGACAATGGCCTTAATGCCGAACGCGCGATGATCGATGGGGCCATCTACTGGGTCGCAATTACCACTGGCCCGCGTACCCAACTCGACCTCAGTGAAGCCCACGCGGGTTCGCTATGGGACGACGCGGCGAGTTGGCCGGCACCCGGCAATCTCAATATCACCGGTTTCGTCTACGGTGATTTCAGTGGCGGTCCGGCCAACGCAGAGCAGCGTCTCGAATGGCTCCATCGCCAGCCCGTCGCGCTGTGGAGCCAGCCGCAGCCTTATCGCCAACTCGCCCAGGTCCTCAGCCAGGACGGTGCAGAAGAGGGCGCTATTCAGGTGCGCATCGCCAAAGAAGATGCGATGACGCGATATGCGCACCTCAAGATGAGCGATCGCCTATGGCGGTTTATCCTGCGAATCACGATTGGTTACGGCTACCGTCCGCTGCGGGCACTGTGGTGGATTCTCCTGTTCGTGATGATCGGCGCTGTATTTTTTGGCTGGGGTTATCGCGCCCGTCTGATCACCCCGACCGAAGAAGGCGCCTACATGACTTTCGTCCGCACGGGCGAGCCGCCGCTGCATTACCCGGCCTTCAACGCCTTTGTCTACTCGCTGGAAAACTTCATGCCGGTGGTGGATCTCCATCAAGGGATCTACTGGCGGCCGAATCCGCTGCATGCTCGCCATGACACTCTCGAGGCTCTTCCTGATGGATCAGCGGCGGGCAGTCCTGCCGCGACTAAAGGCCATGAGGCTGCAGCTACGATGCTGCGCTGGTATTTGTGGATTCATATCCTCGCCGGATGGACGATTACGCCGCTGCTTTTCGCCGGTCTCGCCGGTCTGTTGCGAAACGATTAACAGCTGAGCTTTTGACTTTGAGCTAACAGCAGTGCTGCGCTAGGCTACCGGCCTCTTGAGACACTTGTAAGAAAATTGGCTTGGATATTGAGGCTCAAATTTCGGAGGTAAAAGTTACTTATGGCTAGTCCACAGCTTCAGACGGCTATCGCTGTCCTCAAGCAACTGATTGAGAAACCGGCAAAGACGACGCAGGAGATGCGCGCCAATTTCGAGGAACTTGGCACAAACACGCCGATTCCCGCCGACATCAAGCAGGAAAAAGTTAGCGCCGGGGGTGTACCCGCCGAATGGATCTCGGCACCGAATGCGTCGGCCGATCGGGCGGTGCTCTATCTGCACGGCGGCGGTTATGTGATTGGCTCCATCAATACGCATCGCGACCTTATGGCGCGGATCTCTCGCGCTTCGGGCTTCCGCGTGCTGGGAATCGACTATCGCCTCGCCCCAGAACATCCGTTTCCTGCCGCCGTGGAAGACGCGGTCGTGGCCTACCGATGGCTGCTGGCGCAGGGGCTTCAGGCGTCACATATCGCCGTGGCGGGCGATTCTGCTGGAGGCGGTCTGACGGTCGCTACCCTGGTCGCGATTCGCGACGCCAAGCTTGCTACCCCCGGGGCGGGCGTATGCCTCTCGCCATGGGTGGATTTGGAAGGGATCGGCGAGTCGATGACCACCAAAGCATCGGTCGATCCAGTCGTCCAGAAGGAAGGGCTAATTGGGATGGCCGCGGCGTATCTCGGTGGCAAGGATCCGCGCACGCCACTCGCTGCCCCGCTCTATGCGGATTTGAAGGGCCTACCTCCGCTTCTAATCCAGGTAGGTGAGGCGGAAACTTTGCTCGACGACTCCAACCGTCTCGCTGATCGCGCGAAGGCCGCGGGGGTCAAAGTCACGCTGGAGCCGTGGCAAGAGATGATCCACGTCTGGCAAATGTTCGCGCCTTTCCTGCCAGAGGGGCAGGAAGCTATCGAGGGAATTGGCAAATATTTACGCGCAACAATTAACTGATCGCTAACTGATCGGCGTGGCGTCGCCGACGCCACCACGCCCGTCATCTGCTTCATCGGCGAAGCCGCGGGACTCACAGGCGGAGCCTGATAGAATCGATCGCCCGATGGACCATGCCGCCCACTTGAACGTCCTGCTGAGTGACGAGGGCAACAGTCGAGACCGGTTTCCCAGCGATCGTCACGGCCAGATCGCCGACCTTTGTTCCTTTTTTGATCGGTGCGATCAGCGGCTTTTGTGTTAAGGACGCCGTCAGCGCTACCTTCTTCTCATCGCCTTGCCCAACCGTGAAGTAAGGCGTGCCACCAACCGGCGCGATCGGAACTTCTTCGATATCGCCTTGATAGACCCGAATCTGCGCGGGTGCGGCACTGTGCCAATCTGGGCTGACCGTCGTAAAAGTTCGAAACGCCCAATCGAGCAGCTTGTCAGTCTCGACCCGCCGCTTTTCCATGCTCGGCGTGCCCATCACGGCCGACACTAACTGGAGATCGGAATTGTGCGCTGAGGCCACTAGATGATAGCCGGCCTCCTGTACGTGGCCGGTCTTGATGCCATCAACGCGTGAGTCGTAGAACAGCAGCGTATTGAAATTGCGTTGCTCGATTTTATCGAAGGTGAATTCCTTGGCCGACGTGTAATCGCGCGCCTGAGGGAAATTAGTGATAACTGCGCGTCCTAAATGGGCCATGTCCCATGCAGTCGTATATTCATCGTCCGTCGGCAAGCCGTCGGGGTTAGTGAAATGAGTCTCGCTCAAGCCCAACTCCTGCGCTTCCTGATTCATCTCAACCGCGAAAGCATCACCGCTCCCCGCCTGATATTCAGCCAGGGCTACTGCCGCATCGTTGCCTGACGAGACCATCAGGCCGTAGAGCAGGTCGCGCACTGGAACTTTCTGCCCAACCTGAAGGAACATCCGCGACACCGAATCGTTGAGTGAAAGCCGCCACGCGGCCTCGCTGATCGGAACTTGCGTATCGAGCGTTAGGCGCTGCTCCTTCAATCCTTTGAGGGTCAGGTAGAAGGTCATCATCTTGGCCAAGCTCGCCGGCTGCATCCGCTCATGCTCGTTGTAACCGTAGAGCATCTCGCCGCTTTGGGCGTTGAGCAGTACTGCCGCGTGAGCGTCGAGCGCGAAAGGCGCGGGCCGATTGCCGAACACTGTGATTTCGTTGAGCGGCACAATAGGGACCGTAACTTTGCCGCCGCCGCCACCTTCCTCGTCGCCTCCCGCCGCGGCAGAATGGCGCGCGAAAGCTGTCCCATTACCGAGCGCGACGCTCAGTATCAGAACGATCGCTAGCAACGATTCCTTCAACCAGACCATACCGCGCCGGGTTGAAAGACCGATTTTGCGCAAAATCATCTTGTCGGAGAGATCCATCGCCACCGCTCCCGCCACTTCTACCAAATCGAGAGTACGGCGCACCGCCGAAGTGAGCAAGGGCGCGCCGAGACTAGTGAGTCAGGGTTTTTCGTCCTGCAAACATTTATGAACAATCTGAGGCTGACTGGCGTCGATAGATGATCGGCGGCCTTTCTGGCTCGGGTTTCTCCCGATGCTGAATCCAAATAGAAGAATGAGGTGATGGCAATCGATCTATCCGTGATTTTGCCGGTAATGAATGAGGGCGAGAACCTGCGCGTCCTGTTGCCGCGTATGCGTACGTTACTTGAACGTGAGCGGCTGGCCTACGAGATAATCGTCGTGGACGGCGGTTCGACCGACGGCACGCCTGCAATAGCCGAAGGACTGGGTGCGCGTTCCGTGCGTGAACGGCGCCGCGGCTATGCGGGCGCGCTCGAGACCGGTTTCGCCGAAGCGCGTGGTGACTACATGTTGACGCTCGACGCCGATATGTCACACGAGCCAGCCTTTGTCGCCAAAATGTGGCGCGCGCGCACCCGCGCCGATATCGTGATCGCTTCACGTTATACGCGCGGCGGCGCGGCTTACACCGGACTTGGCCGTAGTCTCCTGAGCCGTCTGCTTAATCTCGCGATGCGCCGCGCGCTGTCGTTGCCGGTGCTCGATATGTCGAGCGGCTTCCGGCTTTATCGGCGCTCAGCAATCGATGGCTTGAACCTGACAAGCCGCAACTTCGAGGTCCTCGAAGAAATTCTGGTCAAAGCCTACGCGGCTGGCTTCAGCGTCTATGAAGTTCCCTTCACTTACTTCCCACGTGACGCGGGCCGCTCGCACGCGCGCCTCGTCCGCTTTGGGGTTGATCTAACCTATACGGCGATCGCGCTGTGGCCGATGCGTAACTCCTTTGGTGCGGCGGATTACGACGAACGTGCCTTTTACAGCCTTATTCCGCTCCAGCGCTATTGGCAGCGCCGCCGTCATCGAATCTTGACCTTCTGGGCGCGCGGAGCATCTCGCATCCTCGATCTCGGTTGCGGCTCAAGCATCATTATCCAGAGCCTCAACAACGCTATTGGGATGGAATTGAGCATTGCCAAAGCGCGTTTTCTCAATCGGCGCGGCGTGCCGATCGTGCGCGGCTCGATTTTCGCGCTGCCTTTTCGCGATGCCTCATGCGACTGCCTGATCAGCTCGCAGGTAATCGAGCATGTACCGCAGGCAAGCGCGCTGTTCACCGAGATGTGGCGTGTGCTTGAGCCGGGCGGAACCCTGCTTATCGGCACCCCTGACTATGCGACCCGAGCTTGGCGCACGATCGAGCCGATCTACGGCATGCTCAAACCTGGCGCCTATCGCGACGATCACATTACCCATTACACACGCGCCAGCCTGAGTGAGATTCTCACTCGACAGGGCTTCGTCCACGAGGAAACCACGTATATCTTCGGTGCTGAATTGATCATGCGCTGGCGCAAGCCAGCGGCGGCTCCCGCCACAGCACCGGCTCCCGAATCAATGATCACCTTGACGGCTGCCGCCTCAGATTAGCGGGTCGCGATCACCGGCGCCGCTCGATATGCTGGCAGACGTGGCTAGCTTCGACGCTTTCGCACAGGCGTGTCAGGCGCTTGGACAAACCTCCAGCCGTCTGCAGATGGCGCAGACAGCAGCCGACTTCCTCTCAAGTATTGAGCCAGCCGAGGCGGCGATTGCTGCGCGCTTCATGGTCGGCAAGGCCCTGCCCCAAGGGGAAGAAAAACGCCTAAACGTGAGTGGCCGTGCGGTCTGGCGAATCGCCGCGTCGCTCGCCGACGAAAGCGGCGATAGCGAAGCACTCGGTGAGGATATCTTCGCCGCAGCGACCGATTTCGGCGAAGCGATCGAGTTAGCGCTAAAGCTACGCCCTGCCGAGCCTCCGCCGAAACTCACTCTGACCGAGGTTTACGATGGGCTGATCGCGATCAGCCAAATCGAAGGACGCAATTCGCGCCGCGCCAAGCTCGATGCTTTGCGTGGCCTCTTCGAGCGCGCAAGCACACTTGAAGGTAAGTATCTCGCGAAGATTCTGATCGGCGAGATGCGCCACGGGATGAGTGAGGGGCTGATGCTCGAGGCGATCGCCCGCATGGCCGATCGGCCAGTCGCTGAGGTGCGCCGGATGCATATGCTCGAGGGCGACGTGGGCCGCGTGGTGGGAGCGCTGCGAGCGCCGACGGCGCCCGCAGCGCTCCCGCCAGCAGCAGCAAAT
>DATKPK010000026.1:0-23224 GCA_035524095.1 Binataceae bacterium (SeqCode) | reverse complement strand
TATCGGCATTTTCAGGCGGGAGTGGTGTTCCATTGCCCGCATTGTCATGGATCGTTCGTACCGAAGTCTCCCATGTGCCGGGCGGTGCGCGGCGCCTTTGAGGATTTCTTCGCGCGCCGGACAGCGGCGCGCGAAGAAATCGCGCGGCGCGAGGGCAATGATGCCGATTGGCGGGAACAGCAAAGGCGTGATCACGAAGCGTTCCGCACAAAGCTGGAGAGTCTCGCCGCGGAGATGCGGCCAGCGGGCAAGATGGTGCGTAAGGGCTGGCTCGCGTCGATGTTCAGTTAGAGAACAGGTGGGAGAGGTTTGGATCGTGAATCTTGGCGGTCCCGGACCGCATGATGCCTACTGCATGTAGTTAATAGTGTCCTTGAGATCTTAACGGCGAGTCGGACTGGGCGGGGTTTCGACTACATAGCCGTTTTGTTCGAGGCGGCGCAGGACCTCGTTGACATGATCGGGGCCGCGCGTTTCGAGTTCCATCTCGACCAGAGCACCGGTTATCGGAACGTCGCGGCGCGAGCGGTCGTGACCAATCGAGTGGACGTTGGCGCCCGATTCGCTGACTAGAGCGAGCAGCTTTTGCAGTTCGCCGGGGCGGTCATGAAGACTGATCCCTAAACGGACGAGACGGCCGGCCTGAGCAAGGCCATGGCTGATGATGCGATCGAGCAGGTTGATATCGATATTGCCGCCGCTGATGCATACCACGACGCGTTTGCCGCGCAATTCAGGCTTGAGCTTGAGCGCTCCGGCAAGAGCGGCGGCGCCGGCGCCCTCGGCGACGAGTTTCATGCGCTCGAGCATCAGCAGGACCGCCTCGCCGATTTCGAAATCATTGACGGCAATGGATCGGTGGACATGCGCGCGAATGATTTCATACGGCAGCCGTCCAATGCGTCCGGTCGCAAGACCGTCGGCGATTGTGTCGACGGGGCTACTAATGGCTGAGGGGGCGTCGGCGGCAAGGCTGACGCTTAGTTGCGGAGAGCCGGACGCCTCGACGCCAATCACTTCAGTATTGGGTGAGCGCTCGGCGAGAGCCAGCGCGATGCCTGCAAGCAGTCCGCCCCCGCCCACGGGTACGAGCATCACGTCGGCGTTAGTCTCATCGGCGATTTCGAGGCCGATAGTACCCTGCCCTTCGATTACGAAAGGATCGTCGTAAGCGTCAACGAAAAGCGCTCCGTTGCGCTGGCCCAAGGCCCATGCAGCAGCGCGAGCCTCCTGATAATTAGCGCCCTCGAGAATGACTTGTTGGCCGTAACTTCGGGTCGCGTCGATTTTGGCGATGGCGGCCGTTCGCGGCATCACGATGGTGGCTTTGACGCCCGCGCGCGTTGCGGCATAGGCAAGTGCCTGGCCGTGGTTACCAGCCGAGGCGGCGATCACGCCATGGGCGGCCTCATCGGGCGTGATTGTGGCGACTCGATTATAGGCACCGCGAAGCTTGAATGAGCCGGTGCGCTGGAGGTTTTCGAGCTTGAGCAGGACGTCAGCATCGAGCATACGAGAAAGCGTCGCGCTGGGCATCAGCGGAGTTGGCTTAATGATGCCTCGAAGCCGTTCGCGCGCTTGATCGATGGATTCGAGAGAGAGGGTCATTAGGGCTGAAGGAGTCGACTCAATGATGCGATCGGCGGGATTTAACGAGTGTGCGCCGGTCTATCCAAGTTGCGATTGGTGCTCGGCGGCGATGAACTGGCGGTCAGTAATTGCACCGAAGCTATCACCCTCGAAATCGATCTGACGGCATTGACCGCTTTGATAATCGAGATCGAGCAACAGGTAGCGAATCGGACGACGTTTTA
Organism: Binataceae bacterium (SeqCode); assembly: GCA_035524095.1. Classification (GTDB taxonomy): domain Bacteria; phylum Desulfobacterota; class Binatia; order Binatales; family Binataceae; genus DATJUF01. The sequence continues at coordinate 21,410 of DATKPK010000026.1, read as the reverse complement.
AGGTTCCAATCAAGGCGGCGACGCTTGCGCGATCGGCGGTATCAATCGCGGCGATTTCGGCCGCTATGAGACGGCTTTGATCAGCAAAGCGTCGGGCCGCAGCTTCGCTGGAGAAAGCGAGCGCGCCCGCCCATGAATGGTCCTTTTCCTGAAAAGCGATCAGCGCGCCGTCGCCGTCGAGGAGAAAATGGAGTTCGCCCGCGAGAGTCATCAGGCGGCTTCGATCCGCAGGGTACCTTCGCGGATCGCCTTCGCGCGCTCGCTGACCAGCGCTGGATAAGTGTAGTAGTGCTCGCCGGTTAGACGGAGGAATGAAGCGATGTCGACATCGTCGAACTCCATTCCAGCGATGTGGCGTTCGGCGTCCGCGCGGCTCGGTGCACTGACAATGGCGTCGTAAAGTTCGCGCGCCTGATCGGCCTGGAAATCGTTGCGAGGGGGAAGTGCGGAACCAGCGAGTTTACCGGCGTGATAATTGTCGAGGATATAGCGGAGAGCTTTCAGCTCATGGCGCAGAATGTCGATGCGCTTGAGCGGGCGTGAATCCATACGCTCAAGCTTAGCGTTGGGTTGCGGGGGAATACAACGAAGCTAGCTGCGAGTAATTGGTTACTCTGATTCAGGCTTAAGCCTGCCGACGTTGGTCGTGCAAACGCAAAGGCGACAGGCATCCCGTCAAAGCAGTTCGACAAAATGATCGAGATTCTTTGCGCGGGCAGATCGGATGCTTTAAGCGCAACGTTCGCGGACTTAGTCGCACACGCCCTTGCCAGCAGAGCCTATGGCGCGAGAATTACGGAGAGTTTCGTGGAGCCGTCGCATGCAAATCACCACTGCCGCCGGAGGAACGGACTCTAGGAGTGGTGGTCACGGCTGAGGCGGTTGATCGCGCTCAGATGGCGGAGAGCGTCGCGGCGGCGGCCGGATTCCTCGTAGATTTCGGCGAGATTGCGATGGGCTGAGATAGAGAGAGGGTCGCAGGCGGCGGCTCGCAACAGGCTTTCGATCGCGTTGTCGGGATCGCCGACGCGACGATAGAGCACACCTAGCCGCAGATGCACTTCGGGATTGCCGGGAAGGATAACGGCAGCGGCCTGGAGATGGCGGATGGCGCCGGCCGAATCGTCCTCTTGCTCAAGCACAGTGGCCATCCGCAGATGGGCCTCGAAGTTACGCGGCTCGTTGGCAAGCAGTTCGCTGTAAATCGTCAACGCCTTCAGTGGATCGGTCTCTGCAAGCTGGCGGGTCTCCTCAAAGCGCTCGCGCACACGCGCCGGACCGAAGCGATCTTCTATTTTGCCGAGAGGACGCGGGGGTGCATGGAACTGAAGCAGCATCTGGCCGCTTTCAGCTTCGAACGCAGCGTTGCCATCACGCACGACGATGCGGCCATCGAGAGTGTCGAGGCGCAGCGAAGTGACAGGGCGGTCCGGCTCGAAGAAATTTTTGACTTTCGCGAAGCATCGCTGGAACGGTTCGAGGCGGCCGCGGGTGGGCAAAAGATCTTTCGCGAGGCGCATCATCAGCAAGTCATTGAAGGCGAAGCGGTAGCGGCGTCCGCGTGCAGCAGCGGGAACAACCAGCTCTTGTTTGACCCAATAACGGATACGATGGGCAGGGACCGCGAGAATGCGCGCAGCCGCCCTTGTCGAGAAAGTTTGTGATCGCGTCCTCAACCCGCCCTCTCCCCTCGTCGGCACCACGGGAGCGAGTATAGGAGGGGGGCGGAGAAGCGGCAATTGAGGGAGTGAGGGATTCTTAACAGGTGTTGGTTATTCGAGTTCTTTAAGTGTTCGTATCATGCGGATAACCGATTCAACGGCGTTCTTGGCGTTGTCGATACGATCAAGCGCCTGGAGGCGATCCATCCCAGGGCCGGTGACACCGAGGCCGACTGGCTTGTCAAATTCGAGGGAGAGACTGGTAGCGGCGCTCGCAGTCGCAGAGGCGATCAACTCGTCGTGATTGGTGTCGCCCTTGATGACTGCACCGATCAGAACGACGCCGTCGACGTCCTTGCGCTTGAGGAGGCGCTTGGCGGCCAGCGGCATATCATAGACACCGGGAATGTGCACAACACGGACGGATTCGGCACCGAGAAACTCCGCGTGGCGGCGCGCCCGCTCGGCCATCAGCGAGGTTACGTCAAAGTTAAAATCGGAGACCACCAACGCGATTTTCAAGGGACGCTCCTTTACGCGACGACCGGGTCGCGGACTTCGACCCCAGCGTTTCTCAAGTAACGCTTCAGGTCAGGAATGGGATGCTCGCCGTAGTGGATAATCGAAGCGACTATGGCGGCATCGGCAGCGCCGGTGGTGAAGGCGTCTAGCAGATGTTTCGGCTCACCGGCCCCGCCAGAGGCGATGACTGGAATCGGCACCGATTCACTGATGAGGCGGGTAATCGCGAGGTCATAGCCGAGCTTGGTGCCATCTCGGTCAATCGAGTTGATGCATAACTCCCCGGCGCCGAGTTTAGCGCCTTCCCGTGCCCATGCGAGAGCGTCGCGGCCGGCTGGAGTGCGGCCCCCGTCGATCACGACTTCATAGCCGGAGGGAAATTGCTCGCGGGAAGCAGCGCGACGAACTTGCATCGAGAGCACAATACATTGGCTGCCGAAGGCGCGAGCGCCAAGGGTGATAAGATTGGGATTGCGCACTGCGCCAGAATCGATGGAGACCTTTTCGGCACCGGCCAGAAGGACCGCGCGCATATCTTCGAGCGTACGGAGGCCGCCGCCTACACTGAAAGGGATGAAGATGTCACGGGCGACGGCGCGGACCACGTCGAGCATGATGCCGCGGCGCTCATTGGAGGCAGTGATGTCGTAGAAAACAATTTCGTCGGCGCCCTGTTCATAGTAGTAGCGGGCCATCGCGACCGGATCGCCAACATCAACGTTTTCAAGGAACTGCACGCCCTTGGTGACTTTACCGTCACGAACGTCGAGGCATGGAATGATGCGTTTGGCGACCATCGTCAGAAGCGGCAGAAGTTATCGAGCATCCTGAGTCCTACGGCGCCGCTTTTTTCGAGATGGAACTGGGTGGCGACGATATTGTCGTGGGCGATCGCGGCGGTGAACGAGACGCCATAGTTGGCGACCGCGATCACGTCGGACTCCTCGGCAGGCACCGGGTAGTAGGAATTGACGAAGTAAAAGTAACTGTCGTCGGAAACGCCATCGAAGATCGGATGGCGAACAGTCTGACGGACGCGGTTCCAGCCAATTTGCGGAACTTTGAAGGGGCGTCCGTCAACGATTGAAGGGAAGCGCAAGACGGCGCCGGGGATGAGGCCCAGACACTGAGCGTCGTCCTCGTCACTGCGCTCCATCAGGACCTGGATACCGATACAGATGCCGAGGAAGGGCTTTCCGGCCTTGACGACATCCTTCCGGATGACGTTGTTGAGGCCGAGCGAGCGCAGATGGTCCATTGTAGCGCCGGCAGCGCCGACACCGGGGAGAATCACATGATCGGCGGCGCGAATGCGCTCGGGCTGGTCGGTGATTTCGCAGCGATGGCCCAAATGCTCCAAGGCGTGAGCGACACTAGTAAGGTTGCCGGCCCGGTAATCGACAATCGCGATCATCTGCGTTGCACTGGAGTTTCAGCGTGGTTGCGCATCTGGTTATCCCCGGATTCTGCCTTGATGCTCGCCTTAATGAGCTTAGTCCAAAGGACTGAGCCTGGAAGCGTAATAATAGCGGGCGCGCCGCCTTTAACAACAGGGGAGGTAAGGTGGGGACTGGCAAATTGAAGATTTGGTTGCGATTGGCGGCAGGGGCGGTTATCAAGAAGTACAAGTTTGCCGCGAAAGGATTTCATCATGCCTAAAATCGCCCTCGCCTTTTCGATCATGCCCGACAGTCCAATGCAGACGATTATCGAATGGTCGCGGGCGGCGGAGGATGCCGGGTTTGACGGCGTGTTCATGACCGAAGCAAATAACGATTCGCTGGCCTGCTCGCTGGGAATCGGTTTCAACACGCATAAGGTGAAGCTCGGCACGGCGATTACGAATATCTACCTGCGCCATCCGAACCTGCTGGCGAACGAGGTCGCGGCGCTGCATGAATTCACCGGCGGACGGTTTATCCTGGGACTCGGCACGGGCCATCGCGAGGGCAATAGTGCGATCGGAATCGACATGGGTGGTCCAGCCGATCCGATGAGGAAGATGCGCGCGACGGTCGCGACGCTGCGCAAGATGCTCGAGGGCGGCAAGACAAATCCGAAGGTGACGACTGGCAAGGTGCCGCTGTATCTAGCTGGGGTGTCCAAGCCGATGGTACGGCTGGCGGGGGAAATCGCGGATGGAGTGATCTTCAACTTTTTTCCGCCGACGCGGATCAAAGAGGCGTTGGGAGAAATCGCAGAGGGCGCGCAGAAGGCCGGGCGCAATCCAAATGAAATCGAGCCGACGATGTTCGCGACCGCGTTTATCTCGGATGACCTGGAGCTGGCGCGGAAGCCTGCGCGTACGCTGCTTTCACGCTATGGGGCACTGCGCTTCTACGGAAACATGTTTGCGAATGCGGGCTTTGCCAAGGAGATGGAGGGAATCCGTGCGGCGGGTGGCGATGGCAAGGCGGCGATTGCTGCGATAACGGACAAGATGATCGACGCAACGCTGCTGGTGGGATCGGAGGGACGAGTGCGTGAGCGGTTGCAGGAATTAGCAGCGCCGGGAATCGGATGGGCGATCGTGTTCGTGAATCCGGTGGGCGAGGATAGGGCGAGCGCGGTGAAGCGGGCGATGCGCGCACTCAAGCCCTAAGGCTTTCTGCGAGAAATCTGATCGGCGGCTGAACGGTACAGAGGGTGAACGGTCCATCGGCGCCCTTATGGAGAGGTAACTATGGCGGCAACAATTTCAATTCATCCGTCGGTCGATGGCGGCGTCAAGGCGGGAGCGAAGGACTTTGCCGGAGGGACGCTAAGCTGCAAATGCACGCGCGAACCCGTCAAATTATCGATCGAGTCCCAATCCGCTTACAATCACGTTTGCGGCTGCACCAAATGCTGGAAGCCGTCCGGCGCGTTGTTTTCCATGGTTGCAGTCGTCCCTCGCGACAAATTGGCGGTGACGGAAAACGCGAATAAGTTGAAAATCGTGGATCCAAGCGCGGCCATCCAGCGCTACGCATGCAAGGAGTGCGGGGTACACCTGTACGGCCGCATCGAGAATTCAAAGCATCCGTTTTATGGGTTTGACTTTATCCACACGGAACTTTCGCCTGATTCTGGTTGGTCGGAGCCGACTTTCGCGGCGTTCGTTTCGTCGATTATCGAATCGGGCGCCGATCCTGCGAATCAGGGCGCGGTCCGGTCAAGGCTGAAACAACTCGGTCTTGAGCCTTACGATTGCCTATCTCCGGCGTTGATGGACGCGATTTCGACCCACGTCGCGAAGTTGTCCGGCGTGCTGAAAGCCTAGGGCGCTCTTCTTGAGTATCCGGGAGCATTAAGGTCGGCATTTTTGGGGCCCGTCATCGATGGCCGGAAAGTCTGTGGCACATCGGCAGTTAGAAAAACTTCGCGACTGCTCCATAATCGTCAAGGTTGGGCTTGGGGGGTGCCGGGCGGAGCGGGCGACGGCGGATTTTGCAAGTCGTTGAAAAAGCTCACGATACGATCGTAGTTAGAGCCAAGATCGGCCTGCTGGGCGCGAGAGCGCGAGCGCATCTCGACTAGGCTGCCAGCCCCGTCGGCGGGGCGGACTTGAATCACGAAATCGTCCTTGAACCGAAAGACCTTGGAAGTCGCCATACCTTCGAGTGTATGGGTCGCAGGGTCAGTATACAGAATCTGCCAGTTTGGAATCTCGCCAGCGACGATTTGTACGCGCTTGAAGACCTGGTCGGGAGAGCCGGGGAATTTGAGTGGCGCGAGACCAGCGTAAATCGAGGAATGCTGCTGGAGTTGCGCCGATACCGGGCTATAACTCATGTCATGCCCGGCGTTGCCGGGTAGCTGGTTGGCATGGACGAAGTTGGGTGGATTGGCAATGTCGGTGCTGACGTCGCTGATCGGTGGATATTTCAGGCGGGGTGCGACGATTACAGCGACAGTCGCGACCATCACGAGCGAGAGTGCGAAGCCGATAAAGGCGGGGACACGGGCATTCTTGCGGGCGGGCGAGAACATCGCCATGGGCACAGCGACGAGGCCCAGCATCAGGCCGATAGCGGCGTTGAGCAGGCCAATAATAAAGACCTGAAAGCCGACGCTCGGGGCGGCCTGGCCAAAATGGGCCCCGACCAGCCCCGCGGCCATCACGGCGAGAGCGACCAAGCCGTCAAAGAAACATAACCAGGCTAAAATCATCGAGTTCTCCCAGCGGAGCCCGCTGTGCAGGTTTCGGGTCTATGCGCGAGCCCGCGAGCAGGTTCTCGCTGCACAAAACTTAGATTTATACGCATTGCACTGGCCTGGTCGCAATGCATCGTTGTGCGAGGCGTGGTTCAGATTTTCATAAGCATTGCGCTCGAAGACTCTTTAATATCGCTTACCTTGCAGACTCATTCGTGCGCTCCTCTGTGGCTCGGCAAGCGCTGCACTTCCTCGCAGGCTCGGCTTCAGATTCTTCTGGCGGCTATTCGCAGACTCATGGCCGCACGGCCTCGCAGGCTCGGCCTATGCGGCAAAATTGCCCCAACCGGATTGGACGGCTATCCTTGATGTTCAAACATCGTCGGCAAAAGATTTGCTTATACCTTTGCCGGATGTTGCCCGAATGGCAGAGAACAGGGAAAGGATAGCGACGCTGCGCGACCTGATCGCACGCCGTATCGTCATCATTGATGGCGCTGCCGGTACCTCAATTCAAGACATGAACCTTTCAGCGGCGGACTTTGGTGGTCCGAGCCTGGAAGGATGCAATGAAAATCTGGTGCGGACGCGTCCCGACAAGATTCGTGAGTTACATCGCGGATTTTTGACGGCAGGCGCGGACATAATCGAAACCAATAGTTTCGGTTCCACCTCGATCGTGTTGGCCGAATATGGCCTGCAGAATGATGCACGAGAGTTAAATCGGATAGCGGCGCAATTGGCGGCCGAGGAGGCACGAGCGGCCAGCACGCCGAATCAGCCGCGTTTCGTGGCGGGGGCGATGGGCCCGACTACGCGCAGCATCTCCGTCGCGGGCGGTGTGACCTTTGATGAGATGGCCGCATCGTATCAAGAGCAAGCCGAGGGGCTAATTGAGGGCGGGGTCGACCTGCTGTTGCTCGAAACCGTCATGGATACGCTCAACTGCAAGGCCGGGCTGCTGGGGATTCGGCGCGCTCTCGAAGCGACCAACGGGCCGGCGGGGGTCGCGATTTCGTGCACTATCGAAATAATGGGCACGCTGTTGGCGGGACAGGATATCGAGGCCTTTTACAGTTCGATAGCCCATCATGAACTGATGTGGATAGGACTGAACTGCGCGACCGGTCCGGACTTTATGACCGACCATCTGCGGACCCTCGCGGAGATTTCGCGCTTTCCGGTGGCATGCGTGCCGAATGCTGGACTGCCCGACGAAGAAAACCATTACAACGAGACGCCGGAGATGCTGGCGCACAAGCTCGAACGCTTCGCGGCGAATGGCTGGGTGAATCTGGTCGGTGGATGCTGCGGGACCACGCCGGCGCATATCAGGGCGCTCGCGGCGATGGCATCCAAGCAACGGACACGGATTGGCAACCCGCCCCAGCGGACGATCGTGTCGGGGATCGAAGCGCTGGTAATCGACGAGAGCACACGGCCGGTGATCGTCGGCGAGCGGACCAACGTGCTCGGCAGCCGCAAGTTCAAGCGGCTGGTCGGCGAAGGCAAGTACGACGAAGCGGCGGAGATCGGGCGGCTGCAGGTGCGGCGTGGCGCGCATATCCTTGACGTGTGCGTGCAGGACCCCGATCGCAATGAAATCGCCGACATGAGCGCGTTCCTGAGCACGCTGACGCGCAAGGTAAAAGTGCCGCTGATGATCGATACGACCGATGCGCGCGTGCTTGAAGAATCACTGAAGCGGACACCCGGCAAGTCGATTATCAATTCAATCAACCTTGAGGACGGCGAAGAACGCTTCAACCGCGTGGTGCCGTTAGCGCGAGAATACGGTGCTGCGCTGGTGGTCGGCTGTATCGACGAGGATAAGCAGCAGGCGCAAGCGATTACGCGGGAGCGCAAGCGCGCGATTGCGGAACGCTCGTTTGAATTACTGACGGAAGAATACGGTGTGATGCCGGAGGATATCATCTTTGACCCGCTGGTCTTTCCGGTCGGCACGGGCGACGCGAACTATATCGGCTCGGCGGTGGAGACGATCGAGGGTATCCGGCTGATTAAAAAAGTGCTGCCGCAATGCAAGACGATACTCGGCATCTCCAACGTGTCGTTTGGATTACCGGAAGCGGGACGCGAAGTGCTGAACTCGGTGATGCTCTATCACTGCGTGCAGGCAGGACTCGACCTCGCGATCGTCAATTCGGAGAAGCTGCAACGCTACCCCTCGATATCGGAAGAGGAGCGGCGGCTGGCGGAAGATTTGATTTGGTGGCGCGGCGACGATCCAATCGCGGCGTTCGCGGCCTATTTCGGATCAAAGAAAGCAAAGCGGACGCGAGAGGAACGCAAGTCGCTGCCGCTGGATGAGAGGCTGGCGCTGTACATTCTCGAAGGCTCACGTGACGGGCTGATCGACGATCTCGATGAGGCGCTGCGCTTGCGGCGACCGCTCGAAATTATCAACGGGCCGTTGATGAAGGGAATGGACGAGGTCGGACGGCTGTTCAACGCGAACCAGATGATCGTAGCGGAAGTGCTGCAATCGGCCGAGGCGATGAAGGCGGCAGTGGCCCATCTGGAGCCCCACATGGAGAAGAGCGAGGGGCTGAACAAGGGCACGATCGTGCTGGCGACGGTCAAAGGCGACGTCCACGATATCGGCAAAAACCTTGTCGACATTATCCTGAGCAACAACGGCTATCGGATTATCAACCTCGGAATCAAAGTGCCGCCGGACGAGCTGATCAAGGCGTGCGCGAAGCATCAGCCGGACGCGATCGGCCTGTCGGGGCTGCTTGTGAAGTCGGCGCAAATGATGGTGATTACGGCGCAAGACTTGAAAGCTGCGGGCGTGCGATGTCCGATGCTGGTTGGAGGCGCGGCGCTGTCGTCGCGCTTCACGCGGCTTAAGATCGCGCCGGAGTACGAAGGACCAGTCGCCTACGCGAACGATGCGATGCAGGGACTGGACCTCGCTAATCAACTAATGGACCCACAGCGGCGCGAAGCGCTGGTGGTCGAATTAGGGGAGCAAGCGCGCAAGCTCGCGGCGGGCGCGGCGAAGGTTCACGACGTGCGAGTGGCACCGGTCAGACGCGGTCCGGTGGTCAATTACGACGGTCCGATTCCCGAACCGCCAGATTTGAAGCTGCATCTGATCCGTGATTACGATCTCGGCGAGATTTTTCGCTACATCAATCCGGTAATGCTCTACACGCGCCATCTAGGGTTCAAGAATTTCGAGTTGGCGCTAGCGGCGGGCGACCCCAAGGCGCTGGAACTGCGCCGAATTGTGGCGAGCGTCGAGGATGAGATGCTCGCGAACCCGTCGATCAGCGCGCGCGCTGCATACCGTTTTTTTCCTGCCCATTCCGATGGCGATCGTACGTTGATCGTGTGTGCGGCGGACGGGAAGCGTGAGCTAGAGCAGTTCATTTTCGGGCGTCAATCGGCGGAGCCGGGGCTGTGCCTAGCGGATTATGTAACGCCAGCGGCGTCGGGACGGGCCGACTTTATCGGCATGGTCGCGACGACAATCGCAGATGGTGTGCGAGCGCTGGCGGAAGAATGGAAGGAGCGCGGCGAGTACTTGCGCTCGCACATCCTGCAGGTGATCGCGCTGGAATCGGCGGAAGCTTTCACCGAACTATTGCATCAGAAGATGCGGCAGATGTGGGGAATAGGCGATCCGCCCGGCCTGACGATGAAAGACCTGTTTCAGGCGCACTATCACGGCAAGCGGTATTCGTTCGGCTATCCGGCGTGTCCGCGATTGGAAGATCAAGCACAGTTGTTCCGGTTATTGGAGATTGAGCAGAGCGGGCTGGGACTGCATCTCACGGAAGGCTACATGATGGATCCGGAGAGTTCGGTCAGCGCGCTGGTGCTGCATAATCCGGAGGCGAAGTACTTCAGCCTGTCGGCGGCGGATATTGAGGCGTTGGAGCGGGATTTAGACGGCCCAGTTAGGGAGTCGGCGGTTAGCTGAGATTATTATCATCTCAAATCATTCAACCCGCCTATAGAACGAAGACTGCTGGAAGCTTCAGTCAACGATCAATTCGAACACAGGAAATCAGGGATAAGGGGAGTAGCCGGGGGGCGGGTAGCCGTTAGCACTGCCGCTGCCGTAAGGACTCGAAGGGAAGGCGCCTGGAGGTGGATAACCGCCGCCGCCATAAGGAGAACCATACGGAGATCCATAAGGGGGGCCATTCGGCGAGCCGTAAGAGTTCGACGGGCCAAACATCCCGAGCGGACTTGACGAGCCATAGGAGAAGCTACTGCCACCGTTAGTCGCACTGAGAAGTCCAAGCAGAGCAACCAGCGGAGCCATACCCCCCATAGACATACCGGTACTCATACCAGGGGTGGCTGCTAGAGGATTGCCCTGGTTCTGATACTGCTGGATTTGCGACTGCTGATCCTGCTGATTGGCGTAGTCTTGTGCGCCCGGCATTGCGCTGGCATCGGCGTCAGCCTGACCGTCGTTCGCGGGAGCGGCGTTAGAGGCGTCGGCGTCGGCGGAATTGTCGGAGTTTTCGTTACTGTTGGACTCGTGATGATGCGAAGTCTTAGGGAGCGAGGCGATTTCGGGATCGACCTTAACGCGGTTTTCGATCATCGCGGAAGGGTCGTGAAGAAAGGCATTGGCCTTGGTGGTGGCGTCGGCTCTGCCGAAGTCGGTCGCCACGAAGCCGTAGAGGACAACGACATGCCGCCCACTTGAGGCATCGGCCAAAACTTGAGCGCCGACCAGCGGCAGGCGGTGACTTTTCAGGTAATTGGTCAACGCCTCACTCTTAGCGTCGTCTTTGGTATAGCCGGAGGTGTCGGGTGATGTGCTGCTCGCGGGAGTATAGCTGCCAGCTCCGGTGGCACCTGGGAAGGCAAAGGCCTGTGCCATGCTCATCGTAAGTGCGACCCAACCTGCGAATGCGATCTGTATTAACCGCCGCATAATGAGATAATACTCCAAACTGCCAAAACCCAACATACCGAAATACGCGGCCCCGAATGACCGGGTTACGGCTCGGAAATATGGGGATTGACGGCGAAATTGTGCTACGGTGAGCGGGTTCTTGCGCAGTGGCAGGTAGAGGGCCATGATTCGGCCAGTCGTGACGCCGATGGAATTGCGGAATTTAGTACGATGGGTTGGGCGGTTTGGCCTTGGAGCATGCCTACTGATCGCGATAACAGGATGCTCGTCGCAAAGAGATCCGCTTACGGTTGAGGTGACGCAACTCGCGCCTTACGACCGTGCGGCGAAGGCACCCGATTGCAACATGCCGATCCTCGACACGCTGCCGCTGACCAATTACACGCAGGTGGCGATCGTTGAAGCGTGGGCCGACCTGAAGGATCAGCCGGACCAGGTCATGCCGGAGTTACGAAGGAAGGCGTGCGAGACCGGGGCGGACGCGCTGGTGGTCGTGAACAGCGCACATCAGGACATCAAGAACCTACTTTATCGCGCGACCCCGAATGAGGCCCAGACTGATGTTGACGCCAAGAACGGCAGCACCAATCAAGCCGGCGATTATATTCGTGAAGCGGAGCATACGCGGCGGCTGGGCGAGGCGGGTCATAACGGCTTCTATATAGACGCGGTGGCGATTGATTACGTGCCGACAAATCGGAAGACGGGATCAGACGGTTCAGTTGTCGGCAGCTTGTCGCCGAATGATTGAGCCGTGAATCTTCGCTCGAAGCTGCCTCCCAGCTATCTCAGCCCGGAGTTCGCACTCGTGCCGCCTCGGCGGTGCGTACGTCGCGATTAAAGTGTGTCAACTCGACCCGCTCGATCTCATGACCCTTCTTGCCTTCGTACGCAACCGTTCGGATCAAGCCGACGTTGGGGGCGTACCAGTCGACGTAAGTCAGAGTCAGGGTCTTTTTTTGCTGGTCATACATACCGCCGTGATACTCCGCGCTGGTCTCGATGCGGATGCAGCCACTGAACTTGCCGGCGGGCACCGTGACTTCGTCAGGGTCGAAGAAGGTCTTATGGGTTTGCGTGATGTTGAAGCTGCCGGGCATGCGTCCGTAGGGGAAGAGGGTATTGTCCCAGGACTCGTTGGGACCTAGACGCTGAGGCAAGAAGTTCATCTCCTCGGAGCGGCCCCAGTTGGGCGAATTGATCTCGCTCATCGTATAGTCGAGGCCTGAGAGCCGAGTCAGGTAGCCGTCCCGGCGATAGTAAACGATGGGACGCAGGCCACCGCGATCGAGATCGTAATATTCCTGGACGACATCGCCGGTAAGTTCGAGCGAAGGGATATATTCGCTGCCCACAACCTCATCTGTGACGACATAGCGGGTCTGCTGGCTTTGACTGATGACCCGGTAGGTCCAAGCCATATTCGGCTTGAGGGGGAAAAAATTTGCCGGGCGAAAAGTGGCCGCGGGCTTTTGGTTGCAGGCAAAGCTGCCTGCGGCGAGGAAAACGATCAAGGCGAATCCAATTCGATTCTCCATATGCGCCGACTCTCCCCAGAGTCTCGTTGATGTAGCTTTGTCCCGAAAAGCATCGATATAACCACCAAAACCGATAATCGGTCCCCCGGGCTGACAGTGCCATCAAAGACGGCCAATGCGCAAGGAAATTGGCCTTAAGCTAGACGGATGGAGAGTGGAAGAGTTTCGGCAGTCAAAAAGATGCCGCCATTGGCCATTCGAGCCGATGGCGGCGTGCAATGCGGTTTTGGCGAGGCTTGGCTAGATGCCAGTCCCTTAGAGCACTCTATTGAACGGCAGTGGTTGGTGCTGCGGGCACGGCCGAAGAGGTCTGCCGCGAAGCCGCGGATTGCGAAGTCGAAGGGCCTTGCGCAGACGCATCGGGTGGGACCTTGAAATGGATTAGTTCCACCCGCTCCATCTCGTGGCCGTTGATGCCGCCTTCATAGGTAATGGTCTTGACCAAGCCAATCTTTGGCGCGTACCAGTCCTCGTAGGTCAGGCGGGACGGCTTGTCTTTCTTGGCGTATTCACCGCCTTCAAACTGGGCGAGCGTCTCGACCCGGATGCAGTTCGAGAAATGGCCCGCCGGGACGACGACATCCTCGGGTTCCAGATAGGTTTTGTGGGCCTGTTTGATATCGAAGGCACCTTGAACGTGGCCAAAGGGGAAGCTTTTACTACTCCAGCTCAAGTTGGGGGACAACTGCTGAGGGAGAAAACTGCCGTCTTCCGAACGACCCCATGCGGGCGCCACGATGCTTTGCTGTGGGCTGTCCTGAGAGTAATCGAGCCCTGACAGACGGTCGAAATAGCCTTTGTCTGACACGTAAAGGATCGGGCGCGTACCACCGCGGTCCATGTCGTAGTATTCGGAAACGACTTCACCCGTGAGATTGAGCGAGGGAACGTACTTTTCACCGATCACCGTATCGGTGATGGCATAGGTGCTCTGCTGGCTCTCGCTTTTGACTCGGTAGGTCCATTCAGCCTGCGGCTGGAGTGGGAAGAATTGCCCAGCGAGACGGGGGTCAAACACTGCCGCTTTCTGTTCGCCCTTACATCCGATAAGCGGCGCTGCCGAAACCGCGACGGCCAGCAGTAAAGCCAGCTTGTGCCTCATTCCATTTCTCCTGTGTCGTTCACTCGATCCGTTCGTTGGCGATTCATTCATTGGCAAAATCAGTCATCGATACAATTGTAACCATTGCAAGTGGGTGAAGGTTCCCAAAGACAACTACCGCCGAACTGCGCAAATTGGATTGGCTTGACCGCATTGATACCTGATGGTTTGACGCTTCGGCGACCAGAAACTTCAAGCCTGGGGTGCAGGCGAGCGGAGAAAAAGCTGAGGGCGGACGCCGTACGGCATCCGCCCTCAATGGTTAGGACAACCTGATTAGAGCAGGTTGAAGTTGTACTGGAACTGAGCGATCAGCATGCTTTGGCCCTTCAAAATGCCTCCGCCCTGCGAATAGTCGAGATCGCCACCCATGATTTCGATGGCCTGCAACTTGAGGAAGTAGGCCTTCGTCCAAGGCGGATTGAGCACGACTGAGGGGAAGAGCAAGAAGCTGCGTCCCTTCGGGCTGAAGATCATCGTCCAAGTCGGAGCGATGTCATTCCACAACCATGAAGTGCCAACGTTGAACAGTGTGCTGACGTTGTTCTTGATATTGGACTCCGGCTCAAGCGCGCCGCCGGTGTAAGGCCCGAAAGCCTCCATCATCGAGTTGGCGCCATCGAGCGTGATGAAATCCTGGAACTCGATGTTCGCCGACAGGTTACCGGTGGCAGTCAGCCAAGGCGCATAGGCCTGGTCAACGTCCAAGGCGACCATGTAGTTGAGCGTGTCGGTGTAGCGGACGCCTTGGGGATTGCCGATGAGGTCCCAAGTATTAACGCCTTGATGATTACCGTAGACAGCCTCCGCACGGCCAACGAAGGGCAGGTACTCGGACAATGAGGACGGCATCGGAATCGGCATGTCGCCCGTAACGCCCGTCAACACTTCAGGATTGAACTTGTTGACGAAACGATTCGTGTACTGTTGCCAGTAGGTGTTCGGATAGAGGTTGAACGGATCGTAAATGAACGCGGTCAACTCCGCAGGCCCGACCAACGTGTGAAGGCGAGCGCCCTCAGTCCAGTTAGCCACGGTCGAGGCTGGCACATCCCAAGTCGGACCCGTGTCAGGCGCAGCGCTGCCACCGTAGAACTTACAAGGCCTTTGAAGTCCGTGGGGCACCGGATTGGCCGGTTGAGTAGCGCTACCCGCGTTGGTGCAGTAGTAGAACTCGTTCGCCAATGGTGAACCAATCAACAACTGGTTCTGCAGCGTATGTGGTGCGCCCGGCGGAAAGTATGGTCCAAGGATAGGAGTACCGGGTGACAGCGCTGTCGAAGGCGGCTGGTAGCGGCTGGCGAAGTGGGCACCAAATCGACCGGTTGGGTCGAAGGCCACGCCAGCGGGGAAACCGTTGTTCACTGAACCGGCATTGACGTTGCAGAAGCCATCGTAGCGATGGTCGGCGTAGTCGCAGCTATTCCACATCGGCTGATAGCGCGGTATCAGGATGCCTTCGATGAAGTTCGACGAAGTAGGCCCAAATTCCGGCAGGTTGAGGATCGGATGGATCATCCACTGCGGCGTGCGGGACTGCTCGAGGTTGGCAAATCCGAACGACCAAGTGGTGTCCTGCGGATTCACTACGTCGCCGACGCGGAAGGCGAGTGACTGGCCCCAGACGACAATCTGGTTGCCGACGTAGGTGGTGAGAGGACCCCATTTATTCTGCCACCAGGCGTCGCGGACGGTGTACTGATTATAGAATTCGTTACCGTACATCCCGAGGCCGTTCGCGCTGTTGAACGAATAGGGCGGTTCGTAAACGAACCATTCACGCATGAAGAAGCTGTTGTCCTGGTTGAGCTGATAGTTCTCGTCGACCTGCAGCCAAGTGCGTGAAGTCGCGAGATTGTTGCGGCTAGTCGTGTAGTTCTGGAGGGCAGTGGGGTTTTGCCACATGCCGAAGGTCTGACTGAGGAAACCCGATACGTGTAATCCAGACAGGATGCCGGACTCGCCAGCGGTCGACATCTGAGGCAGAACGCCCGCAGTGGCGCCAGTGACGCTCATGTTGTTACCGGTATCGCTGTTGACATCGCCGGCGCAGGCCGGGTTATTGCCGAGCGCTGCGACGAATAGCGCTCCGGCTGTGACTGCGGAGATCAGAAGCGATCGCCGCAAATAATTAGTGAAACGAATCCCCATAAAATCCTCCCTGGAGCTGAACCCGCCAACCGTCCCCACAGGTTGGCACTTCCCCTAGTTGTTCATCGCCACCGCTCTAGCATAGCGAAGGCTGAGGACGGTCAAATCTACGATTCTGCTTACTTGGAACACTATCGGACGATAAAAATTAGCGACGTCCGATTAAAGGAATTTCCCTCACCGCACCTCCTTACCACACCAAAGCGCGACAAGCTTTATCAGAGTTTTCCACGCGCGCACAGTGGTTTTCGATGGTCTGATAGACTCCGCCTAACGTTGCCAACTTAGGAAGCCGCAGCCTTCAATTCGCGCTCTCGAATCATCCCCTTGCCGCCGAATACGAACTTCGGACGGGCCCATGAGAGGTAACACGGAAGGATGATGCAGCCAGCGATCATGTTGGTACCCATCAAGAAGATGAGCAGGGTACTCATCTCGTTGTGGAAGAGCAAGGGCGAAAAGATCCACGGGAAGATGCCGCCGATCATGACGAGGAAGGTATTAAAGACGGCAACACCAGTCGTCTTGAGGGCGAGCACGATCGCATCGTCAACTTCCATACCGCCCATGACCTCGTCACGAATACGGGCGACGGTATAAATGCCGTAATCCACACCGAGGCCGATACCTAATGATATGACGGGAATAGTATCAATCGTCAGGCCGACGTTGCGCCAATTCATATAGATGAAAGCACCGAAGTTGGCGAGCACACAGGCAAACAGGAACATAAACGCCGCTACGAATGAGCGGAAGGAAACTAAACAAAAGACCCAGACGACCCCAAGCACGAAGGTGATGTTCAGGAAGTCGAGCTTGCGGAGAACGTCGTTGGCGGCCAGATACAAGCCGGCGATACCCGCCAAAAAATGCACTTGGACGTGATTAAGGCTAGGATCCGGGGTGACGCGCTCATTAACGAACTGCTGAATACGGTCGCGGATATCATTGAGGGTGTCGTAATTATGGTCGCGGAGGAGAACCCGGATACAGGTGTCATTGTTGGAGCGGTTCGAGATATAGCGCTCGAGCTCGCCTGGCGCCGATCCGTTGAGATAAAGGAACCACAGGTTACCCGACATTTCGATCGAATCGGGGACGCCGAGGAATTTCGGATAGCCGTAGTGGAACATCTGATTGAACGGCTCCGAAACGGCAGAGGAGAACGAGACGACCTGACCCACCTTGGGATCCTTGAAGAGATAGTCTCGCAGGTCGTCGACCATCCGGAGGACGTCAGGGCCGATAACCGATTGCTTATCGGGATAAGAGGGCGTGGTAAGAATGATCCAGCCTTCTTCCAAGGGGAACTTCTTGCCGATTTCGGCGATATCCGTATTGACCTTTGAATAGGGCCGATAGAGCGGCGTACCCGCCGTCGAATAGCCGATCTTGCAATCGAGACCGGAGACCAAGCCGTAGACCAAGAAAGCGGCCGAGCCCCACAGCAGGATCTTGCGCAGAGCGCCTGGACGAGTGGGCACATGCACGAACCATTCGAGGAAGTCGTACACGCCCTGGAGGCGACTGCGCTGGTTTGTACCCTGAACACGATGGTGTTTGACCTCGGGAATCGGCAAGTAGCTCATCAGGATGGGCTGGAAGATGAAGACCATCGTGAGCGAGCCGGCGAGCCAGACGGTACCAGCGAGGGCAATGTGCTGTAGGACCGGGATACCGCCGAAAGAGATGAAGACGATACCGCTGATGTCGGCGAGGATCGAAAGCAGACCGGGCGGCAGCATGAAGTCGGTGGTGGCGGCGCAGGCGGCAAACTTGTCGCCAAGGCGATCGAGCTCATCGTGATAGCGGCCTTGCCACTGAATGCCGTGGCTCATGTCGCGTGCGGTCAAAATGAACGGAATAACCAACATGACGGGGTCGAAGTCGTAGTGCATCACACCGACGAAGCCAAGACCCCAAATGGCTGAGAGCGTACCGGTGACGATCGGCGCCCACCAGCGGCTGCGTTGGCCGCCAGTCGCCCATAGGATGAGGATCATCACGCCGACGGCTACCAGGAACAGAATGCCGACGACTGGTTCGTAGTAGTATCCGTAGCCGCGCACAATCGGTTCACCGGCTAGGTAAACTTCGTTATTGGCGTCCTGGTACTTCTTGACGATTTCCTGAACTTGGTCAAACAACTGTTTGTAATCGAGACCGCGTTCATTAAAGGAGGCCGTGACCAGGGCGCTCTTCAGATCCGAACTTACCAACTGGGAGATGTTCTCGTGATTGGCTAAAACGATTTTGCGCAGGCTGTCGATGCCCTGCGCTGTAGCGGGCGGCGCGGGAAACATGAAGGGCTTGATGGTCAGCGAACCGGGTGCAGCCTCGGCATAGCTGACGCGATAAGAGGCGAGCGAGAGGACCTCGTTGTGGTCAACGCCTGGCAGCTTGTCGACGTCGCGCTGAATATCGGTGATCTTCTGGAGGGTATCAGGGTTGAAGATGTCACCATGCTTGACCTGAACCATCACGGCGAGGGTCTGGGCGCCACCGTACTTGTGCCACTCTTGGTAGAGTTGGACGTTAGGGTGATAGGTCGGGAAGAAGTCGTCGAACTTGGTCGCGATGGTGACCTGCGTACAAAAATAGAGCAGGATCGCGCTAATCCCGAGAAGGATAGCTCCGACGATTGCCCTGTAGCGGATGACGAAATCGCCGATCCGCAGCGACGTCATTTTTACTGAACTGCTTGCCATTGGTCTCCCGCATTTTGGCTCACAAGAATGGTGCCGTTGAGGCCGACGGCGACGCCAACATTGCCGTTGAACGCCATATCGGTGATGTCGTGGAACGAGGTCCGGTCTGGCGACTGCCAAGTACCGGCGTCAGCTTTATCAAACATCTGGCCGCCAGTACCGCCGAGCCAGAGTTTCTTATTCGCGGTGTCCAAGGCGGTGGCGTAGCTACCGGTCTGATCGGGCAGCTGTTGGGCAGTCCAAGTCTTGCCGCCGTCCGACGTGACCATCGTGCCGCCCGAGAGGCCAGCAACCATCCCATGCATTGGATCGGTGAAGAGAACCGTTAGGAAGGGTCCGATGGTGAAGTCGGTCGTGTTGCCACCATAAACGAGCGTCCAGGTTTGCCCGCCATCGGCGGTCTTGAAGATACTGGAGAACTCGCCGACCGACCATCCGTTCTGTTTATCGAGAAAGGTGATATCGAAGAGAGTTACGTCTTTAGGGGCCTTAACGGTTGTCCAATGAGCGCCGCCATCGGTCGTGCGTACGATCGCACCGTTATCGCCGACCGCGACAGCATCCTGGTCGTCGATCACGAATACCTTAAAGAGACTATTAGGATTGCCGCTATCCTGAACGGCCCAATTGTCACCACCGTCAGTGGTTTTGAGGATGAGGCCGTCCTCGCCGACAATCCAGCCGGTTTTGCCGTCAGGCGCAAAACGGATCGAATAGAGATCACGGTCCTGGAAAAGATCGTCGCCCGGCCGCTCCTTCAGGGTCGTCACCGTCCAGGTTTTGCCATGGTCCGTGGAGACCATCATGGAAGCCTTGGAGCCGACAACATAAATGGCGCCGTCAGGCCGGATGGCGACGCCAAACAAACCGAGCCACGAGGGAACCGAGCGTAACGGTTGCGCCTCAATCGCGGCGTGCGCGGGAGCGCTGGCGGCGAGCATCAGGAGACAAATTCCGAGCGGCGCCCAGAACCTGAGTCCAGTCTTTTTACTGAGCTTGGAATTCAATCCACTACCTCGTTAAGTGCCTTCTGGCCTGTGATTAAACAAGACCCTGCGCTTCGAGCCGTCAGCCCGAAGGACTGCAACGGCTTACAACATGGTTAACGCAACTGTCAAGCGAAACTTTTGGCGCAAAATCGGGGTTTAGAGCCATCGGATTGTGCAATAAGTGAGGATACCGAAGCCGCACCTGCACAATGGTTTGACGATGGGAAACCCCTGTTGCATTCAGGAGCAACAAAAAGACTGCTCCAGGCGCATATTTGGGGCAGGGAAAGGCTCAAAATTCCAGAGAGCCGGGCCGGAGCGGCAACGGCAGATTTGGCAACCAATCAGTTGAGCGGCAAGCGATATTTTCAAGGACGTTAGCGCCGGAGAGCACAGATAGCAGGAGGGAATCATGGAGCCCAAAATTTCGGTCTGTCTGACCTTCGACTTCGATGCGATCTCGGTATGGACGGGCAACTTCCACACACGGTCGCCCAGCGCAATTTCGCGTGGCGAATTCGGCCGAGTAGGAGCGGAACGGCTGCTGCGGATGCTACGCGAATGGGAGATCAAGGCGACGTGGTTTGTACCCGGCCATACCGCAGATGCGTTTCCGGCGACGGTCGCCAAGGTCGCGGAGGACGGCCATGAAATCGGGCATCACGGCTACTTGCACGATCGGCATAAGAGCGCAGTTGAGGAAGAGGCGGATTTCGAGAAGGCTCTCGCGGCGCTCAAGCGAGTGACGGGCAAGGAGCCGGCGGGCTATCGGTCACCGGCGGCGGGATTGCTGCCAAGCACGCTCGAACTGCTAATCAAGCGGCATTTCAGTTATGACAGCAGCATGATGGGCCATGACTTCAGTCCCTATTATTGCAGGGTCGGGGACGAGGCGCCGGGCGATGGCCCATTCAAGTGGGGCAGCGAAGTGGACCTCGTCGAATTGCCATTCACGTGGGGGCTCGACGATTTTCCTGCGTTCGAGCACGTGTGGACGCGGACGGGAGTCAATCCAGGCCTGGCGGCGCCGTCGCAAGTTTACGAAATCTGGGTAGGCGATTTTAACTATTTGTATGAGCGCATCGGCGAGGGCGTATTCATCCTGACGATGCATCCGCAGACGATCGGGCGGGGCCATCGATTGCTGATGCTGGAACGGCTGGTTAAGTATATCGGGGCGAAACGGGGCGTGACTTTCGTGACGATGAGGGAGGTGGCGGAGGCGTTTCGGAAGGAGGTCCCGTTGGTGGTAGGCGAGGGCTTGTTGGGGGATCGGGCCGAGGGGTAGCTAGCGAATGCGTAAAAGCGTGTCAGCGATTGGATTGCTGAGCTTGTTATTCGTGTTCGGAGCGAAAGCGGAAGCGCAGTTAAATCTTGCTTCCATGGATTGGTCGGTGAAGGCACCACATAACCTTGCGAAGGAACCTCCGTCGCGGAAAGTAGTAGAGGAGTTTCTACAACTTGGCGACGATAACGCAAACAGTCCGAGTCTATGTTCATTCACTTTCGCCGACCTGCGGCGGAACGGAACGCTAACATTGCTCTACGCCTCGGATTCGAGCGGCCGCGGGTTCTGCAACGAGATTGAGATGGTTGATCGGACCGGCGCTACCTTTGAACTCTCGAACCTCGATACGTCTGAAGCGTTCGGTGATGGCGACGACGTAAGAAAATTGGTGAAGGATCTTGATAATAA
>DATKPK010000025.1:0-18783 GCA_035524095.1 Binataceae bacterium (SeqCode) | reverse complement strand
GCACAATGAGAGCCACGGACTACTGATTTCCGCCTCCGAAACGCGAGGTAATCTTGCATTATGCGTGGAAAAGCTTGCTACAGCCAGTCCCCCTGCGGCATCCGGAGACCAGCTCTGGCTGTGATTGAACAACGCGCGCATTCACCTCTTGGCAAGTACGGCCCCAAAAGGCCAAGCGCGATGCCGATGCCTGAAAACGACGATGAGTCCTTTGCAGTTGGTGGGGTTTATTTTTGCTTCTCGCTGAAAGTCGCGCCACACGTACTTTCGAAGACAGGGAAACAGCAACGGAAGCACAATGAATACGCGAATATAAGGCCGCCGTTGAAGACAGCCAATGCGATCTTCGGGAGCCGTGATCCGTACAAAATACCGTCTGCGTTCCCGATAGCCCCACCCATTCGGTTTGCCTTTTAAGAAATCAGGCGAAGCGCTGTTGTAGCCGCTCAAGGAGGCTCGTGTAGCGGGGCCCGCGCGCCGAAAACTCGATTGTGCGCCGATTCGCCCCCGCATAGCTGATTTTTACTGAAAGCCAAGTGAGGTCGTCCGCTTCGCGCAGCCGCTCCAGCCACTCGACCGCCGCGATGGCGTCAGAAAAGAGGTACTCACGCAGCCCCATGTCGTCGAGTCCTACACTTTCTAACCGGTAAAGGTCGATATGGTAGAGCGGCAAGCGCCCGCGATGCTCCTGAATCATCGTAAAGGTCGGGCTGAGGATATCCTCTTCGCGCAGACTCAACCCGTGCGCGAGCCCCTTGATAAAACAGGTCTTGCCGACGCCGAGGTCGCCGATGAGGCCGAGTAGTTCACCGCCTTCGAGCAATGCCGCAAGCCGCCTGCCCCAGGCCTTGGTCTGGCGTGTCGAATGGCTTTCTGTGACGAACGTGAATTGTTCCATCGCCGTATTCGTTAGCGTTAAAGCTCTGCTCCCTTAGGATGGGCCTTGATCATACCGCTTCAGCCGCCAAAAGATCAGCTACCGTGGCCGGCAGTTCATCTGCGAGATCACCCGCAAGAAACCCATACGGTCCCATCCGTTGCGCCAGCCGGTCAGCCGCATAGCCGTGGATATAGACACCCAGCATCAGCGCCTTGGCGGGTGCCATCTTCTGTCCCAAAAGCGCGCCGACCATCCCCGAGAGCACGTCACCCATCCCAGGAGTTGCCATCCCCGCATTGCCACTTGAATTGATTATGACCTTGCCGTCGGGCGCAGCGATTACCGATCGCGCTCCTTTGAGAAGTACGACCGCGCCGGTCATCTCCATCAGTCTCCGCGCCGCGCCAATCCTATTCGAGTTGACATCCGCCGAGGAAATACCGAGCAACCGAGCCATCTCCCCGGGATGGGGTGTCAGAACGATCGGCCCGCGCGCCGCTTTGAGAATATTGGTGCCGCATTCGGCAATCGCGTTGAGGCCATCGGCATCGATGAGCATCGGCCGATCCGGCTGCGAGTCGTAGACCGCCCAGCGCAATAGCTCGATAGTTTCGGGACTGAGGCCTAGACCGGGTCCAATAACGATCGCGTCCTTGCCTTTAATCAGTCCGACGAGCCGCTCGGTCGCTGCTGCGCCGGCGCAATGGCCGTCACGATCGGGTAACGGCTCGGTCATCAATTCGATCTGCCCCGACGCAACGATCACGGCGACCTCCTGCGGAATTGCGGTGGTCACCAATCCCGCGCCCATGCGGAGCGCCCCACGCGAGGCGATCAAAGCGGCCCCGGCTTTGCCGCGGCTGCCGGCGATAATCAGCGGATGACCATAGACGCCCTTATGCGTGTTCGGCACCCGGCGCGGTACGACCGGCGCGGCCTCGGCCCGCTCGACATAGCGTCCGCGCGGCGCGAGTTGTCTCATCGCTTCTGCGGCAAAACCAATATCGGCAATTTGAAGCGCGCCGGTCTGCTCAGCCCCCGGATAAGACAAGTGGCCGTACTTCGCATAGCCGAAAGTTACGGTCAGGGCCGTCTTGACCGCGACACCCATCACGGCACCCGTATCAGAGTCCAAGCCCGACGCGATATCGATGGCAACGACGGGTTTGCCGGACGCGTTGAGCACATCGATTGCCGCCGCAGCTGCGCCCCTAACTTCCGCGTTCAAGCCAGTTCCAAAGATGGCGTCGATCGCCACGCCGAACGGCTGCCGGTTCACTGCCGCCGCGGCGCTCGCTTCATCCAGAGCCTCATCGATAGCCATCGATTGCGCCTGGCCGCTCAGCCCAATCAAATCGGCGTAAGCACGCGCCGCATCGCCCTTCAGATTGCCTGCACGCGCGAGCAGCACAACACGCGTCGAAATCCCCGAGGTGAACAATTTGCGAGCAGCAACCAAGCCATCGCCGCCGTTATTGCCTTTGCCTGCGATGACAATCACGCCGTCTCGCGCAGCCTCGCCGAACTCGCGCATCACAGCGTCAGCGACGGCTTCACCTGCCCTTCTCATCAGCGTGTAGGATGGTATCCCGTAAACGGTCTGGCTCAAGCGGTCGAGTTCGCGGCTCTCGCTGGCGCTAAGAATGATCATTTGCCGTATTATAGCTTCCGAGCGGAGCTATTTCGCTCCTGAGTTTTAGGCCGGAAATCCGCAGACTCGCGCCGGCACGCCCTCGCAACCGAGGGCTATCTATTTGCTAAACTCGACGCGTGATTCGGCTCAGCGTCAACGTCAACAAAATCGCGGTTCTGCGTAATTCACGTGGAGGTACAATCCCTGATGTGCTCACGGCGGCGCGCACCTGTATCGCCGCCGGATGCCACGGGATCACGGTCCATCCGCGCCCTGACGCGCGCCATATCATGCGCCAGGACGTGCTTGACCTCTCGGGCATGCTCAAGGCCGAGTTCAAGCGCATCGAGTTCAATATCGAGGGCTATCCGAGTCCCGAATTCATCGAACTGGTAGGCATGGTCAAGCCGACGCAATGCACCCTGGTACCCGACCCGCCGGGTGTTCTGACCTCCAATGCGGGCTGGCAGCTTGGCAGCGACGGCGAATGGCTCCGTCCGATTCTGAAACATCTCGCCGATGACGGCATCCGTACCAGCCTCTTCGTCGAGCCGGACGCTACAGTTGTCGAGCGCGCTCGTGAACTGGGCGCGGCCCGCATCGAGCTATTCACTGGCCCGTATGCGACGGCATTTGGAACTCCTGCGGTGGACGCAATCCTAGGCGCGCACCGGGCAACCGCGCGGCTAGCCCGCAAGATTGGCCTCGGCGTCAATGCCGGCCATGATTTAGATTTGCGGAATATCCCGCGCTACGCCGCGGCGGTGAAGGGCCTGCAGGAAACGTCGATCGGTCACGCGTTGATCGCCGACGCGCTCTATCTCGGCCTGACCCGCAGCGTCAAAGCCTATCTCAAAGCACTCGGCTCCAAGCCCTCGGCGAATTCGGCGAGGCGGACAGACGGTGGTGCGAAAAAAGGCTAATTTGTAGCACCGATTAGCTTGCGGATCGCTTCGCCGATCGTTTCCGCCATTGCGGTGATCGAGGCCTGATCGTCGCCCTCGACCATCACTCGCGCGAGCATCTCGGTCCCTGAATAACGGACGAGCAGCCGGCCGCTGCCGTTGAGCTGGCGTTCGGCCATGCCAATCACACGGCCGACTTCGGGCATCTCACTCAGTGGCACGCGCTCTCGCACGCGGACGTTTTCCAACACCTGCGGCGTTCGGTGCATGGCCCGCAGCGCGCTCAGCGGTTGACCAGTCTCAGCCATCAATCCGACCATCATCAACGCGGTTATCAATCCGTCGCCGGTGGTCGAATGGTCCATGAAGATGACATGGCCGGATTGCTCGCCGCCGAGATTGTAGCCATGAGCGCGCATCTCGCGCACGATCGCAGGATCGCCGACTTCCGTGCGAATCAGCTTAATCCCTTGCTGGGCGAGGGCCCGCTCTAACCCGAAGTTACTCATCACGGTGCCGACCACGGCATTACCGCGCAGCCGTCCTTCGGAGGCCATCCGGATTCCCAGCACGGCCATCACGTCATCGCCGTCAAAGATTTCGCCGCGCTCATCGGCGATCATCACGCGATCGCCGTCACCGTCGAGCGCGATCCCGACGTCAGCTCCTCGCCGTAGGACTTCCTCGCGTAAACGCTCGGGATAAACCGCACCGCAACCGTCGTTGATATTGATGCCGTCGGGATCAACGCCGATCGCCGTGACATCCGCGCCGAGTTCCTCAAGCGCATCGGGACCGACCTTATAGCCCGCGCCATTGGCGCAATCGATTACAATTTTGAGCCCGTCGAAGGTCAGAGCGCGCGGCAGGCAGCTCTTCAGAAAGACCAGGTAACGCCCAATCGCATCGTCGATTCGTGCCGCCTTACCGATATCACTGCCATGCGCACGGAAGCTCGCCAGCGCGCGTTCGTCGAAAACCAGTTCCTCGATCCGCCGTTCAGTCGCGTCGTCCAGCTTGAAGCCTTCGCGTGAGAAAAACTTGATACCATTGTCCTGATAAGGATTGTGCGATGCCGATATCACCACGCCGGCGTCGGCCCGCATGCTGCGCGTCAGGAACGCGATGCCAGGTGTGGGTAGGGGTCCGACCAGCCAGGTATCCACGCCCATCGAGCAGATACCCGAAGCCATCGCCGTTTCGAGCATATAGCCCGATAACCGCGTATCCTTGCCGATCAAAATCCGCCGATGGCGCCCGTTGGTGTTGCGAAATTCGTGGGCTAACGCCCGTCCTAGCCTGAGCGCCGTCTCAGAGGTTATCGGCTCCAGATTGGCGACCCCGCGAACTCCGTCCGTACCGAATAGCCGGTGCTGCTTCAATTCGCCCCCAATTTCTGATGGTAAACGATTAATCGCACCTGCTCCGGTGTTTGCTTCACCAATTCGACCCCATCCGGCAAGTTTAATTGAACAGGTAAATCGTAGAATCCCGGGGGCACACTGTCGGCGTCCACATAGGCGATGCCTTTCGGATCAAGTTTAGCCAGGGTCAACACCGGCCCGTGCAAGGTTAAGCTCACCCGTGAGGGCACAATTCTCGAGCGGTAGGCGCTATTCCGAATCATGACCTGAATCAGGCGGAACTGTTTTTCCACCAGGATCGGCCCGACGCTGACGTTGGCCGTGACGGCTTCGGTCTCAAGCCTGACCATCCCCGGCAGCGCTGCCAAATCGACTGTTCCGACATCATCGGCAGTCGCCTTGTCGATCGCGAGAGGTTCGGTCGCTACCGCGTCGATTCGGGCAACGTCTTTGCTTGGCCCCTTAATCGTGACGGTGGCCGGCGTGACACTCGCCCCTTTTACCTCGTAGCCAGTCGCGACCGCCCCGCTCAGGGTCAACTTCACCGGTACGTTCCGTTCCACAATCCGATCGACGTCGAGAGTGACTTGCGAAGGTGTGAGGCTGGTCACATCAGTCCCACGGGGCACTGCGAACGATTCCGGGGTAATGCCGAATTGCATTTGGCCGATCCCAGCATTGGTAAGGTCGATCTTCAAGGAAAGCCGTGCTGGATCTATCAGCGAAAGCAGCGTCCGCGGCCCCGAAATCTGCACATGAACGTTGTCGGGATGCTGATTGGTGATCAGAAAACCTGGCGGCAATCCGCGATAAAGAATCGGCACCATGAAGGTTTCGAGTGATCCATGCTGGCCCGCGTTCACGAAGATCCACAATACAACCGCAATCGCGATGGCGATCGCCCGCAAGCCCGCATTGCGGCGCAAATGACGCAGCCACCCTAGCAACGACGGCCGCTGGGGTGGCGGCACAATCAAAATCGGTGCGTTATGCTCATGGCGTGGGACCGAATGATTGATCGCCGGGGTTGCCATCTCTATCGCTTACGCAGGCAGTCCCTGAAGTTGCTCAAACAGTTGCTCAGGGCTGAGCCCACGCGACAATTCGCCCTGCCGAGCAATCGAGATGGTGCCGTCTTCTTCCGAAACCACTATGACGATTGCGTCGTTATCTTCGGTCATGCCGATCGCCGCGCGATGACGCGTGCCGAGCGTTAGGCTGACGTTGGGATTGGCCGACAGCGGCAGCATACAGGCCGCCGCCAGCACGCGGTCGCCGTTTACCATCACCGCGCCGTCATGGAGCGGAGAGCCGCGCATAAAAATCGTCTCGATCAGCTCAGGCGAGACACGCCCATCGATCAGCCGTCCGGTCGCGACAAAATCCTGCAAGCCGACTTCCTGCTCGAGCACAATCAAAGCGCCGATACGCCGAGCCGCGAGCCATGCCGAGGCCGTAGTTAACTCTTGGGCGACGATGCTGACCGTTGAGCGTGTGCTGAAGAACGATCGCGCACCCACACCGGTCAAAGCTCGCCGAATATCCGCCTGAAACAGCACAACCAGGATTACGATAATCGAGCCGAAGAAGTTACTGAGAATCCAGTTGAGCGTGAAAAGGCTCAACATCTGCGAGGCGACGAAGGCCAGCGCGATGAACCCTAGCCCGACCACCATCTTCATCGCGCGGGTGCCGCGGATCAGGATCGCGATCTCGTAAATCAGGTATGCCACGATCAGGATATCAAGCGCATCCTGCCATCGCGGCTTCGGTATCACCGAAAGAAAGCCATGCATTTTCTTTTGCTGTATCGCTGCGTCAGGCGCGCCCGCAGGCCGCAATCGCCGCCACCATCCTCGCCACCGCCACCGCCGGAGCAACTTCGTGCACCCGCACGATCGACGCTCCAGCTGCTAACGCAAACGCATCTACGGCGGCATCACCGAACCGTACGTCTTCATCGCTGCCGCCTGCTATCTGCCGCACAAACCTCTTGCGCGACGCACCAATCAATACAGGATAGCCTAGCGCGACCAGCCGCTTAAGACCAACCAGTATTTGAAGATTGTGACGGGCGGCCTTGGCGAAACCCAAGCCTGGATCAACGATTATTCGCGATCGCGCCACGCCGTTACGAACCGCCAGCGCCGTTTGCCGCCGCAGAAACGTGATCACCGCCAATAGTACGTCGCGATAACGTCCGTCGCGATTCGCGATATCGCTAGCTGCCCTCGAGTGCATGATCACGAGTGCAGCGCGCGTCCTGGCGATGAGCGGCAGCATCTCCGGATCATGAGCCAAACCGCTGACGTCATTGACGATCATTGCGCCCGCCTGCAAAGCGGCGCGAGCCACTTCAGCCTTCCGCGTATCGATTGAAATCGGTACCCGCAGCCGACTCGCGAGCAACTCGATTACGGGCACGACTCGCTGGATTTCCTCAGCGATCGGCACCTCTTGGGCCCCGGGACGGGTCGATTCGCCGCCGACATCGATAATCGCAGCGCCCTCGGCTTCCATTTGCATCGCGTGGTCACGCGCCTCTGACGGATCGAGGTAGCGTCCGCCATCTGAGAAGGAATCGGGCGTGACGTTGAGGATTCCCATCACGGCGGGATAGTGCACTGTCCGCCCGTCGCGCAGCCGCAGAGCGCGGACCGTTCTGGTTCGCGCGGTCACGGGCTCTCGGCCGAGCCGCCGATGCGTCATGTCATGAGACGCAGGCACGATCCACATCGATCAATCGTATATGCCGTCCACGAACCATTTCATCGTCCGACGATCGCAATAGGCGCGGTAAACCTGGCCATCGGCCAGCGCCAATTCATAATAGTCACGCGCGTGCGCATTCGGTGCAGCGGCTTGCCATCCGCTGTCCGCGCTTTTCGCTGCTGCGCCCTCATCGCCGTTAATCCCTGCCCACCATTCGCCCTGGTAACGCCATGGTCCG
The DNA here is from genome assembly GCA_035524095.1 of Binataceae bacterium (SeqCode). Lineage (GTDB taxonomy): Bacteria > Desulfobacterota > Binatia > Binatales > Binataceae > DATJUF01. The sequence goes on along the minus strand of DATKPK010000025.1, from coordinate 11,051 downwards.
GCGGCGAAAATCACCTTGGCGCAAATCGTTCGGCCGCGGACGAATTCGGGTGTCTCGCGCTTGCACATCACCTCGACTTCCTCTGGCGGACGAAAAGTGCGCATCACCAGACGTGTGACCGAATTGCGTCTCAGGGTCGCCTGCCCAGGCCGCGGCGGCGCGACGGCAGGTCCTGGCGCGAACGTCCCCAACATGACGGCTTCAGGCCGATAGGAAGCGGCAGGCATCAGCGTGCCCACCCGATCCGGCCCGGCAAGCGCTGCAATCCGCGCGATCGCGGCCTCGAGCTTATCTGGCGCAGGCGACGGCGGCAGGAACATATCGGTTTGCAAGGGCCGAGATGCGCGCGGCTCGATGGTCAGCCGGATCGTTTCGACTGCGGCTGGCGGCGGCGCTTTTTCGAGGCTCAAGTTGATCAGCGTTACCAATGCCGGCATTTCGACTGTCGGCGCCGCGACGGCGATTCGCCGGTCGTCCAAGCGATGGCCGGCTAGCCCCAGCGACAGCGCCATCCCGCCCGCCGCCAGCCCGCGCATCTGCAACCGTTCGGTCAGTTGCGTGAGCATCCCGCGCAGTATAAAACCGAGCGGCTCCAGACTCTCGATTCCGTAATCAAGCTCGACGCTTTCAATGTAGGTTTCGCTCCTCGCCCGGACCGTCAGCCGCGTCGCACCTTCGCCACGCGTGAGCCGCGCGAGTTCGACGCCACGATTACCGAAGCGGCTGCCGATAGCGCGCGGGTCGAGCCGTGCCAATTCGCCCAGACGGCGAATGCCCAGTCGCTTGAAGGCTGCCGCCATATCGTCACGGCCGCCGTTGCCCTGTGCGATCAGGTCGAGCGGCAGCCAATCGAGGAAATCGCGCTCCTGCCCGGCCGCGATCACCCGCACACCGCCGCATCGCGCAGCCAACTCCGCGAGCGTCTTCGACGATCCGATTCCGACCGCAATCGCAAGACCAATCCGCGTGGCTCGGCGCACCAGCTCTTCGCCGATCGCAGTCTCCAATCCCTCTGCGGACTCTTCGATCGCAGGATCAGTTGCCTTGATAGTGTAGCGATAGAATTGCTCTGAGCCGGTCAGATCGACCCATACTTGGCCAGGCGTGCCCTCCTCGACCAGCGGCGAGATTGATTCGGCCACGTCCGCCAGCGCATCAGCCGCCGATTGTTCGGCTGCCACTGAACGATGACCGATCACCAGCTCCGGCAACAGTGCGCGTGCCTGCGCGACCGTCATGCCGGCACGCACGCCCGTCTGAGATGCCAGCGCTCCGACTTCGACTAATTCGCTATGAGGATAATAGAGCGGCTGGCCGCGCCGTTGGACTCTGTCGGGCGCACGAACCATCGCCAGCGGCTGATCGCGCAATTCCGGATTCGCGCGAATTGCCGCCGCCAGCGGAAAGGCGTCTGCTCGCAGACAGGCGATTCGTGCACTCCGCACCGCCTCCGGCGGCATTCCATTCAAAGCATTATCGCGACGTTGTTTTGGCGGCGGTTGATTCCGTTCGCCTGACGCCTCGTCACCGGGATTGAATCTGCCGCGATACATTGGCTTTATGCGGCTGGTCCGCAGACCTGCAGCCGTACCGAGCGGCGAGCACCCCCTATCGAAACTTCGCTCCAATGCCTGAGCGTGCGCACCGAGGCGAATATTATACGAAAGTGTGTTTGACGTCTAACCCGCGGTTGTCAGCGTCTCGATTTCCGCAACCGTCTTCGGAACGGCAGCAGTCATAATCTGGTGGCCATCACCGGTAACCAGCACGTCGTCCTCGATCCGAATTCCGATACCGCGAAACTCCGCCGGCGCATCCTCGTCGTCCAGTGCTATATAAATTCCCGGCTCGATCGTCAGCACCATGCCCGGTTCGAGTTTCCGCGCTGCCCCGCCGACTCGGTAAAGTCCGACGTCATGGACGTCCATCCCCAGCCAATGGCTCGTCCGATGCATGTAGTAGCGCCGATACGATCCGCTCTTGAGCGCGTCGTCCACTGGCCCTTTGATCAGGCCCATCCGGCACATGCCGTCGACCAGCACGCGCGTCGCCGCCTCATGCGGATCGTCGAAGCTGACACCACTCTGCACCGTCTCGATGCCCTTGAGCTGCGCCGCCAGCACCAGTTCGTAAAGGTCGCGCTGCAACGGATTGAAGCGTGTGCCGATGGGAAAAGTGCGCGTCACGTCCGAGGCGTAAAAATCATATTCGCAGCCGGCATCGATCAGCAGGAGATCACCGGACTTCATCTGGCAGTCGTTGTTGATGTAATGGAGCGTCGCGGCGTTCGCGCCCGACGCGATTATCGACGGATAGCTGGGGCCTGCCGCACCGCGCGAACGAAACGTGTAATCGACCAACGCTTCGATTTCCCACTCCATCATCCCGCCACGCGCCCGGCTCATCGCCACCTTGTGTGCCTCGGCCGAGATCGCTATCGCACGCTCCATCACGGCCAGTTCTTCAGGACTCTTATGCAACCGCGCCTCGTGAATCAGCTCGCGCGGGTCGAGAATCGCATGTGGTCCGCTGCCCATGCGCGGACGCATCGCTTGCGAGGAGCGCACCATCTCAAGCATTTTCGCGTTCATGCGCTCGTTCTGGCCGAGTGGGTAATAGACCTGTTCGACCCGATCGAGCATGCGCGGCATCGCCGTGTCGAATTCGGCGATATTGTGCGCGGTGTCTGCCCCGTAATCGATCTGCGCCCCTTCGATTCCCGCACGCCGTCCAGTCCAAGTCTCGCGCTCCTTGTCGCGCGGGCGCACGAACATCACGAACTTGTCTTTTGCGGCTGGCGCGAATACCGCAACCGATTCTGGCTCAGTGAAACCGGTCAGGTAGTACAGGTCATTGTCCTGGCGATAGATAAACTCGACGTCGCCCGACCGCACTGCAACGGGCGCGCTCGGGATGACCGCGATAGCGTCAGGTCCGATCGCCTCCATGAAGCGCCGACGGCGCTCCGCAAACATTTCCGCTTTGCCGTTGAGACTCACGATCGCCAATTATAACGCTGCAGCAAGCGATTATTGTAATGCCCTCGCCGTTCCTTTCGCACTTCTCGTTCTTAAGCAGGCTCCGATCCTAGAAGTCGTCATCGCCGCCGTCCATATCACCGCTGGCAGCACCGCCGTCGTCCTCACCTCCTCCGCCGTTCTCGATCTCGGCGATTGCCTCGTCGAATTCGGGGCCGCTGAATTCGTCGCCCATTTCGCGCCCCATCCGGCGCATCACGCGCGCGACGCTTTTGGGATCATTCTCGTCGATATCACCGAAGTTCGACGGATCGGCCAACGCGTCCAGCCGCGCCTCCTCGCTCTTCGGCATCGCGAAGCGCGACATCAGCCGGCGCATCTCGGAGCCGCCGCAATGATTGCATACAGCTTCCACCTGCTCGCTGACGCGCATCGTGAGGACGCTCGTCCGGCGCTGACAACTCACGCATTCGTATTCATAGATTGGCATCGGCCTCAACCCCCTTTAGGATTCGGCAACGCTGTTCGACAAATCACCATCTCGATTCTTTCCATGACCGCTGCGCCCGAGCAATACCGCCCGCGCCGACACTTCCAAACCATTCGTGCTGCTTGATTCATCCGCGCCGCCATCATATTCCTCAGCGCGGCTGCTGCCTGAGGCCAGCCAATCTCGATGACGCGATTGCTCCGGCCCTCTAACGAACTCAGCCTTATGTGGCGCAACACGCGAATGGTCGTGCTCTGCGCGATTTCGGCTGCGCTCTACGCTGCCATCCTGGTTCCGTTCAAGGTTGTACCGCTGATTCCCGGCGTCACCGAATTGCGCCCGGCCAATGCGATTCCGATCGTATGCTCATTTCTCTTCGGTCCAGCGGCGGCATGGGGTTCCGCGATCGGTAACATGATCGGCGATTTTTTTGGCGGTGTTGGCCCCGGCGACATCTTCGGCTTCTTCGCCAACCTGGTCTACGGCTACATCCCGTACAAAATTTGGAACATTATCGCGGCTGGCCAAAGCCCGGTGAGCCGCTCGCCGATCACAATTATCAAATATGTCGCCGCCTGCCTCGCCGCCGCCGTGCTTTGCGCCGATCTCGTCGGATGGGGCGATAATCTGCTCGGGTTTCGCCCCTTCAGCATTCTTGGCAATGTGATCATCTTCAACAACATGCTCTCGGCGCTGATTCTCTCTCCATTGATACTCGCGGGCGTCTACCCGCGCGTCCGCGCCGGCCGAATGCTCTACCAGGACGTGATGCCTGAGCTGGAACCTCGTCCGCGCTCCTCCAGCCTGCTCGGTTTGGCGTTGCTGCTCGCCGGAGAAGGTGGTGCATGGATCATGGGTAACTTGATTTCGACTGGCTACTGGATGCCGCGCTTTCTGCCAGGAACCTTTGCCCAGCCACCATATGACAAATCTGTCGCCGTGCTGGTCAGTCCGTTGATTCTCGTCGCGATGGTTGGCACATGGCTGATGTAAAACCTACGGCCGTTAATGCCATATCGACCGCTTCCGCCAGCTCGTCGATTATCGAAAATAGTAACGCCAGCCCTTCCCCCAATCCCGCCGCGGCTCTGAGCGACATCGTTTTCACCTATCATGGTAAAGATAGTCCGGCCCTCGACGGCGTCAGTCTCGCGCTCAAGCCCGGCGCGATGATCGGCGTAATGGGCGCTTCGGGCGCCGGCAAATCAACGATCGCCAAGTGCCTCAACCGCATCGTCCCGGCCTTCGAGGGCGGTGACTTCAGCGGTATCGTCAAAATCGGGAGTCTATCGCTCGATGGCGCGCACGTATGCGAGGCCGCACCGCTGGTCGGGATGGTCTTCCAGGACTTCGAGGCTCAACTGTTCTCGACCAATGTCGCGCACGAGGTCGCATTCGCAATGGAACAGGTTGGCCTTCCCGGCGCGGAAATCCGCAAGCGCATCGGTCCGGCGCTTGATTCAGTCGGCCTCCACGGTTTTGACAATCGCGATCCCACATCACTTTCGGGCGGCGAAAAGCAGCGGCTCGCGATCGCCTCTGTGCTTGCGCTGCGCCCGGCGGTAATCGTACTAGACGAGCCGACTACCGACCTCGACCCAGAAGGCCGCGCAGAGATTTTCCGCCTGATCCATTCAATACGCCAGCAGGGCTTGAGCCTGATCGTTTGCGAGCATGAGGCGGAGGAATTGGCGCGCTGTGATCATCTCGTCGTTCTCGACGAAGGCACGATCGTACTCGAAGGTCTGCCCTCCGAAGTACTTCGCAGGCTTGACGAGCTCGAACGTTATGGCGTCCATCCGCCGGACTTGAATCACATCCTCGCCGGCGTTGGCGTCAACGCTCATGCCTCGTCACTCGACGAGGCAGAGCAGTTGATTCGGAATCGCATGCCGCAAATCGCCCTTTCGCCTTCGAGAACAAACCCCGCTACTGCCGAGGTCGCATTCGACGACGTGAATACGCCTTTGAGCGACTTGGCTGGCGCGTCTCCAATCGTCGAAGTCGAGAAACTCGGCTTCGCCTATGAGTTCGGGCCACCGGTTCTGAGCGGCATAGACCTGACGATAGCGCCTGGCGAGTTCCTCGCGATCGTCGGCCAAAATGGCTCCGGCAAGACCACGCTTGCCAAGCTGATCGTTGGCCTCGTGAAACCCTCCAGCGGCAGGATTCTTATTGAGGGACGCGACCGCGCAGCACTTTCAGTCGCCGACACGGCACGCGACGCCGCCTACGTTTTCCAGAATCCCGACCATCAGATTTTCGCCGCAACCGTCGAGGATGAGGTCGCCTTCGGCCCGCGCAACTTCGGTCTCGACGCCGATGAAATCGCGCGCCGCTGCGACGAAGTCTTACGGGCTGTAAATCTCATGGCTCAGCGCCACGCCGATCCTTTCCTATTAAGCAAAGGCGAACGCCAACGCCTGGCCGTGGCGAGTGTTCTTGCGTTGCGTCCGCGCCTGCTGATTCTCGACGAGCCAACGACTGGCCTCGACTATCGCGAACAGCGGCGCATGATGGCGCTGGTCAGCGAACTGAATCGCAGCGGCATCGCCATCGTAATGATCACGCATACTCCGTGGCTGGTCGCCGAATACGCACGCCGGGTTGTTCTGATGCGCCACGGCGAAATTCTCTATGATGGCAGCGTTGACGGCCTCTTCGACAATCCCGCGCTGCTTGAGGGCTCTTCGTTCAGGCTGCCGGCCGCTCCGGCTTTGGCTGCCCGTTTCGGCTTCAAGGCTCGGACGCCCGCCCAACTAATTAGCAAGCTTTTGGCACGTTCCAACGCAACTTAATGCAACAGCTGTGTATATTCAGCCTTGCGACGCTGGAATGACCGCGCGCAGTGGCATAGCTTGGCTGCCGTGGCGGACAGCATCGAAATCTCTAAGGTGGCGCTCCGGGCGGCACGGGCGGCGGCGCGTGTCCATGTCAAATGGCTCAGCCGAACCAGCGTAACCCGCAAGTCCAATCCGATTGACCTAGTCACCGAGGCTGACCAACAAGCCGAGGCCGCCGTCATCGACATCCTGCAGCGGGCCTTTCCAACCCACGCGATTCTGGCGGAAGAGAGCGGCGCCAATTTACATCAGAGCGAACATCGATGGATTATCGACCCGCTCGACGGCACCACCAACTTCGCCCACGGCTATCCGCAGTTCTGCGTCTCCATCGCGTATGAATATCGCAGCAAAGTTCGCGTCGCGATTATTCTCGACGTTTTCAAGAAGGAATGCTTCGTCGCTCAACGTGGGCGTGGCGCCCAGCTTAACGGTAAGGCGATTCGCGTCAGCCCTGTCACCACGCTCGATGCCTCGCTGCTGGCGACTGGTTTCCCTTACGATCGCCGCGAACGCCGCCGCTATTACCTGGCCTTTTGGGAAGCCTTCATGATGCGCGTGCAAGGCGTTCGCCGTACCGGTTCGGCCGCGCTCGACCTCGCCTACGTCGCGTGCGGCCGCGTCGACGGCTTTTGGGAATTTGGCCTGAAGCCATGGGATATCGCGGCTGGCGCTTTGATCGTAGAAGAAGCCGGCGGCCACGTCAGCAACATGGACGGCACGCCGCTCGATCTCGCCGGCGGACAGATAATCGCCAGCAACGACCGCCTCCATCAGCCGATGATCGAAGTGCTCGCGACCAATCGCGCGGAAGCCGAACGCCGCCATGCCGAGATGCTCCGCGAAGCCGAACTGCCGTCACACGCCGCCGCTCATTAGCCCGTCAGACAGTCTTTCTGCGACAGGATAAAGATGGACCGGCAACGTTGTGGCGCCGGCCCATCGATTATTACTCAGTCACTGTGCGGGCGAATACTAACTGTCTGAAACTCAGGCGAGACCTCAGATTCTTGGGCGGAACGCCCTCCGGCCTCGCGTCCGCACGGTCTTGCAGGCGAGACCTAAGTCTCAGTTGAGGCCATAAACGCGCGCTGCGGTATCATGCACAATCTTGCGCCGCTGCTCTTCCGGCAGCGTGCCGAACCGCTTTTCGACGATCTGCTGCGAGCGTGGGAAGGTCGCCGCCGTATGCGGATAGTCAGACGACCACATGATGTTGTCCGGGCCGTAGCGCTCCAGCGAATCGACGAAGACCGGATCGGAGATAAAGGTGGCATAGACCTGGCGCTTGACATATTCGCTCGCGCGCAGCGGTAGCTTCAATCCGCCCATCGCACCGAGCCGGTTTTGAATCGTGTCGAGCCGGTACATGAAATAAGCCATCCAGCCGACATCATTTTCGGCCGAGACAATCCGCAGGTTCGGGAATTTCTCGAGCACTCCGCCATAGACGAGCACGGACAACGATCGCTCTATCTGATGATGCAGGTTGGCCAGCGATAGCAAGAAGCTGTTTCCACCGGAAGGATTCGCACCTGTTCCGCCCCGCGCGGTCAGGATGTGCAGTGACAGCGGCAAGTTCAGATCGGCCGCGGCCGCCCAGAACGGCTCGTAGTCGGGATGGTTGTACGGACGCTCGGAAGGCGGCTCCGCCCAAATCATCGCACCCTTGATTCCTTTCTTCGCGATGCGCTGCAATTCCGCCACCGCGCCCGGAATATCTTCGAGAGTGATCAAACCGAGCGGAATCAGCCGCTTCAGGTCGTAGCTGCAATATTCGGCGCACCAGTCATTGAACGCGCGAAAGCATGAGGCGCGCAACTCGGCATCGTCGAGGCCAAACAGCGGCATCCCCATCGAAGTGTAGATCACTTCGGCTTGTACGCCGTCGCGATCCTGATCGGCGATTCGATAGGCCGGGTCCCAGACGCTTTTGGGAGCCGCATCAAAGCCGCGCCGATTATGTTCCGCGAGCTCCGCCGACGGCACGCCTGCGCCGAAAAATCCGGCAACGGTCATTGGCGTGATATTTTCGCATACGAACCATTCGCCGCCCCGCCCGTTCAGATCTTTCACTGTATGCGGCGCGCGCTCACGAAATTTCTTGTCGATCCGCTCTGCCCACATCGTGGGCGGCTCGACAAAATGTGAATCGGCCGAGATTAAACGATAATCTGACATCGTAGCCTCCTTTAGGGTTCACGCCGGATTGGTCTCCGCGCCGGTCGTGACGAGTTGCTTAGACAGCCTTTGCCGCAACGATAGCCACAGCCTCTGGGCTTTGTATTAGCGCCACCGCCTTGAGGCTGCAAACAAATCTTAGGCCGTTGGACCTGTACAGGCCTCAGGCGGCAGCCTTCGACGCCGTAATCACGGCGAACATCCCATCCTTATAAGCGCAATCGACGCCGACAAATCCAGCCTCGCGCAACCATCCAAGCTGCGCTTCGACCGTCGCACTGCGATCGAGCTTCATCCGTTCGAGCGCGGCTGCCAAATCATTTTCGGCGACACCCAACGCGCGTACCCGCGTAAGCCAGCTCTCGCGGTAACGCCGCTCGATTGCCAGCGTCGGACCGGCCACCTGTTCGGCATTGATGAATACGCCGCCGGGCTTGAGCGCCGCATGAATTTTCTTGAATAGACGCCGCTTACTGTCGTCCTCGAGATGGTGAATTGCGAGCGCCGACACGATCGCATCATAGCTCTCCTCGATTTGCACTGTCGCCAAATCCGCGATGACGAAACGTACGCGATCGCGATGACCTGCAAATCGTTCCCGCGCCCGTTCGAGCATCTGCGGCGCAACGTCCACTAGTGTCAGCCGCGCCACCGGGAACTCGGTTGCGATAAAACCTGACAACAGTCCTGTGCCGGCGCCAAGGTCAAGAACGTCGATCGCCTGATCGCGTGAAAACGAGAGCAACTCAACGGCTGTGCGATAGAAATCATCGAAGCACGGCACCAGTTGCCGCCGCGCACGATCATAGTCACGCGCCGTCAAGCCAAATGCATTTTCGATCGCTGTAGCCATTAGTCAGTGACTATAGTTTCGCCGCCCGTCCGTGACCAGATAGTTCGGGGCAAGCCGTTTGCGCCGCTTCTCTATACCCTGCTAGTCAAAGCAGCACCGGACGTCGTCCGGCTCAGGAGGCCCCCATGGCTTCGAAGGCTTCAGACGATTTCACTGCATATCTGGCCACCGCTTTTCCTAAGACGGCGACGCTGCGCGACCGCTCGCACGTCATCCTGCGGCCGTTCGGCGCTTCCGACCGCGCTTCAGTCTGCGCCTTTTTCGATCGCGTGCCCGAGGATGACCGCGCCTTCCTTAAGGAGGACGTCATCAATCGTACCGAGGTTGAGGGCTGGCTCGACCGCCTCAATCCCGGCACCGAAACAATGATTGTCGCTGCCGCCCCTATCGGCATTGTCGGCACTGCCGTGCTCGCTCGTGAGGCTCACGGATGGGCGCGTCATGTCGGCGAAATCCGCGTTGTCGCTGATCCGGTCACGCGCCGCCTCGGCCTCGGTCACGTGCTTGCCGAGACGATTTTCGCGCTGGCCGTCAGGCTCGGACTCGAAAAGATCATCGCCCAGATGATGGCCGACCAGGAAGGCGCCATCCGTGTCTTCGAATTGCTCGGCTTCAACGTCGAGGCGACTTTACGCAATCACGTCAAAGATCGGTACGGTCACAAACATGATCTGATTGTAATGGCGAACGATCTCGGGCTTACCGCTTCGCCCGACCCCGAGCGCATGTACATCCGCCAACCCCGCTTAGTTTTGAGCACTGAGCGAATTAAGGGCTGACTTGAGGTTACAGCAGCGTGCCGTGACGGGTACGTCCCAGATGGGTATAGGCGCGCTGGGTGGCCATCCGGCCGCGTGCCGTCCGGGCGACGAAACCTTCCTGAAGCAGGTATGGCTCGTAAACTTCCTCGATCGTATCGGCTTCCTCGCCGACCGCCGCAGCCAGGCTCTCGACTCCGACCGGACCACCATCGAATTTATCGATAATCGCCGCCAGGATTGAGCGATCCATGCTGTCGAAGCCGCAGGCATCAATCTCCAGCAATTCAAGCGCCCCCAATGCTACCTCGCGCGTCACGGTCGGCCTCTCATTGACCTGGGCGAAGTCACGGACCCGGCGCAGCAGCCGGTTGACGATGCGTGGCGTTCCACGCGAGCGGGCCGCCACCTCTTCGGCACCTTCATCGGTCAGTTTGATTCCGAGCAGCCGCGCTGATCGCCGAACGATTTCCGCCAATTCCTCGCGTGCATAAAAGTCCAGATGGAAATGCTGCCCGAAGCGATCGCGCAACGGCGAGCTCAGCAGTCCCGACCGCGTGGTCGCCCCGACCATCGTGAACGGCTTTACTGCGAGGCGCATCGAACGCGCTCCTGGTCCTTTGCCCACCACGATATTCAGCTCGAAATCTTCCATGGCGGGATAGAGAATCTCTTCGACCGGCCGCGCCAGCCGATGAATCTCGTCGACGAATAGTACGTCGCCTTGATCGAGATCGGCGACGATCGCGGCCAAGTCACCCGCCCGCTCGATTGCCGGGCCCGAGGTCGCGCGCAGATTCACGCCTAGTTCGCGTGCGATGATATGGGCGAGCGAGGTCTTGCCCAGTCCCGGCGGCCCCGAGAACAGCACGTGATCCATCACTTCCTTGCGCATCCGCGCGGCTTCAATTGACATTCCGAGGATTTTCTTGAGCCGTGCCTGCCCGA
>DATKPK010000024.1:0-6645 GCA_035524095.1 Binataceae bacterium (SeqCode) | reverse complement strand
TTGGCGGAGAGCACTCGCGGATGAATGAGGAACAAAAGAGCAAGCTGGCCACCCTGCTCGAGATGGAGAATCTGGCCGTGCTGATCACGCACGGCACTCGATGGCCGACTGGCACATTGCAAGCGTTCGCTCAGACCGAAGATTTCTCACTAATCTTTATCATGGGATTGAGCAGCGAGCGGTTTCAGAATCTGTCGCAGCGGCCACATGCGACTGTGATGGTCGACACGCGGGACAAGGCGGAGCCGGGCGGCTTCGCGATCGCGCGGGTGGCGATTCAAGGAATCGCGCATGAGGTGGACTGCACGAGCGCCGAGTGGGAGCGCTATAAGGCTATATTTCTTGAAAAAAATCCATTTGAGGAACCGTTCTTCGCCAACCACAATCTGCGCATGATCCGGATTGAGCCGAAACGCGTCAGTTACGCGAACGGGCTGGCGGATACCTTCTGGGTCGAGTTGTAAGAATTACGGCAACCGGTCCTGCGCAGAAGCCAGCGGGGCCGAGGTATGACGGTTCGGATTCCAGGCTTCGACCAACTTAAATTATGAGGGCGGTGAGGGCATGCGGCTTGCTCTTCATGGGGCGCACCGACGTTAACGCAATAAATGCCGGCGCATTACAGATTTATGGGGCATGAATGCACAGCAGACAAGCAACCGCATGCCGGATTTGAAGGCACAAATGGGTATAGCAATTCCTTCTGCATCGGCAGGTTCAAGAACTGAGAAGGCGGCGATGCCGATGCCGTCACAGAGCGGCGATCAGCCGATGAACGAGATGTTCGAGCGTGACGGGCGGCCGCGTCCGGAATGCGCACGGGTAGTGAATTACCTGCTGTCGATGGACCGGCAGAAGCTGTCGCAATTATCGGATTGGGCCCATCGGATGTTCCTTGAGATGGGCGTCACTTTTAACGTCTATGGCAACGATGCTGGAAGCGAAAGGATTTTTCCGTTCGACCCGGTTCCGCGAATTATTCCTGCCGCAACCTGGGCGAATCTGGAGGCCGGCCTGATTCAGCGAGTGAAGACGCTCAACGCGTTTCTCGCCGATATCTATACGCATGGCGAGATTCTGAAAGAGGGGCTAGTGCCGCGCGAGATGGTGCTTGGGTCGCCGCAGTTTCGTCATGCAGCGGTAGGAATCAGACCTCCTTCAGATACATTCGTAACCGTCGCGGGGATCGATCTGATTCGGGGATCAGGAGGGCGCTTTTTCGTCCTCGAAGACAACGTGCGGACGCCGTCCGGTGTGTCCTATGTGCTGCAGAATCGCTGGATCATGACGCGCCTGATGCCCGATCTGATGCGCGCGATGGAAGTGCGGAGCGTCGAAAGCTATCCGGCTGACTTGCTGGCGTCGTTGCGTGAATTGGCGCCGAGTAGGACCTCAAATCCGACGGTCGTAGTGCTGACGCCGGGGCCATTCAATTCGGCGTTCTTCGAGCACGTATTCCTGTCGCAGCAGATGGGCGTGCCGCTGGTCGAGGGTCAGGATCTGGTTTGCGTAGACCACAAGCTGTTCATGAAGACAGTGAATGGCTTGAAGCGGATCGACGTTATCTATCGCCGGATCGACGACGAGTTCCTTGACCCTGTGGTATTTCGGCCCGATTCGTTGCTGGGGGTGGCAGGTTTGACCGCCGTACTGCGCGCAGGCAATGCGGTCGTGGCGAACGCAATCGGAACCGGTGTCGCCGACGACAAGGCGATCTACGCCTATACGCCGGCGATGACTCGCTATTACCTGAACGAAGAACCGATTTTGCCGATTATCGAGACGTATCTGATGCGCGATGCCGAAGTGCGTGAGACGGTGCTGCGCAACATGGATCGTTACGTCGTGAAGCCAACCGGTGCTTCTGGCGGATACGGCGTGGTAATTGGCTCGAAGGCGTCCGAGAAAGAGATCGAGGAGGCGCGCGCGCGCATTATCAGGGATCCTGAGGCATTCGTGGCTCAGCCGATTATACAGTTGTCGGTCCATCCGACGCTGGTGGATGACTGCGCGGAGATGGCGCCCAGGCACGTCGATTTGCGGCCATTTGTACTGCTGGGTTCGAAACCACGGGTGTTGCCTGGCGGCCTGACGCGCGTGGCGCTGCGCGAAGGTTCACTAATCGTCAACTCTTCGCAAGGCGGGGGCAGCAAAGACACCTGGGTGCTAGAGAACTAGGGTTGGTGCTGGAGAGATAGTGTTAAGGAGAGTCGCGGATCATCTTTTTTGGGCGTCGCGCTATCTGGAGCGTACGCAATGGCGCGCGCGCCTGGTTGACGTTAATTATCATCTAATTCTTGAAGTGCCGCCACGCGACGCGGATCCGTGGGAGCCGCTTTTAGGAATTACCGCTGAGCGTGATGTTTTTGCACGACGTTATGCACGAGCCGACGAAGCTTCGGTGGTCAACTTCTTTACGTTTGACCGCGATAATCCATCGTCGATCGCGAACTGTATTGAAGCGGTGCGGCTCAATCTCAGTTCAATTCGCCATCTAATCTCCTCGGAACTTTGGCTGGAGGTGAATCGTCTATATTTGAAGATGCGCGAATGGTCCCCGCAGCAACTCGCGGCGGTCGGCGTCTCGTCGTTCTTCGCCAGCTTGCGTGAGAGCTTTTACGCGATCACCGGCGTGATTGATGCAACGATGCGGCGGGATGTCGCTTACGACTTTATCGAAATGGGTACGATGCTCGAGCGGGCAGATAATATCGCGCGGCTGCTCGACGTCAAATATCACTACTTACTGCCGCGCATTGAAGATGTCGGCGGGAGTGCCGATATTCGGCAATGGGCAGCGGTTTTGCGGAGCGCGTCGGCGCTTGAGGCATTCCGGCAAATCTACGGGGCTGCGATTCGAGTGGACCGGGTGGTCGAAATGTTGGTCTTTGACCCGGCGTTTCCGCGATCGGCGCGCTTCACGGCCGAGCGGCTGGCGTCGGCACTGGAGCGGGTGGCGTCAGGCGGCGCCGAGAAAGGACCACATACGATGGCCGAGGGACTGACGACGATGCTGGCGGGACGTTCGGCCGGGGATATCATCGCAAACGGATTGCATGAATTTTTGCTGTCGATGGAAAACCAATGCTCACTCATCGCAAATTCTGTAATGCATGAGTACATGTCACTCGGTTAGGTTATTTGGATGATATTCCGCATCGTCCATACAACCCGCTTTGAGTATGAGGTTCCGGCGGTAAACTCGCAGAATGAGATGCGAGTGAAGCCGTGGGAACGAGCTGGACAACGCTGTCTGGAATTTGATCTGAGTGCTGATGCGCCGGCGTCGATCCTGCCCTATCGCGATTTTTTCGGTAACGAAGCCCATTCGGTATGTGTGGGCGGGTCGCATGATCGGCTGACGATTGTCGCGAAGTCAGTAGTTGAGAAATCCGACGCGCCGGAGCCGCGATATAAGGAAATAAGCTTTACACGGTTTCTCGAAGACGACGAGCGCCGAAGTCGCAATTACTATGAATTTCTAAACGCCAGCCAGTACGTGCCATTTACTGATCGCTTGCGCAAGTTCTTCTGGATGGCACATCCGAAAGAGAACGAAGACGTTGCAGAATATGTAATGCGAGTCGTTGCTTATGTCCGGGACCAGTTCGAGTACGAAACGACCAAGACGAATGTCTATTCGAGTCTTGAAGATATTCTGAAAAGCGGCGGCGGCGTCTGTCAGGATTTCGCGCATCTGACGATCGGGATTCTGCGGCTCGCGGGCGTGCCTTCGCGCTACGTATCGGGATATCTGGCGCCGAATCTTCAAGATCCGTCGAGCGTGACGCAGCAGGCGAGTCATGCTTGGCTCGAAGCCTGGCTGCCAGGGGCAGGCTGGGTGAGCTACGATCCGACCAACCGATGCCGCGGCGATTGGCGTCATATCGGGATGGCGATCGGACGTGATTATCATGACGTGCCGCCGTTGCGCGGGGTGTACAGCAGCGGCGGATCGCATTCGACGATGCGAGTGGATCTCAACGTCGAGCAACTGGTTGACAGGGAGGCAGCCGAATATCACCAGCAGGCGCAACAGCAACAATAATTCTCGCGAATTGAGGCATTACCGTCCAGAGACGGCGCAGAATGGCCTCCTGATTGCGACGGGTCTTCGCGAGGGTAACGCCGATTATAGTTTGATTACATCCGTGTAAGCGTTTGCAGCAAAGTCGATGAAACTGAGCTCAGGCTACTCACTGCACTCGTCAAGTGGAATCGGATCGCATAGCTTGGGGCATACGCATGGGCGCTCCAGTGTGCGAGAGAGCCCATCGCGGCCCGGAGGAAGCGTGCTCGAATTCGAATACGATTTAGCGGTAGTCGGGTCCGGTCCGGCGGGCCATCGCGCCGCGATTCAGGCTGCGAAGCTGCGCAAACGGGTTATCGTGATCGAGCGCAACCCGATTCTGGGCGGCGTTTGTATCAACACGGGGACGATACCCAGTAAGACACTGCGGGAGGCAGTGCTCTATCTATCGGGTTACCGCGAACATTCGATGTACGGTGCTTCGTACCGGGTGAAGGAACGGATCACACTGGCGGATCTGTTATTTCGTATCGAGGGTGTGGTGCGGCACGAAATCGATGTCTCACGGCATCAGCTCCAACGCAACGGAGTTGAGATAGCCTGCGGGTCGGCATCGTTTCAGGACCCGCATACGCTGCTGGTGAGCTCTCCGGAAGGTAATCGGTTGGTGAGCGCCGCGCACATCGTTTTGGCGGTGGGAACACATCCGGCCAAAGACAAGTCGATGCCGCTGGATGGCGTCAACGTTTTTACCAGCGACGATATACTGCAGCTCACCGATCTGCCGCGCAGCCTGGCGGTGATTGGGGCTGGCGTGATCGGCTGTGAGTACGCGAGCATGTTCGCGCAGCTTGATGTACAGGTGACGCTGATCGATTCGCGCCCGCGGCTGCTGCCGTTCGTTGACCGCGAGATTTCCGACACGCTCGCGTTCCATCTGCGCGAAAAGCGTGTGACGCTGCGGCTTGGCGAGAAGGTGGAAGGGGTCGAGGTTATCCGATCGAATGGGCTGAACCGGGTCCGCGTCAATCTTGGAAGCGGCAAGCAGATCATGACCGACAAGGTGCTGTCGAGCATGGGACGCGAGGGCTCGACCACGTCCTTGAACCTGGAATCGGTGGGAATCAACCCCGATAATCGCGGGCGTCTGACGGTCAATGAGCATTTCCAGACCAGCGTGCCGCATATCTATGCGGCCGGCGACGTGATCGGATTCCCAAGTCTGGCCTCAACGTCGGCCGAGCAGGGAAGGATTGCCGCCTGCCATGCGTTTGGGATTCCGGCCGTTCATGCGCCGGAATTGCTGCCTTACGGTATCTATACGATTCCCGAGCTCTCGTTCGTCGGACGCAACGAAGAGGAATTAACCGAGCAGGATATCCCTTATGAGATCGGCAAGGCGCGTTACGACGAAATCGCGCGCGGCAAGATCGTTGGCGATAGCCTGGGACTGTTGAAGCTGGTCTTCCATCGCGAGACGCACGAACTGTTGGGTGTGCATGCACTCGGCGAAGGGGCGTGCGAACTGGTGCATATCGGGCAGGCGGTGCTGTCGCTCGGGGGCAAGGTCGATTACTTTATCGGGACCGTCTTCAACTATCCGACGCTGGCGGAATGCTATAAGACGGCAGCCTTCGACGGTATCAACCGATTGGCATAGGCTCGCCTATCAAGCGGGCGCATCATCAGCCTCGCTCGCAAACCCGCTCATGCGCGAGGGTGCGAGTGTTGCGCCTAAGATTCTAGGGATAACAGCCGTTTACTGTTTTATTATCCGTGGCCAATCGTGCTTTGGACATCAGCGGTGATGGCTTCGGGACCTATTTCGTCAGGATTGTAGACCCGTGCCTCGACGCCGTCCGGCGATAGCATAAAGAAATCAATGATGTGGTCGATGCTGCCGTCCGATTCCTTGACCCGTTTCAGCTTGAAGTTAGCTAGTACTTCGTCGATTTGTTGCGGCGTTCCGGTCAGAAAATACCATCCGGGAAAAACTGCACCCTGTTCCTTCGCATAGTAGGCGAGCTGCTTGGGACCGTCATGCTCGGGATCGACGGTGACCGAGATCAGAGTGATGTCGCGGCCGACCTGTGGACCCAGATCCTTCGCGATCTTTTTCATGCGGGCGGTAAGGACGAGGCACGGGCCGGGGCAGGATGTGTAGATGAAGTCGATCAGGACGGGCTTGCCCTTGAATGAGGACAGGATGATCGGTTTGCCGGCTTGGTCCTGCAGGGTGATATTGGGCAGGCAATCGGTAGTGCTGGATGTGTTGTAGGCGCCGGCCGGGAGATACTCGCGCGCGAACTTGCATCCGGGGAGAAGCGCCAGCGCCGCCAGGAGCGCGGCGGCGAAACGTCGTGCGCGCTTTTTTAGGTCAGGGCTGAGTCGTTGAGCAGTTCGAGAATTCATCACTAAAATCCCGTCGAGGCTGGCCGAGAATAAGGACGGCGTGGACGGCGTAAGCCGTCACATCAGAGCGGGGCGCATCGCCCGTCGGACAGATTATATCCGCGAAGGCCGGAAAATTCCGAATGCTTAGTCACGATGGTCGAGCGCTGGTAAGCTAGCCGCCGATGAGAATTGGCTACGAAAGCAAGAAACTGGGGAAGATA
>DATKPK010000023.1:0-10947 GCA_035524095.1 Binataceae bacterium (SeqCode) | reverse complement strand
ATTCGTAGGCATTGCCCACTGCGGCAACTAGCGCGGTCGCTCCAAGTGGACCAACGTCTTCAACTTTAGCCAAATGCTGACAACGTTCGTCGTGGCTAAACACGCTTTCCACCTTCAAGTCATATTGACGGATGCGTCGGTCCAGAAGCTTAAGCCGTTCCGCCATCTCGCCGAACATTTCACGGGCAAGCCCACTCAGTTGGTTTGCTCCGTCATCGAGTATATGGGGCAGCTCGCGGCACAAGGGTGCGATGCCGTTACCCGAACGAACTCCGCCAGGATCTGCTGCCGTTCGCGTAGCTCGCTGCTCTTTTGATATCGCTGCCTTATCGCATTCTTAAGTTCTCGCCGTGTCGCCATACTCAGCTGCCTCGTCATCTCCTCCACCACCCGCAGCCGTTTCGCTGCCGGGGTAGCAGTTTACATGAGGCAACAACCGGCCACTCGGTAACAAAAGTCGTGAGTCAATGCGTGCGGCAGAGCTAATTGTCCTTGATCAACTCCTGTTCGATAGGGCCGCAGCTGACAGCAGTGTTCGCGCAGGCGGTCGAGTTGCGGAGTATTCATTGTGCCTCACCTCCTTCGCTGGCACTGACCACTTCATAGAGCTCGAGGTCGCGCACCATTCACCTCGCTGAAGCCACTGAAGTAGGGATCGCAGCGCGGCGGCGCCGCCGGAGCTGATCTGCCGCCGGTTCGCAACAATCCGGCATAATGCGCCGGGTCCATTACCATGCGGTGACGCGCGGCCTTTTGGTGGCACGCGATCAGGCGTAGTGCCCCAGGCCCGAACTCGCGGCTCAGGGATTCGATTTTTGAGGGTAGGGGCGCCCGATTTCAAGCAGGGATGGTCGTCAGCCGATCCGCGGCCTGAGGCTGGACAGCCGTTACTTGGGGAACAGAAGCCAAAGCGCCCCTCGCGACGCGTTAGCCTCTAAACTACGCGAAAAACACTCTTGGATGATCGGCACGCGACTCAGAACTCGTCGCCTGGTTACCTATGTGTTACCTAGAATCGATTTCGGGTTTTGGTTCAGCTGGCCGAGACTTGAAAACACTCGATTTTGTTCAGCTTTTTGGTGGGCAGGGGCAGAATCGAACTGCCGACACGAAGATTTTCAGTCTTCTGCTCTACCTACTGAGCTACCTGCCCACCGATTCGGCAGGGGGAACAGCTACGGTCTTTTGATCGAACCGTAGGCTTCCATTGCTACCGATCCATGCGCCGGCTTGCAAGACGGCGGGATAGTTGTCGGCCCGACCGGAAGATCAGGATTCTTCGCGCGGTAACCACGGGCGAGGATGGCTGAGCGGTCCTGGAGCGGATTTTCAGGGTTGTCAGGCGCAATTTTTGAATCGGCAATCGAATGCGAATTTATTCGAGCTACAGGCATTAGCCCTCAGCCGTGGAGCCCATTCACGCGCGACTCGACAAAATCGATGACCTTTGCCTCCAGATTGACCCCATTGAGTCGATCGATTTCCTGTATCCCCGTTGGACTCGTGACGTTGACCTCCGTCAGATAGTTCCCAATGATGTCCAACCCGACAAAATAGAGCCCGTCCAGACGCACGCGGGGACCCACCATCCGGCAAATTTCGAGATCGCGCGCGGTCAGGTCGGCTTTAACGCAATTCCCGCCGACATGGATATTGCCGCGATGCTCGTCGTCGCGAGGGACTCGCAACGTGCCACCTAGCGGCTCGCCGTCAAGCAGAATCACACGCTTATCGCCGTCTCGAACTTCGGGGATGTAGCGCTGGGCCATAATCGGCCGCGATTCAAAACGCGTCACGGCCTCGAGAATCGGGTTCAAGTTCCGATCGTCAGTGCGCGCCAGAAAAATGCTCTCGCCACCATGACCGTCAAGCGGCTTAACGATCATTTCACCGCCTTGATCTTTCATGAACTGCTTGAGCCGTGCGATTTCGTAACTTACCATCGTCGGCGGAATTGCTCCCGGAAAATTCAACGCATAGAGCTTTTCGTTAGCCTCACGCAGACCCGATGGACTATTCATAACGAAAGTACGGCGGCTATCGGCTAGGCTCAGCATCATGGTCGCGAAGATGTAGGCGTCATCAGCCGGCGGATCCTTGCGCATGAAAATCGCGTCGAAAGCTTCCAGCGGGTAGGCGCGGCCGTCGTCGAGAAAACTATGATTAGGCTGAGACCGCGCCACTTCGCATCGGCGGGCGAAGGCGAATGCCTGATGACCCAGTGTATAAAGGCCCCTCAGGCCCAGATGAAACACTTGATGGCCGCGGGCGAGGGATTCGAGCATGAAGACGAAGGTCGTGTCCTTGTCCGGCAGCACGGTCTCAAGGCGGTCCATCACAAACGCGAATTTATATGCCACCGAATCTCAGCCTCTTATAGTAACTTCGTCAAGCGCGCCCGACGCGATACTCAGTGCCGCCAGCCCTGCCGTCTCACTGCGCAGGCGATTCGTTCCGAGGCCGCCAGTCACGAACCCGGCGGTGAGCATCTGAGCGCGCTCGGAATCGTCAAAATCACCTTCAGGGCCGCACGCTATTAATATTGCGGACGAACTCCGTTCACGCACTAACCGAGCAAGCGGTTCGCCACCTTGAGCGCAGAGTATAGCGAGCCAATCTGGCTGGACAATCGCAGCCATCGAGGCGACCGAGAGCGGTTCCGCGATTCGCGTTAGGGTTGTGCTAAGGCTCTGCTTGGCCGCAGCATCGGCAAGCCGCTGCCAGCGCTGGCGCCGATCAATCGACGGACTTTGCACGACGCATCGCGCCGTAATCAGCGGCCAAAGCTCGGATGCACCCAATTCGACCGCTTTCTCGACCAGAAAATCCATCCGCGGCCCTTTGATAAGAGCCGCTGCGAGAATTATGCGTGCTTCAGACAAGTTTGGCACAGAATTGTCGTGCAGAACCACGATTGCTGCGTCTGCCTCGAAGCGCGCAAGATGGCCAATGTGGGCACTCCCGGCCTCGTCGATCAACTCGATCAAATTACCAATTCCCAGTCGCCTGACGTCGCGCAGATGATGCAATTCCCCGTCGGTCACCCGCGCGATGCCGTCTTTAATCGCTTGGTTTGAAACGATGAAGCGCGGTGGGCGGCTCATCGGGCCATCAGCAACGCGGTCCATCCGCGATCAGTGCGCCGTCCGATGCAACGCAGTTCGGGTTGATAGGCGGTGGTGACGGTGTCGGCTTCGCGCGCGAGGATTCCCGCCAAAATCAGGCGGCCGCTCTTCCCGAGATTCCGCTTCAGGCGTGGTGCCATCGCGATCAGGATCGGTGCCAGGATATTTGCCGTGATCAAGTCGAAGCGGCGCCGGATTGAGTTCAACGGGATCGCGCTGATGCGCAAATCGCGGGCGACACCGTTCAGTTCGGCATTTTCGCGGGCGTTGTCGAGCGCAACCGGATCGTTGTCGATCGCCGTGATATCGCACGCGCCGAGCAGCTTCATCGCAATCGCTAGAATCCCTGAGCCAGTCCCCACGTCCAGCACACGCGCATAATGATGCCCGCGATAAAGTTCTTCGAGCAGGCGCATCACGCCATAGGTGCTGCCGTGATGGCCCGTTCCGAAACCTTGTCCCGGTTGAATCACGATGCGCAGCCTATCTCCTCCGTTTTGTTGGCTCCATGGCGGTGCAATCAACAGGCGCTTGCCGATGGTGAACGGCTCAAAGCGCGTCATCCACATCGTGGCCCAGCCTGGGTCTTCAATTCGATCGATGGTTAGATGTCGCAACTCTCCAAGCGTAAGGCTCGCTTCTATCGTGCGGATCATCTGACGCAAGCGGGCTGAATTGGCCTCCGCAAAATACGCTGTGAGACGGGCCATCCGCGGCGAGCGGAGCGGAGCGCCGACCGTTCGCGGTAATTTGCCGACCTCGCATCCCAGTGCACCCAGCGCCACGATCACAGCTCCCGCTTCGTCCGCGCGTGCGGCCGGAAGATCGAACGCAAGACGACCATAGATTCGGGCTTTGTCCAGACGTCTTTGGCGCTGCGCTTGAGCGATCATTGACACCGCGCGGGATGCTCCTGCCGGTAGCTAATACGAGAATCGAAGATAAGACATCGAAAGGCCGCTTGATAGACCGGCCTGTCATGTCAGCGATGTGGACAAGTATTGCCCACGGGATTTGCGGCGTACTTCAGTGCGTGGTTTGATCGCGAGTAGGACGCTCCTTGCTCATGCTCACGGTCAGCATCGTCGCGTGAATGGAGTATTGAACATCGCTCATCGCGGGGCCAGCGGCCACTACCCCGAGAATACGCTAGCGGCCTTTGCCGCCGCGATCGAGCTTGGCGTCGATATGTGCGAACTCGACGTCCATATTACGCGCGATGGAACCGCCGTCGTGATTCATGACGCGACCATCGATCGAACAACGGACGCACGAGGCATCGTAGCGGCGATGAGGTTGGCGGAACTGCAGCGAACTGACGCAGGCATAAGATTTGGCCGGCAATTCGCTGGACAACGCATCCCAACCCTCGATGAAGTAATCCGTTTGGCGGCCGGACGCTGCGGTTTGAACATCGAACTCAAAGGTGCCGGGACCGAGAACGCGACCTGCCAGCTGATAGCCGCCCATGATGCGATTGTTACGACCTTGGTCTCCAGCTTCGATTGGAAGATGCTGGAGCGAATGCGAGAGATCGCTCCGCAGGTCCGCCTCGCCCTGCTCGCTGAACGTCATCCGCAACGTCTCCTCGAGAACGCCTTGGCAATGGGAGCCTACGCGATCAATCCGCGCGTCAATATGGTCGATGCGGACTTGTGCTATGCCGCGCATGCGCGCGGCCTCAAGCTCCACACGTGGACCTGTGACGATCCTCGTCAGATGCGTAGACTTATTGCTGATGGTGTCGACGGTATTATGACCAACTTCCCCGATCGCCTGAAATCAGTGCTGATGGAAAACGATGGCGTCAAGCGGCGGGATTGAGGAAGTCCGGGCGCGCGCCGATATCCTCGAGATCGTCGGCGCTCACGTACGTTTGCGCCGAGCCGGACGCAACTACGTCGGCCTTTGCCCTTTCCACGAGGAGAAAACTCCGTCCTTCTCGGTCAACGCCGAGCGCGGCTTCTTCCACTGCTTCGGATGCGGCGTTGGCGGCACCGTCTTTGACTTCGTGATGAAGACCGAGGGGCTAAATTTCGCGGAAGCGCTGCATTCTCTGGCCAAGCGATACGGCGTCAACTTGCCCGAAGCCCGAGGCGGGGTTCCTTCCGCCGAGCGGGATGCGCTGACCGCAGCGAATCAAACCGCAGCCGAATTCTTTGCTCACGTGCTTTGGAATACCGCCGAAGGTGCGCCAGCCCGCAGCTATCTGCAAAACCGCAAGATCACCGACGAAACCGCCAAAGCCTTTATGGTCGGCTTTGCCCCGGCCCGTCCGGCCAATTTGGCTGCGGTGCTGACCAAACGCGGCCTCATTGAGGGAGCTCTCAAGACGGGCCTGATCAAGCGCGAACCTGGCGGCGGGATGCGCGATATGTTCCGCGCGCGCCTGATGTTCCCGATTCGCGATGTTCAGGGTCGTGTGATCGCCTTCGGTGGGCGGGTGCTGGATACCCGCCTGCCCAAGTACATTAACTCAACCGAATCACAGCTCTATTCGAAGGCGCGCACCGTTTACGGATTGTATGAGGGGCGGCCAACGATCGCTAAGGCGGACCGCGCGATCGTGGTCGAAGGCTACATTGACGCCATCGCCCTCGCTCAGGCGGGCTTCAAAGAGACCGTGGCCAGCCTGGGGACGGCTTTGACGGTTGAACAGTTGCGGCTGCTCGGACGTTACACGAAAAACATCTTTGCATGCTTTGACGGCGATAATGCTGGGCGCAAGGCCTCATTGCGCGCGCTCGAAGTTTTCCTGAACGCCAGGATGACGGGGCGCGGCGTCTTTATTCCCTCCGGCTTCGATCCAGATACGCTGGTGCGGGAGCGTGGCGCGGAGGCGTTCGCCGAATTGCTGGATTCGGCGGAGTTGCTGGTGGATTTCCTTATAAAGGAGCAGGCGGCTGCCGCGGCTGACGACAACGCCCGCGCGCGAGCCGCCGACCGGGTCGCGGCGATTCTTGCGATGGTCATGGATCCGTTCGAGTACGATTTGCTCGCTCGTAAGGCGGCCACTTTGCTTGGTGTTAATGAAGAATTGCTACGGCGCGAGTCGCGCAAGCGCGACTCGTCCAGTGCAAGGCCATACAACCGCAGCTCCGCGGAGCAATCGACGCCGCCAGTCCCGTCGCGTCCGTTTCGTCCCGAGGCCACGGTGCAGGCAACCATAGGATTGATTGCGATCGCACTCTACTTTCCAGCCCTGCGTCCCGAGGTATTCAGCGCGGCTGCCCTTCATCTTAGCGAGGACCCAATATGGCCCTTGATGCAGGAGATTTGCTTTTCAGAAGAGCCACCCGAACTGCTCGAAGCTACGCTAACGCCACGGCTCGATGACGCGCACCGCGAGTTTTTGAGTGCCTACAGCGTTCGTCTCCTGCCCTCCGATGACGAAGCCGCGAGGGCCGAAGCTATCGATTACGTCGGAACTATTGAGCAGGCGCGGCGCCAGCAAGGATTCGAAGCTCTCTCACGAATCCCGACAATCACAAAAGAAAACGACGTCGAGTCCCTGCAAAAGGCAATTGACCTAAAGGTCGGCAAGTCTCACCCTGAGCCGCATTAGCGGGACTTAAACCATCGTGCGAAACTTGATAGATTGTGCTCATACCTGATGGCTTTGCACGGGCCCATAGCTCAGCACGGTTTAGAGCTGCCGGCTCATAACCGGCTGGTCCCAGGTTCAAATCCTGGTGGGCCCATTCCCATTTTAATCAACCTTTCAAACCCGCTCGCCAATTCCATCGGACGCCCGCTTTCGCGCCGATTCCGCTGCGAAATGGCGTGTGTGGCCTATATCTATGGAGGACGCTTTGCGTGAAGAGATAACCCGGCTGATGAGCCTGCAGGGAATCGACCGGCAGTTGCACGAGCTCCAAGAGGCGCTATCCAAGGTCGCAGGCCGCGTCGACCAGCTTCGCCTCGAAACCGACGGCTACCGCATTGAGCTCGAACGGCTTCAGCAAGAAGAGCAACAGGCAAAAATAAATCGCCGCCAACTTGAGAAGGATCTTTCCGAGGGCGAAGCCAACAACCGGAACAAGCGGATGCGCCGTAACCAGGTGCGCAACGAGAAGGAACAGTTGGCAATTGACCACGAGATAGAGTCCCAAAGGGAGCGTAACCAGCGGCTCGAATCGGAAGTACTCGCCTTGATGGCAGGCGAAGAGGCGCGGGGCCAACGAATCGCCGAGTTGTCACAACTGGTCGAACAGGGCGCGGCTAATCTGCTCGCTGCCGAAAAGGAGATCGCGGCGCAGGTCGAGGACCTGAAGGTCTCGATCGCTAAGCAGCGCGTCGACCGTGACTTGATGATTCAGAATATCGACGGCGCTTTGCTGGCTCGCTACGAGATGATCTTCAGCCGGAGGGCGGGACTCGCCGTTGCTGAGGCCAAAGACGGCACGTGCAACGGTTGCCGGATGCGCCTGCCTCCGCAATTCTATAACCAGATTCTACGGCACGAGCAGGTCCATTTTTGCCCTAATTGCCAGCGCATCCTCTACTGCGAAGGGTAGTCCGGCGAAAGGGATCGCCAAGCGGCGCACAAGACCACGACGCAAAATGGGGCTGGGATGGACGGTCAGGGGCAACGCTAGTCTTGGCCGGCTTTAGGGTGGATCGGCGTCTTGCCGCTGCCTGCCCGCGATCCCATCTCGTCGGTCAGATAGAGGAAAACTGTCCAGAGGCTACGCGACCATGGGATCGCGATTACACCGGCGATGATCGTTGCGGCAACCGGTAGGAGGAATTGCATCAGCTCCGATAAATCGAACCACGAGGTCGCTAGCCAAGTCAGCAATGCCGCGCCGCCCGCCGCCGTGTAATCCATGACCATAGGCCCCATCCACTCACCTTCGTTTTTCCAGAAGGTCGCGCCGCATGACGCACAGCGCTCGTTCATGCCGAAGTAGGATTTGAACATGCGGCCCTCTCCGCACACCGGACACCGGCGGGTGAGGGCTCGCCTTAGCAATGTCATTGCAGGCGGAAATGGACGATCGGAGGCTTTACCGACACCTCGGCTAACGGAGGACCTTTCACTCCACGAGAGAACGATGATCAGCACCACGCCGAGAATTGTAAGAAAGCCGACATCGAGGAAGGCGAGCAGGATTCCCCACGTAGCGGCATCGTTATGCTTCATGATTGCCTCAGCTGGATGGCAGCCCGTTATCCGCGTAAATCATCATCCGTAGCGAATCCCCCCTTTTTCAAGGTAAGCGAATATCACGCGTTAGCATGTTATCATCACGGGGCCGGAGTGAGCCGGGCGGCCGCCCCTGAAATTTATTCCGGGGAGGAAAGTCCGGGCTCCATAGGGCAGGATGGCTGCTAACGACAGCGCGGCGCAATCCGCGGAAAGTGGCACAGAAAATATACCGCCCGTCAGCTAATTACGATGGGTAAGGGTGAAAAGGTGAGGTAAGAGCTCACCGGCGCCCGAGTAATCGGGCGCGCATGTCAAACCCCATCCGGAGCAAGGCCAAATAGGAGGACTGAGCTGCCCGCTTGAAATCCTCGGGTATGGCTGCTGGAGCGTGCGAGCGATTGCACACCTAGAGGAATGGCCGCCACCGGTCCTCATCCCACAAGGATGAAGACCGGACAGAACCCGGCTTACAGGCTCACTCCGGCTCTTCAATCGACCGGTTCGATGGCGTCAAATTGGATGGAATGCTCTTTGCTGCTCACTGTGACTTATGCGCCTAATCAAACTGATTGGTCCGTCGACACTCGCGGTCCTGATAGCTCAAACGTCTGCCTTTGCGCAGTCGGCGCCTCAACCGCCACAGCCAGTCCCTGACAACGTTCCAGGCGATCTGACGCCAAATAGCGGGCTTCAGCCACCCTCCTCCGGTGGAGCGTCGCTCTACGAACAGAAGATGGCAGCGCATCACGTCGGTAATCATCATTACGATTCGCCGGCGGATGAGGCCAACGACGCTCTACTGATTACCGAAGTTAAGAGCGCGCTGGCGAACGCGGATCTGCCGCAGCCTTACGCGATTACTGTTGATGCAGACCACGGTACGGTGATTCTCACGGGCGAGGCGCCGAATCATGAGAGCGCCGACCGAATGTATCAGATCGCCTCTCAATGCGACGGTGTTAAAGCCGTCCAGAGTCACCTGGATTGGCCCTCGAAAGCTAACTGAGTTTCCGACCTCCCAAGACACTTCCAGTTTGACTCGAGAACGGGTACCCGCTCTGCGATCGCAGCGGGACCAACCCAGTCGAATAGATCGGGATTACGATGTCATCTCTAAGTATTATTTACAAAAATGGCTCGATTACTATTTACTGCAATCCTGAGAAATACTCGTTGCACTTGTGAGAATCATCTATTTCAAACGCATTCGTTGCCGATTGGTCATCAGGCACTCTTATTGCTGCTATTGATTAGTCATTCGGCGCCGTAAATGGGTAGCGCGCCGCAAGTAGAAGGAAAAGAGAGGAAAGAAGTTTCATGAACAAGCTGTATCTAGTTGGCGCTGCCGCGCTTTTTGGCCTATGTGCTTGTACGTCACACGAGAAGGAAACCACCACCTATGTTCCGGAACCTCAGCCGGCGCGCGTTATCGTGCAGGAACCCCCGCCAGCGCCTGTTGTTGTCGCTCCGGCAACGCAGTCTACCACTACCGCTGAAAGTGCACGCTCGGTGAACGAGAACGGTCCGATGGATAACGGTGCGAACGGTTCGTCATCCTACAGCTCCTACAGCAAGGATGTTACTACCACTGAACATCCCGCCGTAATCGCCGCACCTCCACCGCCGCCACCCGTTACCTCGGATACTACTACCTATCGCAGTGAGTCGGTTACGACCAACCCATAGATACTCACTAGCCAGCGAGAGCCGGAGGTTGATCGACAATTCTCTGGCTCTCCTGTTTCTGAATAGTCAGTCACACTTTACTTATGTTTTGCTGCGTATCTGAACCAACGCGATCCGAGAGCTTGGCTGAGTTACCGAGGGACCTGCGGACATCAAGTTTCAGCGCCTTGATCGCCCTCGCCAGAATTTGCCGGCCGCCGCCCCTCACAACCACATCCGCGACTTGTTTGATCCCGGCCAGATTGGCTATGCCTGCCTCGAATTCGGGCGCTACGATCAGCTCAATTCGTGACGGCAATTCCCTCGCGAATCCAGCGGCAGCTTCGATTCTCGTCTGCAATGCCGCGGCATGCTGATCTAGGAAGCTGGCCAAGTTATCCAATTTTGGGTCTCTCACCGAATCCTCTGCGATAGCCGCGCGCAGATTCGTAGCGGTGCGCAGCAGCGGCAGTGCCTCAGGTTCGCCGCAAAGGCTCGCGAAGGATCGCTCGTCCATCAGACGGTTCAGCACGATAGTGCGCAGTCGCAGCCCGTCGGCTTCCATTCGCGCGATCACCTCGTGAGCCTCCGCCAGACAATTCGGTTCAGCCGTCGTCACGAGAGCGAATTCGACCGATCGTGATCGCAGCATGCTCGCTATCGTGCGGAAGCGGCCGCTCAGAGGGTCCGCTGCTTCCATGGTTGCAGCGAGAAATTCGCTGAGCGCCGAGAGCATCTTTACTCCAGCAAAGCGTTCCAATTGTGTGGCGACAAACTGGACCGCCGTACTGGCCAGCGCCAGTGGATTGCGATTGTTTCCGCTTTTCTTGGTGAGGAGCCAGCGCGCCGTTCGCGAATCCAGGAGCCGCATCAGATTGGCTGGGGCCTCAATAAACTCGAACGTATGTGCGGAGGGGGGCGTGTCCACCACGATCGTCGCGAACGCGCCGCTCATCCGCAATTCATAGAGTTGTTCAAGAGCGGCATAGGCCTCGGCGCCGGCAA
>DATKPK010000022.1:0-37261 GCA_035524095.1 Binataceae bacterium (SeqCode) | reverse complement strand
GATCGTCAACGGGTTGCACGATGATGAAATTCGGCCTGCTCTATAACACGGACTATTATCCCGAAGTTCATGGCTCGCCGTCGCGCTATTACGCGGAGATTCTCGAACAAACGGAATTGGCGGAGGCTCTCGGTTACCATGCGGTATGGTTCGGAGAGCATCACTACTCCGGTTATTCGTTCGGGTCACCGCCGGTAATCGCGATGGCCGCGGCGGCACGCACGAAACGTATCAAGCTAGGGACCGGCGTGTCCGTGGTGCCGCTGAATCATCCGATCCGGCTCGCAGAGGAGTACGCGATGCTCGACGTCCTCAGCGGTGGCCGTCTCGAATATGGCGTCGGACGTGGATTCCTCAACTATTCGTATACCGTCTTCGGCATTAACCCCGACGAGAGCCATGCGCGCTATCGTGAAGGAACGGAGCTGATTCTCAAAGCGTGGACCGCAGCCGAACCGTTCTCTTTCGACGGTAAATTCTGGCAACTGAGTGACTATTCGTTTTTTCCCAAGCCTTTACAGAAACCACATCCGCCGGTCTTCGCTTCGGGTGCGATCACTCCGGAAAGCTACGCGTGGGCGGGCCAGATGGGACTGCACTTAGGTACTGCTTTCTTCATCCCCGCACCCGATATGGTCAAAGCTAATATCGGCCTATATCACGACGCATTGATTAAAGCGGGACACGACCCTGCGACGCGTGAAGTCGCAGGTGTCTATCAGATGTACTGTGGTGATTCGTGGGAAGAAGCGCGTGACCATGGCGGAGTATATGCACTCCAATATTACAAGTTCTTTGACTCACTTGATCGCCGCAGCCGGCACACCTCCGCAACTTACGAACGCTATAAACGAGGGTCTGGTTTCACTTCGCGAACTTATGAAGAACTCGACGCGATGCGCGTATTGTTAATCGGGTCGCCGGAAACCCTGATCGAACGAGTACGCTGGACCCAGGAGTTCTATGGCGCGACCTATCTCATCCTCGAAGTTGCGCAAGGTGGTGAACCGCATCAAACGGTGATGCGCTCGCTGAAGCGTTTCGCCGAACATGTAATGCCCGCTTTTCGGGATTGAGCTGCCAACCTCACTAATCAAATCTGATTAGAAAGACGAATGGCAGATTCTCTCGAAGATTCGCGAAGAGCCTCACGAAGCGAGGCGGGTCATCAGCTGTCAGGATGGACTGGTGGAAGATTCGATTAACTTTGCGAACGGACGGCGCGCAATGACTCGCTTGCGGTGCCATCATTCTGGGGCCGCGGAAGTGACAGGCTAGAGGCGAGCGAGACTCGCTCTCTCTGGTGCGTTTTGTGGTTGAGTGAATTGCGGCTATGAATCCGCTCGAACGCGGCCACCCCCGCGCGCAAAAACTCAATTCCTCCGCTCACTTGATCTTCCGGAAGTTGCTCTGCGACTTGTTGCAGAAAGGCTTGTCCCCGCGCCGCCATTGTCGCGATAAAGCGTTCGCCCTTGGCGGTTAGCAGCACTTGCTTTTCGCGGCCCGAAGCTGTGTCTTCGACCAATCGGACCAACCCGAGCGGCGCTTGTGCCATGCGGCGCACGGCCTGAGTAATTGCTGGACTACTGACGTCGAACCAATCCTGAAGCCGCACGACAATATCCTTGCGCCGCATCCGGCGGCCATTTTCAGCTCCGGCCGAGCGAATCAGCCATAAAATCGCAGCTTGTTTGCGCGTCAGTTCACCACGCATTGCGTCTTCGACCGCCATCGTGCCCCGGTAATGAATCGGGTAAAAAAGCTCCAGCAACTCGGCCGCATGGTGCGCGGTCGCGAGCGTCTTGGTTTCCTGTGCTCCTGTGCGCCCCATCAGCGCCACGTTTATACGAACGCGCTTTCGTTGACAATAAGATCGTTTTGGCAGTAAACGATTTAGCATTGAAACTGTCTCGCCGGAAAATCGTCAGTCCGGTGATCAGGTCTGGTGCAGCAATGAAGGCCTCGCACAGGTGTAGCGCGCTTTTCGGCTTATACCTGACGAAGCGAAAAGGAACCGATGTTGAAAACTCATCGCAGCAGAACGAATAGCCGCATGCGGAGAATCCCATGAATTATCGCGATATCGACGAAGCATTGAGTGATCCGGGTTTTTTCGTTGAGCATGATCCTCATCCGCTATGGCGGCAATTGCGCAACGAGGACCCGATCCATTGGACTGAAAGCCTGGTAAAAGGTTTCTGGTCGATCACGCGCTATGACGACATTATTGCAGTGGTCAGCGAACCGGCCGTCTTCAGTTCGGCGCAGCTTATCTCAGTTCCATCAAGTCCCGAGATGGAACAGTTGACACCCGAGATGCTGGGCTCAGGTGAAATGATGCTGATGACCGATCCGCCTTTGCATGGCGCAATGCGCCGCGCATTTAATCGGCTGATGCTGCCGCGCGCGATCGGACGCTTCGAAGTTCCCGGCCCGGAACTGGTCCGCGAAATCCTCGACGAGGCTTTGGCTCGTGGCGAATGCGATTTTGTGCTTGACGTTGCCGCGCGGCTACCGATGGCCTTCATCTGCGAGATCATGGAAATTCCGCGTTGCGATTGGCCCGACATGTTCAAGTGGGGCAACATGATCGCAGGCAACGAAGATCCGGAATATCAGGTCGAATCGGGGTCCGCCCTCGAAACGCGTCAGCAGGGGTCACTGAACATCGGCAACTATTGCATCCGGGCGGCACTCGAGCGGCGTGGTACCGGCGGCGAAGACCTGCTGACTGTACTAGGCAACGCGCGAATCAATGGCCGCCTTCTGACTGAGAGAGAACTTGCCCACAACGGTCTTCTCTACGTGGGCGCAGGGCTCGAAACCACTCGCAATGCTATCTCCGTGGGACTGCTCGCGCTGCTCGAACATCCGGACCAGCTTGAATTGCTATTGCAAGACGAATCGCTGATGCCCACCGCTGTGGAAGAGATTCTACGATGGTCGAGTCCGGTCACTCATTTTGCGCGCGTAGCCATGCAAGATACTCAATTGGGCGGCAAGCAGATTCATCAGGGTGACCGCGTAGTGCTTTGGTTCCCCTCCGGCAATCGCGATGAGGCAGTCTTCGCGAATCCATATTCGTTCGATATTCGGCGCACCCCTAACGAGCATATCGCTTTCAGCAAAGGCGAACATTTTTGTGGCGGTGCACATCTCGCGCGCCTCGAACTGCGTCTGATGCTGCAAGCGCTCCTCAAACGGACTAAGCAAATCGAGTTGACCGGCAAGGTTGAACGGCTGCGTTCGAACTTTCTCGCTGGTATCAAGCACATGCCGGTGCGCTTCGTGCAATCGCAGATGGCAGCTTGAACCATGCCCAGCCGCGATCGATAACCGCGATTCAACGGCTCGTCCGCGGCTGGTAAAACGCCGTCGCGTTGTTCTATGAATAGGATGTTCTAGAAAGCGCTTCTATGGAGAAAAGCTTACGAAAATAGTAGTCGATTACGATCGCTGCGAGAGCAATGCCCGCTGTATGCAGGTTGCTCCCGAGATCTTCGAAGTCCGCGATGACGACAAGCTATACCTCTTGGACGAAACTCCACCCGAATCGGCTCGCAAACGCGTGCTCGAGGCTGTGCGGGTCTGTCCGAAGCAGGCGTTGAGTATCGTCGAAAATCAATAACCACTGGGTCACGGGTATGATTTTTCGCGCACGGCATTTAACTGAGAATGGGTTCGACTAAAGGGTCCTTAATATTGAAGCAAATCGGCTGAATTCCTAAATCAAGCTCTAGGAGGGTGGGATGAAAATCACGCGACCGGCCATCAATTATGACGAATTGGTCAAAGACGATCGGGTGCATGGACGCGTCTACACCGACCCCCTCATCTTCGAACAAGAGCTGGACAAGATCTTTTCGCGCGGATGGGTCTATATAGGTCATGCCAGCGAAATTCCCCATCCGGGCGATTTTCGAGTCACAGACATCGGCCTTCAGTCAGTCATCATGGTTCGAGACGACGCCGGCAAGGTGCAGTTGCTCATGAACCGTTGCACCCATCGGGCGAATGCCGTCTGCCAGATCGAGCGGGGTAACGCTGCGATATTTCGTTGCGCATATCATGGTTGGACTTTTCGCAATAACGGCGACCTCGCCAGCGTAACTTATCAAGACCGCTATGACGCATCCTTCCGCAAGGAGGATAATGGGTTGCGCAAAGTGCCGCGTATGGCCATTTATCGCGGATTCGTCTTCGCCAGCCTAAGTCCGATCGGGATCACATTAGATGAGCATCTCGGACCGCTGGCTAAAGAACAGATCGATTTATTTGTCGACCTCTCACCTGAAGGCGAACTGGACGTTACGGCGGGAGTCCACAAATATGGCTATCAGGCGAACTGGAAGTTCCAGGTCGAAAACAGCATGGACGGCTATCACGGTAATTTCGTCCATCAGAGTTTTTTCGAGAATGTCCGGCGCAGAAGCGGAGTCAATCTGACCGATATGATGACGAGTCAGTCCGCCGCGCAAACCCGAGACCTCGGAAATGGCCATGTGATGATCGACTTTCGCCCCTACAACAAGCTCAAAGGCGCCCGCATGGGTGCCGCCATGCCGACCAGCGAATCCGGCCAGGCCTACCGCGAAGCGCTAATCGCTAAACACGGGCCAGAGCGCGCGCAGGAATTGCTCACTGCCCGCGGCACGCACCTCTTGGTGTTTCCGAATCTCGTTCTTATCGGCGTGCAGATTCGCGTCATCAAGCCGATCAAGGCAGACGAGACCGAGGTTTTCCTCTATCCCACTTTTCTGAAGGGCGCGCCGCATGAACTCAACGTCACACGGCTGCGAGGACATGAGGCCTTCTATGGTCCAGCCGGTGGTGGCGCGACCGATGATCTTGAAATGTTCGAGCGCAACCAGATTGGACTCAGCGCCCGCGTCGATCCGTGGCTGATTCTCTCACGCGGCCGTCAGCAAGAACGCCCTGATGAGGACGGTGCCACGGCCGGGCAAATCACCGATGAGGTTACCCAACGAGGCATTTGGCGCCAGTGGAAAAAAGTCATGTCCCAGGCGGGCGTTGAAAATTCCACTCGCCTCGAAAGAAGGCGGATCGGGGTCGAGCGTCGAGCCCCGCAGTAGAAACCGTTCATCCGATTTTCCATCGCCCATCATGTAGAGGGAAGGGGAAACGTCATGGCTGTCGATCGGCATCAGGTTGAAACCTTTCTCTATCGCGAAGCCCGCCTGATGGACGAACATGCCTATGACGAATGGCTGGCTTTATGGGCGGACGACGCGCTCTATTGGGTGCCATGCAACGAGGATGACTTCGATCCGGAGCGCCATGTCTCGATCGTCTACGAAAACAAAGCCCGCCTTGAAGATCGGATTACTCGTCTGAAAAGTGGCGCGGCTTACGCGCAGGATCCGAAGTCACGCCTCAGCCGAGTTGTTTCGAACGTTGAGATTGAAGGTGAGAACGACCATGAACTGATGATCCACTCCACCTTCAACCTCACCGCGCTGCGCCGGGGCCGCATAGATATCTTGGCCGGACGCGCGACCCACAAACTCCGTCGGAGCGGCGATAGCTTTAAGATCGCATTCAAGAAGGTTCTCCTGATCAACAATGATCAAGTCATCCACAATTTAACCTTCCTCATTTAACCCCACCTCCAAATTGTCCGCACGCAGAGAGCTGTGATGTCGCGCCATCTATTTGCATCTGATGTTGATGCGAGATGATACATGGCCGTGCGAACTACGCTGGATATCGACGACGACGTTTTGGAAACTGCCAAAGAATTGGCAGCTAAGCACGGAACTACGGCTGGCCGCGTGCTTTCGGAACTTGCCCGTAGTGCTCTGGTACCGCGCAACCGAGCTGCGCACAAACGGAACGGGGTGCCGGTTTTGCCTCAGCGGCGTGATGGACGACTCGTCACGCCGGAAATCGTTAATCGTCTCCGGGACGAAGCCTAGTTGCGTGATCGCGCTTCTCGATGTGAAGGTGCTGATCGCCTTATTTGACCCTGCGCACATTCATCATGAAGCGGCGCACAGATGGTTCGAGAGCAACCGCAAGCATCGATGGGCGACCTGTCCC
Organism: Binataceae bacterium (SeqCode); assembly: GCA_035524095.1. Taxonomy (GTDB): domain Bacteria; phylum Desulfobacterota; class Binatia; order Binatales; family Binataceae; genus DATJUF01. The sequence continues at coordinate 31,201 of DATKPK010000022.1, read as the reverse complement.
TTGACTGAGAATGCCTTCGTTCGGATATTGTCGAATCCATCATATCCAGGTCAATCGACCACCATCGAAGACGCCGCTTTGCGTCTTCGAACCTTCTGTTCCGAGCGCGAGCATGCATTTTGGCCAGATTCTCTCAGCATCCTCGAGCCCGGACGCTTTCGATAGAATCATGTGCGGGGCCATCGGCAGGTTACCGACGTCTACCTGCTTGCTGTGGCCGTCTCAAATCACGGACGCTTGGCGACTTTTGACTCAACCATTTCCCTCAAGGCGATTGAAGGGGCGAAGAAACCGCATCTGGAACTTATCCCCGCCTAGTGGATCGACGCGCTAATCGTTCCGCTAGCAGCCTGCCCTCGAGGCGCAACTCGAAGGTTGTTGCCAGCAGCTATTTTGCTGTTCGGCGGATTTGGCCGCGATAATACCTATTGGCTGGCCTTAGCGCCTCGCCGTGACCAAGAGACGATTGATCTTAGTCTGCGCGAGCTCTGATCAAGGTTGAAATTGGTTGCGCCGCGATGGATCGTGGTGCGGGTCCCGCTTGACCTGGACGAACGCGCTCACAAATCCGCCTCGTGGACGTGTAAACAATCGGCCCTTGATCATTGCGCGTGATGCGACCGCAATTCTGTGATGAATCTTGAATCACCTGACGCCAGTGGGCTGACCTCGCCGCCACCACGGCAGGAGGCGGGCAAATGGCTGGTGGCCGGCTCGGTCCTGCTCGGCACTTTCCTCTCCGTCATGGATGTGAGCGTCGTCAATATCGCGATGCCGCACATGATGGGCAGCTTCGGCCAGGACCTCCTTACGATAACCTGGGTTTCGACCGCGTACAGTATCGCCGAGATCATCATGATCATGATGACCGCCTTCTGGAGTACGCTGCTCGGCCGCAAGCGCCTCTTTCTCTTTTCCATGACCATTTTTACGATCGGGTCGATTCTCGCGGGCACCTCGCAGACCTTCGGCCAGATGCTCGTTTATCGCGTGATCCAGGGCGCTGGTGGCGGCACTTTGATACCTGCTTCGCAGGCGATCACGCGCGAGAAATTTCCGCCCGCCGAGCAGGGTATGGCGATGGCGCTCTACAGCATGGGCGTGATGCTCGCGCCGACTATCGGACCCGTGCTCGGCGGCTTATTGGTTGATCGCTGGGGCTGGCGTTGGATCTTCTACATCAACGTTCCGTTCGCCATCATCGGCATCTTGATGGTCAGCGCTTTCGTGCAGGACCCGCCTTATCTCAAGCGCGGCTTCCAGCGCATCGACTGGGGTGGCATCGGCCTCCTCACCGTCGGACTGACCGCGCTGCAAATCGTTCTCGAGCGCGGCCAGGAAGTCGATTGGTTCGCCTCCCACTGGATCGTCATCGGCACTGTGATTGCCTTCGTCGCGATCAGCGGCCTGATTCTGTGGGAACTCTCGCGCGACGAACCGATTGTCAACTTTCGCTTGTTTCACAATGTCCGGCTATCTGCCGGTTCCGGGATGGGCGCCGTGATCGGCTTCGCACTCTTCGGTTCTACCTTTCTGCTGCCGAACATTACTCAAGATGTGCTCGATTATCCGGCCTTTCGCGCCGGTCTCGTGCTTGCCCCGCGCGCGATAGCCATGTTCTGCATCATGCCGATCGTTGGCTATGTCTATAATCGCATCAGTCCGCGATGGCTTATCGGCTTCGGCATGGCAATGCTGGCGACCGCCTACTGGGGACTCAGCCATCTGCCGATACGCGTCGGCTTTGCCAATTTCGTTCCCTTGCTGATTGAGAGCGGCATCGGTACCGGCTGCTCAATGGTCATCTTGAGTACCGTGTCGTTGAGCTCGATGCCCCGGGCCAACATGACGGCTGCTGCGGGACTCTATACGCTTGTTCGCCGCGTCGCCGGTAACATTGCCTACGCGGTGCTCGCCACGATGGTCCAGCGCCGTACCCAGGTGCATCGCGCTCTGCTCGACGGCAACATTAATGTCTTCAACCCGGTTTTGCGCGAGTATGATTCCGCAGCGAACGTGCAGCTGATGAATCTCGGCTATGGCTCCCCGACCTTCGGCACACGCGATCTACTGATGGTCAATGGTGTCCTCAATCGGCAGTCCACCATGATGGCTTACAGCGACACCTTCCGATTACTCTTCTGGCTCTTTCTCTTCGCTGTGCCCTTGATCGCTCTATTGCCCAGAAGAGGCGTACCCGCCGGCGAAGATGCGGCTGGAGAATAGCGCAGCTATAATTCTGCCTTGACCGTCGGATCAGCGCGTTGCACTCACCTGCACGGCTTCTGCCCGCGCTTTGAATCCCTTTAGGATATCTGCCGCCAACACATCATACTTCCCGTCGAAATGATGGGCGCCGGGCGTTCGAATCAGTTGCGCGCCGCGCGCGGCCTGCGTCGGGCACGCGGTATCCGCTTCGTACTGGCCGTAGTAGCATTGAATCAATGAGGCAGGAATTTTGTTCAGTTCAGGTTCCAGTGGCAACGCCTCCGAGCTCGTAGGCGCCCCCAGCCAGCCATATATTACGATTCTGAAATCGGCCGAATGGGCGAGGCCCAGCAGTGCTATCAACTTGACATGCGAGCGCAGGTCCGGCGGTAAGCGGTTGTACGCAAACGGCATCACGTCGGCGCCGAAGGAATAGCCTATCAGCGCGACATCTGTCGCCTGCCATTCGGCAATGTACGTAGTCAGAATGGCCGCCAGCTCATTTGCGGTTTGTTCGGGAGTTTTCTTGCTCCAGAAATAGCGCAAGCTGTCCCAGCCCACGACCGGCACTCCATGCTGCTGAAGATTCTCTGCGATCGTCCGATCGAGGTCGCGCCAGCCACCGTCGCCTGAGATCACTACGGCCATTAGCCCCGATGGCTTCGGCACCGGCAGGATCGTTAACGGCAGCGACGCCACACTCATCGCGGCAGCGATATGGGGCTCGATCAACTGCCACAGTTCATCGCCGAGGCTGGCGCCAGATGTAAGCGTATGCAGTTCCAGCGGCATGCCCCTCTGTTGTAGTCCAGTCACGTAATCGCGACCCGCCGATGGTGCGTCGGTTGAGAGTCCCACGGTCCAAAAGCCGTGAAGCGTGTGTGCCGGACCATAGCTGAAGCCGTTCGTGACCGAGCGTGTGGCGCCGCTGGTACAAAATGCCTGCTTACTCATTATCGTCGCCGATGGATCAATCGACACCGCCCCCGCAATAGTCACTGGCGGAGCAGCGGTCAGAGCCACCTCTGCCAGCGTAGCGCCCTCACCTGTACCGGCCAGAATTGGCGCGAAATATTCTGGAAAGCGGTACTCGCGCTGCAACAAGCGGCTGACGCCTTCAGCGTCTGTGACAGCGTCATGGCACCCTTCATTGATCTTGTTCAATCGTTGCAGGTAGGCCTGAGTATCGACCTCAACAACTAATACCCCATGCCGCGCAAGTATTTGAGCCGCCCCATCGTCGGCTTTCGTCAACCCGTCGCGATCGGAAAAAAGCACGACAAAGGCGTCCGCTTGGCGGCGCGGTTTCACCACTTTGACGCCGCCATAGCGGCCGCTGTTGGCGCGCCGTACTGGCAATGGGCCGCGGCATCCGGACAGTAGCGCAAGCACCGCAACGATCAGGCACAATCCAATCATGCGGCCGAGGAACTTCCGCGGCGGCCGCTAGCGAGCGCTGCCACTTCCGCCATGCTGATAAACGGCCCGAACGCGCCCGAGGTGGCGAGATAGCGTGGTTCCCAGGCTGGACGAAACTTGTTTTTGAAACTGCGCAGCCCCTGGAAGTTATAAACTGGTCCGGCATGCCGCCATAGCAATCCACCAACGCGATGCCATTGCGACGAGAGCGGAGTTCTCAGCAGACCAGCGAGCGGCGCCATCCCCAGACTCAAGAAGTTGAATTGTTGCTCCTTCAATTGCATTGCCAGATTCGTGATTAGAAACTCCATCGCGTATGGCGGCGCGTCAGGCATCTGGCGCATCAAGCCGATCGTTGCTTCGCTTGGCTGGCCCGATGTCATCAACGTAACAAACGCGATCGGCACGCCGTGGCTGCACGAAATCGCCATAGATTGCGCCGCAATAAACCCTGGCTCGAACGCCGCTACCGAAAAGCTCCTTTCATTGGAGTGATGGCTCGCCAGCCACGCGTCCGAGATGCGCTTTACCTCTCCGCGCAATTGCGCCGCCTCTGGGGCCGACAATAATTCGAAAGTCAGGCCCTCACGTTCGCCCCGCTTGAGCGCCTGGCGGAGGCCATAACGCTGTGAACCCTCGAGTGTGAATTGCTTGAGATAGATGCAAGCTTCTTCGCCGACTTTGATTACTCGCAAGCCGGCGTCGAGATAAAGGGGCAGACTGTCGGGACGAATCTGATAAAACGCCGCGCGGCCCCCGTTCGCGTCGGCTAGTTCGACGAACCGCCATACCAGCTCAGACCATTCATCATACGGTCCAATCGGATCGAACAGCGCGATCCAGCTCCGGCCACGCTTCGCATACATCAAAAACGCCTTGCCCGAATGCGAAAACAGCAGGCTCTTGTCACCCATCAACGCCAGCATCGCGGCGCTATGATTTTGCCCGCGAATGATCTTCTCCGCGCGTGACAATTCCTCAGCACCAGGAATCTTGACTCGGCCTGGCGCGGTCCTCAGCAACTGCCAGAGCGAACCGCCGAGCGCCACGATCGAAGCAGCGAGTAGTGCGCGTAGCGCGCGCGACGCCTGCGCATCGAATTCGAATTGCCACCAGATCTCGCGCCGGTAGGGCACGTCGCGAAAGGCAAAAAACATGATTCCGATCGCCCCGGCGATAACCGCAGCGACCGCGATGAACCACCCTATCCTGAATGGCTGATGCAGAAACGCCGCATGACGGGTGAACTCGCGCCGCGTCGCCAGCAGCAAAATCACTAGCAACAGCACGACTAGCATCTCGCCAAAGGCCAGCCCTTTGGCCACCGAGAAGGCCACGTTGGCCAGCGCGATCAGAAAGGCCAGCCACCATGCGCCGTCGAGCCGATGGTACAGGCCGCGCGCGACGAACAGCAGCAGCACGCCTGCCAGCGTCGCCAATAGATGCGAGATCTCCACGGCCCATAACGGCAGCATGCTTTGCAACGCCGCTAGGCGCCAATCCGCCGCGGGCGTAGCACCGGAAATCACCAGCATGACGCCCGCTCCGAACGTGGCCGCACTCAGAAAAAGTGGAGCGAGCAAACCCGCCCCCTGCACCAGACGTTCGCTGCTTCTGGAAGCCGGACGAGCACCCGCGCGCCTGAGTTCGAACACCGCCAGTGCCGCCGCGGCGATCATCAATGGCAACAGAAAATAGACTCCCCGGTACGCGAGGATCGCTGCTACGAGCTGAGCCGGTGGTACTTTGTCCCGCAGAATTAAGAAGACCACCGCATCGAAAATGCCGATGCCGCCGGGCACTCGGCTCATCACGCCAAGCGCGCATGCGGCCGCGAAGACCGCCGCGAAGCCTAAGAAATTGAACGTTGATGGCGGCAGTAGAAACCATAACGCGCCCGCTGACGCCGCTAGCTCGGCGGACGTAAGACCAAGTTGAATCAGCGTACTGCCGCGCGACGGGCTCGGCAGCGCTAGCCCCCTCAACGCAAGGGCCCTGCGCCGTCGCATCAGGACAAATATGACGATACTTGCGGCGCCCAAAACCGTTGCACCGCCCGCGCGCACAATGATTAGAGAGGCGGAGCGCTCAGGCCATAACCTGCCGAAAAGCGCGCAGACGCCAAAAAATACAGCTAGTCCAAGGCCGTATCCCACATCGAGGAAAACCGCCGCACGCCTGATCGATTCGGCATCGACACCGAGCGCGCCATACACGCGGGAACGCACAGACGCTCCCTTCAGGGAACCGAACCCGGCTATGTTGCCAAGGGCCGAGCCGCAGAATGATGCAAGCAGGAGTGCCGATCGCGGAACTCGAACGCCGCTATAGGCCAGGGCGCATTCGTCGCTCGCGATGACCGCCGCATAGCTTAGCGCGGTGCACAGAATTGAAATCCAGATTAGCTTTGCGGGTGTGTTGCGCAGTGCGGCGACCATCGCGCCGTACGTCATCCCCCGCGATAGCGCATGCACCAGCAGTAGCACGAGAGCACAAACCGCCAGCGCGTAAGCCGGGCCCACGATTCTTCGCAGCCATTTTTTGCTGTTACGCGGTAATCCCTGTGTGCGAGTTTGTTCTTTATCCAAGTTCGACGCCTACCGTGCTCGCGAAATCGGAGAACGGTTAGATTGATCCCTCCATCACTTTGGCGATCTCGCTCAATGCCCGATCGAGGCTATCGGCATGCGCCAGCTGATTCCTCTGGTCGGCACGAACCCTCGGGGAGGGTCCATCAATACGTCGCGGCTATCTATCCAGCCCACCACGAGGTTCTGCACCATCGATCCACGTCGCAACCATTAGCCGCCAAAGACAGCCAACCCGGCACTCCTATGCCAGCGACCATAGCAACATTCCATTGAACCATAGCACTGCAGCCGTCGCGGATACCGCCAAGATATTGCTCAGCCCATCCGTTAACATACTCCCCCATTACCGCCTGCCGCGCGGTCAGGTAGACCAGCGGGACTAGGGCAAACGGCAGTACCACGCTAAGGACAATCTGGCTCACGATCAGAATACTGAAAGGATCGAATCCTATCGCGAGTATGCCAAGGGCGGGTATCAGTGTGATAACGCGGCGCACGAACAGGTTCACGCTCCTGCCCCAGAATCCTTCAAAAACGACCTGGCCGGCAAGCGTGGCGGTTGCCGACGAGGCTATTCCCGCGACCAGCAACCCCAGCGCAAATGCTCCCGCGGCGAGCGATCCGAGCAGTGGCAACGGCGTCAAATGAGCCTGTTCGATCGAGACGACCGTGCGGCCGTTCTTAAAAAAACTGCGGCAGCAGTGATCAGAATGGCCGCATTTATCAGCCATGAAGCGTTCAACGCGATGAACGAGTCGCCAGCCGTCGACATCAACGCGAAACGCGGATTTTCGCCAGCATTCTTGCGCACCAGCGATGAATGCAAAAATAGGTTGTGGGGCATTACCGTAGCGCCGACGATACCGGCGGCGATCGCCGCGCTCCCCCGGTCCAGCCGTGGCCAAAACGTCGATTTAAGGACCTCGGCCCAGTCCGGCGGCGCCATCCGCAACTCGACCACGTAGCAGAGACCAACCAGCATGATCATGAAAATAAACAGCCGTTCGACCGTGCGATCCCCGTAAGGGTAAAGCGCCAGGACGCCGAAGGCGCTCGGCACACTCAGGCAAATAGCTAACAGGCTCCCGATTCTGAACAAGAGTTCAAACCCGAGCATCGCTCCCATGAATTCCGCTAAGTCTGTGGCGATCAAGCCGACTTCAACGACAATCCAAAGCATTACCCAGATTCCGGTTGCGAAATGGCGCCGGCAATTCGTGGCATAAGAATCGCCGGTCACCAGCCCCAGCCTCGCCGACAACAACTGAACGACCAGCGCAATTACATTGCTGGCAAAAATCACCCATAAGAGCTGATAGCCAAAACGGCTACCCGCTTCGAGGTCGGTTGCCCAGTTGCCGCGGTCGATATAGCCCACGGCCACCAGAAAAGCGGGTCCGATATACAGACCAAAACGTACAAAGGCGCGAGCGCGGTGCGGCACGCGCTCGGAGACTTCAGGAACTACCATGCGCCGCGACCGTACCAGCTTTGAAGTTCAACCGGAACACCGTACGCCGCCCTGGGCCGAGCCTCGCCTCAGCGCATTGTCAGCCATCCCCGCTACCGGTATTTCATTTGCAAGTTATCGATGAGTTTGCCACTGTCAACCTCGAAGGTATCGAGCCCTGAAAACATGCGCGACGTCGTCCTCAAGCCCCTAATTTTCCACTTCCGCCGGTCGGAATTCGCTATCCATAGTGGTGTAGCGAAGGTTGATACCGGTCGGGATTGCAGGCGATTTTCAACTGGGAACGGGGGGCCTGATGCTTGATCGCGTACGTCAGGACGGTGGGCGACATCCGGCTTGCGACGGTGCACTCCAGGTCAGGACTCGAAAGCTAAGTTACGCGGGAAAAGACCGCGCATTACGATAACGGACAATTGCTGGACCTGCGATTTCGTGCGCCTGTAAATCGGCACTCCACTTCGAGGCAGCCCGGCGAACACGCTTAATGAGGAGATAAATCATGGCCGGTGGACTCAACGTCTCCAAGATCAAATCTCAACGAGGAATTTCGCTCAGCGAAGCAGCCAAATTAGTGTCCGATCTCGACTGGGTGCCGTCGTACGCCAAAGAAGCAGCCAAGTACCCAACCGATTATAAGATAACCAAAGCCCCCAAAGACCCGACCAAATCCGTTCTCCGTTCGTACTTCCCGATGCAGAACGAGAAGAACAACCGGGTCTACGGTGCCTTGGATGCGGGCCTGCGCGGCGACATGTTCCGTAATGTTGAACCGCGCTGGATGGAATGGATGAAGCTGTTCCTCGGCATCATTCCCTTCCCGGAAATCTCGGCCGCGCGTTCGATGGCGATGGAGGCGCGAGTAGTCCCAGGCGCCAATCTGAAGACCGGCTTGACGATGCAGATGGTCGACGAACTTCGCCACTCCACCATCCAGATGAATCTCAAGAAATGGTACATGGAGAACTATATCGATCCGGCCGGATTCGATATTCATGCGAAGGGCTTCGGCCGCTGCTATGCCAGTACCATCGGACGCCAGTTTGCCGAAGGATTCCTGACCGGCGACAACATCACGGCCACCAACATCTTCTTGCAGGTCGTCGCCGAGACCGCCTTCACCAACACCTTGTTCGTCGCTATGCCGTCCGAAGCCGCCCGCAATGGCGACTACGCGATGCCGTCCGTTTTTCTTTCCGTGCAGTCCGATGAATCCCGCCACATGAACAACGGCCATGCCGTCCTGATGTCGGTGCTCAATCATCCGGAAAACCATCTCCTGTTAGAGCGCGATCTTCGCTATGCGCTCTGGCAGAACCACGCGATCGTTGATGCCGCCATCGGCGTTATCATCGAGTACGGCACCAAGGATCGCAGCAAGGACAAGGAATCGTACCTCGAGCTTTGGCACCGATGGGTTTACGACGACTACTATCGCAGCTTCCTCCTGCCCTTGGAGAAGTACGGCGTTAAAATCCATCACGACGACATCGAAGAGATGTGGAACCGGATGTCCAAGAAGTGGTACGTCCACGAGGTTGCCCAGTTCTTCGCCGCTGGATGGCCAGTTAACTATTGGCGTATCGGCGGAATGGATGAGCGCGACTTCGAGTGGTTCGAGTATAAATATCCGGGCTGGTATGCGCGCTTTGGAGCATGGTGGGAAGACTATCGGAAGCTTTCCAAGCCCAATCAGAAGCCGATCGTCTTCGAGGATACCGGATATAAGTATCCGATCCGCTGCTGGAGCTGCCTGGTTCCCGCATTGATTCGCGAAGATTTCGTCTACGACGAAGTCGATGGCGAGGTCTATGCCTACTGCTCCGAGATATGCCGGTGGACCCACAAGGTCGCCTTCCAGGGCGAATACGAAGGCCGTCCCACGCCCGCAATGGGCCGTTTCAGCGGCAAGCGTGAATGGGAAACCTGCTACCACGGATGGGATCTGGCCGACATCCTCAAGGATCTCAAGTTCTTGCGCAGCGACGGCAAGACACTGATTCCGCAACCACACCTGTCCTGGGACGAAAAGGACATGTGGACCCTCGACCACATCAAAGGTCTCGAGTTCCGCAGTCCGCTGATCGATTTCCGTGCGCTTACGCCGGAACAAAGGGCAAAGTGGGCCGAGGAATATCGCAAAGGCTTCACGGTCAAGGCTATCTAGCGCGGACGATTGCGATGCGGAATCAGGCTTGAGCTCGCGGCTGCGGGAACAATGCCCCAGTTGATCGAGGAGTAACGTGCCAAAGCCTTTCAACGTGCGTCTGGAACCCGTCGGTGTCGAGATGGAAGTCGAAGACGGCGAGACGGTGCTGTCTGCGGCTTTTCGCCAGGGCATCATGCTGATGCACGGCTGCAAGGAAGGACAGTGTTCCAGTTGCAAAGCGATCCTGATCGACGGCGATATCGAATTACTCAAGTATTCGACCTTCGCCTTGGCGGATTACGAGCGCGAGGAGAATTATACTTTGCTGTGCCGGACCTTGGCGCACAGCGATCTTACCGTCGAACTCTTAAGTTACGACGAGGATCTGCTCACGCACTCGATCCCCGTCCGCAATTATCCGGCAAGGGTTAGTTCAATCGATCGCTTGACCGCTGACATCTGCTCGCTCGGTCTTGAGTTGGAGCAACCGTTCAAGTTTTGGGCGGGTCAATACGTTGACATCACAGTCCCCGGCAATGGCTTGGTCCGATCCTTCTCGATGGCCAACGTCCCGGGCGGTAACCAGCTTGAATTCATCATCAAGGTTTACCCCGACGGTGCCTTTTCGTCGGTGCTCGACAAGCAACTCAAGATCGGCGACGAGCTCGATATCAAGGGTCCCTATGGAATCTGCTTCAGACATGAGAATCGAACAGGTCAGATGATTCTGGTCGGCGGCGGGTCGGGTATGGCGCCGTTATGGTCGATCGCGAACGACCTGGCGCGTAGCGGAGAGCAGCGCCCGCTGACGTTCTTCTACGGAGCCCGCACCCAGCGCGATCTGTTTTATCTCGATCAGATCGAGGCTCTCGGCAAAATTCTCCCTGACTTTCGCTTTATTCCCGCCCTTTCGCACGAACCGGAAGGAACGGATTGGAAAGGCGAAACCGGCTTCATCCATGAGGTCGTCGCGCGCCATCTGCGTGGGGCCGAGTTGGATGAAGAGACCGAAGCATACTGTTGCGGGCCGCCGCCAATGATTGAAGCAGCGGTTCCGGTACTCCAAGTCAGCGGAGTAGAACCAGAGCGGATCCATAGCGAGAAGTTTACTCAGGCGTCTCATTGATTTGAGGCCGAGAAATGAACGAACTATGTACCGGAATCAGCAAAACCGGCGCGAACTGGCACGAACCGATAGGACGCCTGATTCGGCCATAGCTAGCGAGAGATTGTTGCGATTATAACAGGAGGCTCACATGGCCGGATCTGAGAAGGAGTCGGCGGCAGCGGGCGCCAGAAAGTTTCCAGGATCGGAAAGCCGCAAGTTTGATTATTTCGAACCGGCTGGCCGGACTGCGACCCTATATGAAGATGTGACCGTCGATGTTCAGCCGGATCCGGATCGTTATCTGCTCCAAGGCTGGATCATCAACTTTGCCGACGGTCTGCCGACCTATACCGAAAAGCGAACCGCGATTAAAAGCTCCGATTGGCATCGCTTCCGCTCCGTCGATCAGGAATGGGACCGCACCCATTACCAGCGTCAATCCAGCATCGAAGGCGCTATCAAGATGGTCAGCGACAACGCCCGGATGCAGGGCGCTGCCGCAGCCTTTGATCCCAGCTGGGTCGCAGTGCTGCAAGATCACGTCGGCTCACTGAAGCACCCGGAATACTCGTTGGGTATCATCTTCATGCAGGCGCAACGCGACGGCATGAGTCAGATGATCAACACTTCGATTCTAACCAACGCCTCGTACAAACTGAGGTTCTCCCAGGATTTGACTCTTTATCTAGCGGAGATTGGTCTCGACCTCGCCAATTTTGATACTGCAGCCGGCAAAGAACATTGGCTCGGTGATCCCATTTGGCAAGACAGCCGCAAAGCGATTGAGACTATTCGCGGCGCATCGGACTACTTGGAATCGGTTTTGGCCTCGAATCTACTTTACGAACACTTGGTTACCGGGCTGGTGCGCAATTTCGTCGCGCGCTTCGGCGCCGAGCATGGCGATTACGCGACTCCGAGTATCATCGGCTTTGCGCAAGCCGACTACCAGCGCAATCTCGCTAATAGCGTTGAACTGTTCCGCGTACTGCTCAGCGATGAAAAACACGCCGATCATAATCGCGATCTGGCTCTGACGTGGCTCCGAAATTATGCGCCGCTATGTGTCAAAGCGGCCAATGGGTTGAAACCGCTCTGGTCGCTGCCCAGGATCAAGTGCAGTACTTTCGAAGAGGCATTCGAGCACGCCAAGCGCAACACGCTCGAGAGTTTGTCCCAGATCGACCCGGCGCTCGGGAAGGGAGTGGAAATCTAATGGCGGCACGGCCGGAATCCAGTATGGACATTCATGGCGATCGGCAGGACGCGGTCTCCCACAAATGCGGAGTGACTCTGAATGACAGCGTTCAGAGCCGCGAGATCGTGAAACTGATGGAGCAAAAGCCCGGCGTCAAAATCACTTACTATCCTTCGATGATCAGGATCGACGGCGAGAACAAGCTCGAATTCGACATGAAGGAGTTGAGCGAAGCCTTAGGCCGCGAGATTGATCCCTACGATTTTACCATCGATATGGCCACCCATTATGGGCGGATGGTCATGTTCGATGACCGGCTGGTTTTCTTCGGCCGTCTCGAAGATGCGCTGCCCTACGAAATGGCCGACGATGACACCTGATCCGCTTCTAATCGCCGAATTAGGTAATGGCGTCAATCCGCGAATCTATGTCACCAATGGCTGCTTGAACCGGCCTGCGAATCACTTCATAGTTCCTGTCCAAAGCTGAGGCCGCATCGCACCGGCAGCGGTCATTTTCAGCTAAAGCAGCGAAGTTTCAACTCTGACTGGAGAAATCAGGTGCCGAAACTAATTCTCTATCAGGACGAGGCACGAATCGCACTCGGCCGGGGAGTGGACAAACTGACTCGAGCAGTTCGCGCGACCCTCGGTCCCAAGGGCGGCAATACCATCATCGACCGCACGATCGGACCGCCGATCGTATCGCGCGATGGCGTGAGCATCGCCGACGAGATCGAACTCGAAGATCCCTTCGAGAATGTCGGTGCGCAAGTCGTCCGCGAGGTCGCGCGTAAGACCAGCGAAACCGTCGGCGATGGCACTACCACGGCTACTGTACTCGCCAATGCGATCCTCCAGCGCGGACTCGAGGCCTTGGCGCGCAAAGCCAATCCGGTAGATCTTGTACGAGGAATCGAAACCGCGGCCGAATTTGTCGTGGCAGTGCTCCAGCGGGCCGCCAGGCCAATAGCCAACGAAGAGGAATTACAAGCCGTCGCTGCTATCGCTGCCGGCGAGGATTTCACTGGCCGTCTGGTCGCGCAGGCCATCCAGAAGGTTGGCGCGCAGGGCGTTGTGACCGTCGAAATCGGCCAGGCTCTCACCAGCACTCTTGAAGCGGTTGAAGGCGTCGCCTTCGATCGTGGCTTTCTCTCTCACTACATGGCGACGAATTCCGAACGAACGCTCGCCGCCTTGGATAACCCCTACCTGCTGATGACAGATCAGCGCATCAACTCCCTCGCACAGATCGAACGGATTATGATCGCGGTACAGTCGGTCGGCGGTTCGCTCCTGATCATTGCCGAGGATATATCCGGCGAGGTGGTAGCCGCGCTGTTGGCCGCAAGTTCGGCTGAGACGCCGATAGTCGCGATTCATCCACCCGAATACGGCAAATGGCGGCAGGCCGGAGTTGAAGATCTCGCCATTTTGACCGGCGGACGGGTGATCGCACGGGAGACCGGCGGCAGGCTTGAGACAGCCGGTCTGAACGATCTCGGCAGAGCCCGCCAAGCCATAGTCTCAGCCCAGCGCACAGTGATTACAGGCGGCGCGGGAGATCCAGATCAGATAGCCGCCCGCCGTGAATTGATTAGCCGGCAATTAGCCGATGCTTCTGAACAGCCTACCGAATTGGACAAGCTCAAAGAGCGCTTGGCCAAGCTCTGTGGCGGCAGTGCTGTGATTCGTGTCGGTGGGGCCTCGCTTAGCGAACAGCGGCGCCGCTCGCAGTTGATCGAGAATGCCGTCAATGCGGCGCATGCCGCGCTGGAGGAAGGAATCCTGCCCGGCGGCGGAACCGCGTTGCTGAAAGCCGCATCCGAATTGCAAGACCTCATCGACTCATCATCTGGTGATGTAAAGGAAGGGGTGCGTATCGTTCAACGCGCTTTGACCGAGCCCCTTAGATGCATTGCCGAAAACTGCGGTGTTGATCCCGACCAAACCGAACAACGCCTTGCCAACGCTGGCGATGAAATCGGCTTCAATGCGCGGACCGGCGTGTTCGAGAACCTCATCGAGAATGGCGTTATCGATCCGGTGAGAACTTCCTGTACTGCCTTACGCAGTGCGACCTCGGTGGCTGGTTTGCTTTTGACGACGAACACCGTAATCGTCACGAGACCGGACTACGTTGACGCCACCGTCGGCGCCGCTCGCGGCGGAGGTATGGAAGATATAATCGACGAGTCCTGATGACTCGCGCAACGTGAATATAGTTTCAGTGTCGAAGGCGCGTCGGTAAGGGCAGCGATAGCCCAACTGGCTATTCAGATTGCTTCAAGGTTAGATCGCAGAACACGGCTGCCAGCGCATTATCGGGGCGGCTTTCGGCCCCGTTATTTCGCCTGATTGGCCGGCATCTCGGTAGTGAGTTGCTGGCCATCATGCATAGCCGCACGCTGCTCCAGCAACGCCGCCAGGCGTTTCGCCGCTGGATCTGACGATCGCTGAGGCGGTCCGTTGAGCGCGCACTGCGGCGGCGGGCTATTTTTCGCCAATGTACTTAACGCCGTTTTCGACAAGCGCGCAGCCGCCGCCCATCTGCTGAACTGCGCCCCCTCGTCAGCGAAGACCGCAAACTTCATGCAGACTCCGGCGCATCCGCAGCCAGCGTCACAGTTGCCATAAAAATGTCCAGCCGATGCCAGCGTCAAATTCAATTCGCTGGTCGTATCAGGAGCGATCGCAATCGCCTGCTTCAAGCCGGGCAGCCAAAAGCTATGGAACGCATCGGCGGTAGTGAGTCTGAGGTGAATCGGAACACCGACCGGCAAATGCAGTTCGCCGGCATGCCTGATCCCCAAGCTCGGATACTCGAAATCCCACCACCATTCATGCGCCACCGCCACGACGAGCAAATCCTTGTCATGGCGGTGCGCATAAAAGTGGCCCGCGATCGCTGCACCGCTAACACCAATAACGGCCGCCAACGTGATCGCACAAAGCCTGAGCGTCGGAATCTTCACGACCCGCCCGATTCACCGCTGCCGGTTACGTCCGCAACCGTGTTGCTCTCCGCTGCCGTCAGATCTCCGGCGATCCGGATTGGACTGGTGTCGTAGAGGTATTGATAGAGCAGATGACCATCCGCCCCGACTACGAAAAATTCAAGCACATGGTCAATCGATCCGTCCGCTTCGTGTTGCCGCCGCAACTTGAACTGGCCCATCAATTGATCGATCTGATTGGGCGTTCCGGTCAGAAACATCCAGCCTTTGCGATCTGCCCCCTGCTCCTTCGCGTACGCTAGCAGTTGCGCTGGACGGTCATGCTCAGGATCGACCGTCACCGACACAAAGGTGACTTTTGAACCGAGCGCCGAGCCGACCTGCTCGGCGATCTTTCTCATTCGCGCCGTCAGCACCAGGCACGGACCTGGGCAAGTCGTGTAGAAAAAGTCGAATAGCAGTGGCTTGCCTCGCAACGATGACATGTCAACGGGATTGCCGTATTTGTTAGTCAGTGTCAGATCTGGCAGGCAGTCTGGACGATCCACCGATGCTGCCGCTGTCGCCGAAGAGCTATTTTGGTCACAGCCCGCAAACCAGAATGCGAAGGTTGTCAATATCAGGATTGCCACCATCCGTCGCGGCTTTCCCTTTACTCTTGCTATTGGATAACTCATAAAAATAGGTTCCCATAGTATCGTTCAGATTAAGTAGCAAAGGCGCATGTGCACTTACGTCAGTGTTGCTGCGAGGTCGTTAGGATCTCCATCAGGGAAGCACGATCGCGTTCCTCACGCGCCCGCTCTTCATATTCAGCTCGTTGATGCGAAGTCAGTTGTGCATTTTCCCGATCAGCTTCCGCTTTGCACTGCGCCACTGATTGCCTATTTGCCAACCCGTTGATCGACGGCTCTTTTGGTACATTACCATCCTGACTATTCGCCGCAGGCGCATCCTGACCGTTCTTGACTACGGCGGCCTCGCATTCCCGCTCGCGTTGTGCAATCGCTTCGCTCTGCCGCTCATAATTCGCCATATCCGTGCGAGTGCTGATTGATGGTCTGGTCCCTGTTGAGCAACCCGTAATCATTGCGGCGACCGCTAATGCCGATGCTGCTACGCTCAACGCCAGTGCGGTCTCCCCAGCCATTCAGTTACGGCGCTGCCGCCGGCGACTTATGAGTATTCGCCGCGTCGCTTTTGCCGAGCAGTGGGAGCACAGTGTCATCCAGGCTTTTCTCCGTCACTTGGATCTTATCGGGCGCTAACTCCGCGCGCACCACACCATCGCGGCCGATCACCCAGGTCGTCGGCAAATCGTCTGGGTCGCCAAACCCGTTCGTCTCGGCATCGTTCAACATCGCGACCGGATAGCTCAGCGAATGCGCAGCTTTTTCTACGTCCGAGCGATCATGCCTGCTGTCCGCGCTGACCCCGATCATTTCCAGACCATCACTATGATAGCGCTTGTAGAAGGCATCGAGCGCCGGCATTTCTTCACGGCAAGGCTGACACCAGCTTGCCCAGAAATTGACAATTACCACCTTGCCGCGCTCGGCGCCGAGGTCAAATTGCTGGCCATTCAACTCCTGGGCTACGAGCGCCGGTGCTGGCTGGCCGACCTCGGTAATTGCGCACGCGCTCCGAACAGCAACGATCATTATGAGCATGATCGTCACGCTCATAACTAGGATCACTGAAAGCGTCGGCCGCATATTCCGCCACTCTCAGAAGTCGTAGCTCAGGATCGTTTTGACCATATACGGGGGGACCAACTGGTTACCGTCCATATATAAGTACGCGGGGAGCTCAACATCGGCGTAGAGGCGGGTTGACCCATATCTAATCTCGCCACCGGGAGCGAGCAACAAACGATCATAGCCGCTATTGGGCTCGTCGGCCTCTTCGCCCATATCATGGGTGCGGGCCGCCCCGTAAATGGTAAAAAACGGCGCGAGTTCATCCAGCAGCGCGACCTTACCAAAGTTGTAGTAGGTACCCAGCGCGCCGTCGAATTCCTTGCCCGGAGTATAGTTTCCGGTCGTCATAAACGGGTAGTCGTATTGAAGTTGCATAAACCAGTGAAACGGGCGTTCCCGGAAGGTGAGGTTTACGTTCCCGATATGCGTAGGCAGGGTTCCGATCTTGTACGCACCAAGCAAGAGGTCAGTGCTTCCCGTTCCAATCGATGTATCGCGATCGAAATTATAATAGGTATGGTCGCCGGTATTTAGCTTGAAGCCGGCCAGTAAGCCGAGCGACATGTCCTCTTGCAGGCCAGTGTACATTCCCCAGATCCGCACGTCGCCAAAATTAGCGTGGTGGTACTCGTTTATCTGATTGGCGACGTCATCGCTTTCCGTTCGGAACATCCGGATAAAATAGGGAACGGTTACCATCAGTCCAAAGTCGCGATTCAACATGTATTGGCCACCTGCAGTCAGAAAATGGGTCTTGATCTGTTTATCGTCATTGCGAGCGCCGGAAGCCGGACGCGTCCCGCTCCAGTTGATATACTGATTCATGAAATCGTATTCGAGCCAAACGGTGCCTCCCGATCCCTTGGGAATCAACGAGGGTGTCCCGACATCAAAAATGCTGCATCCGCACGCGCACGCCCAGCTCATGCCCGGCATCAGTCCGATTAGAAAAATCACGGCCACGGCCAGCCGTCCGGCTGGAAATCTATAAAATGACCATGTTGTTGTAAGCGATGAGAGCGTAATCGCTCGCTTCCGTTGCATGGCAACCTCTGGCGGCGTTTGAAAGTCGCCGCGCCTCGACGCAAGAGTACACCTCGTGACGGCGCACAGCCGCCGCGAGTCAGTTCAAACGGAATAGATTTAGAAGCTGAAGCTTGCGGAGTAGTTATTTAGGCGGAGGAGGAATGACGTCCGGAATATAGTCGGTAATCAGATGCACTTGGAAAGTGCGCGGCGCGGCAAACGCCGGCGATGGCGAACGATGGACAGCGCGCGAGGGGATCGCTAGTGGAATCAGAGCAGCTGCTGCGTCGAGCGCCTGCGCTGGATGGCAAATGTTGAGCGAGAAAGCCGGGCCGCCCTCAGACGACGGTCGCACTGCCATGTCCAGTAGTGGCATCGAACCGGTAACAAGGATCAGTACCAGCAGTAGATGGCTCAGTACGAAGCCTGCGTCCGATCCAGTCCGAAGATTTCGCATTACAATACGCTCGCGGCCACCGGCCCATCTTTATTCCATTTGAGAAGCGTTCTCAAGTAGAAAGCCAATCGCGTCTCTGACCTCACGAAAACTTACGTTGCAAATCTCCAACCGGATTGCCATTTTGACGGTCCAGCGTCGAGCGCCTACATGATCGGGACCACCGGGCAGAACACCTCTCCCGCATGATGCTGCGAGGCGTCGCGCATAATCTCTAACATCGGCGCGAACGCACGCAATGTCGTCAACGCTTGCGAGCCGAAGAACTGCCGGTAGATTTGCGCGTACGCCTGAGCGTAGATCCGGCTGTAGACTTGCCCGCTCGTCAAGCGCGTGATCAGGCCGGGCACCTCTGGTAATTCCACCAGTTGCACCCGTTCCTGCGGATCGAGTTTCGCCAGCCGCTTGGCTTCGGCCAACGCGGTGTCGAAGCCACCCAGCTTGTCGACTAGCTTCACATTGAGCGCCTGATCGCCCGTCCACACACGGCCTTGTGCGATATCGTTAACCTGCGCGATCGTCATGTGCCGCTGGTCGGCCACTATCTTGAGGAAATACTGATAGGTGTCACCGAGCAGCACATCACGGAAGATATGCGCCTGTTCGGGCGTGAAATCCGAAAACGAATCGAACATTAGGGCATTGGCGCCACGCGTAATCGTCCCTGTATTCACCCCGAGAGCCGTCGCCGCGCCCGCGACGTTGAACTTACCGCCCAGCACGCCGATCGATCCCGTGATCGTCCCCGGTTCCGCCACCACTTCTGCCGCTGGCGTCGACACCCAGTAGCCCCCCGACGCCGCATAGCTCGACATACTGACCACCAACGGCTTCTTCTCTGCGGTTAGCTGCGCCGCCCGCCGGATCAATTCGGATGCGAGCACCTCTCCGCCGGGTGAGTCGATGCGAAAGATCACCGCCCGGATGTCGTCATCCTCGCGCGCGGACTTGAACGCGTCCGCCATATCGTCCGAGTCCATCGCCTCCGAGCCGGGTGTTGAAAACGGGTTCAGGCCGCCATTGCCCTTCTGGATATCACCGACGCCATAGATCACCGCGATTTTGGGGTGATGCGCGAACATCCGCGAGATGATCGTATTGTCGTACGAGTCATAATCGACCAGCTGATGCTTCTCGCCGCGATAATGCTTCATGCGCTCGTCGAACTGATCCTGATATTCGAGCCGGTCGAGCAGCTTCGACTTGAGGCCGTCCTCGGCGCTCAGCGGCGCGCGATCGATGATCGCGCGCACCGCGTCAGGCGTGATTTGGCGATGGGCGCTGATCCCGCTGACAATCTGGTCGTACATTGCACCGGCCAGCGCGTCGTCTTCCTCATGCTGGCCTGGTGTAAAATCCTTTTCAGTGAAGATATTGGCCGCGTCCTTGTACTTGCCGATCGCGGCGAAGTTCGGTGTGATCTTCAGCCAATCGAGCGTCCCGCGCGCGAATATCTCGCGGATTCCCACGCCGAGCAGATTCAGCTCGCCTTGCGGCATCATCGAAAGTTCGCCCGGATCTGCGGAGCTCGCAACGTAATACGGCAGATTGCCGAAACCGCCTTCGCCCGCCGTCTCCATATAAGCGCAAACCCATTTGCCGTGACGCCGGAAGGTGTCAATTGCGTCGGTTAGCTCCTCCGCTTGCGCCAGTTCGAATTGCGGATCCAGTACGCGTATCGCAAGGCCCACGATCCGCGGGTCGTCCTGTGCGATATTGAGCGCGCGGCGGACCACGTTCAGTGGGGTCTCATCCGCACTGATTAAGCCAAACGCCGACGCGCTCGACCGCTCGACTATCGGACCGTCTAGTTCCAGCACCAGCACCGAGCCGGGCCGGTAATGATGCGAGATAGCGTCCGTGACCAGCACCACCACAAAAATGACGAAAGCCAGAATGATCAGGCGCAGGAGCCATCGCGCTAGTCGTTTCAGCATGTAGACCTCGAGCGCCCGACGGTGGGCGCAGGTTTGCGATAGTTGCAAGACGCGGGGCTAAAATGCCCCGTAGACTTGCAAGCCGTCGCGAGAAACTCGAAGTATTACCCAACCATAACGGCGGCGAGCGGCCAAGCCATAACCCTCGCCTCTCGAGGGCTTGCCGCTGCGAGGATGCGACGGCTCTGGGCCAAAAGACTTAGGGCCTGAGCGACTCCGCGAATTTGACGTCTCGAGAGTTCCAAAGGGTGCACTTGCTCGGCCACGCCAGCCCGCGAGCGTCGAGCCTAAAAATCTGAGGAGGCTGATTGGATAACGTCGTCGCACAGGTCAACGCAGCGGAACCCCTGCTCCTCAACGAACGTCCGATGGGTCCGCTGCACTATCGCATCATCGGACTCTGCTTCGCCGCTTGGATTTTCGATTTCTACGATCTGATTCTTTATTCTTTCTTGCTGGTGCCGATAGCCCGGGACCTTAGCCTTAGCCGTGCCGATTCTTCGCTAGCGCTTGGCTTATCTCTCGGCATGACTGCTCTCGGCGGCGTCCTTTTCGGCTTCTTCGGCGACCGCTTCGGCCGCAAGCCTACGATAATCGTCTCCGTCCTCGTTTATGGCATCGGCACGATTCTCTGCGCCGAGTCGCACAACTTGCGCGATTTGCTGATCTACCGTTCGTTTACCGGACTCGGCATCGGAGGCGAATGGGCTGCCGGCCAAAGCCTGATCGCCGAAACCGTCCCCGCCGAGCGTCGCGGACGCTATCTGGCATATGTCCAGGTCGGCTCGCCGCTCGGGGTGCTTCTTGCTGCCTTCGTGGGCGGTTACCTCGAACCGGCTATCGGATGGCGCGCCGTCTTTCTGCTCTCAGCCGTGCCCGCCTTCATCGTCGCGTCCGCAGTATGGCGGTGGCTGCCCGAAAGCGACGTTTGGGTCCGTGGCGGCATCGCCAGAAGCCCCGGCGAAGGCACCATCAGATCGATGTGGCCTTATCGTGGCATTGTCGGCCTGCTCTTTATCGTCCTGTTGGTCAATTCCGAGGCCTACTGGTTCACCTATAGCTGGATGCCCGGTTATCTCCAGCTCACCCGCCATCTGACCGCACGCGCCAGCAGCCATCTGATGATGGGGATGCAACTTGGTGCACTTGCCGGCTATGCGGCCTTTGGGCTGCTCGCCGATCGCTTTGGCCGCCGCCCGGTCTTCTCCACCTACGCCGCGATGATGGCGGTCGGAATCCTCCCCGCGACCCTCTTCTGGGACCTTGCGTCAGGTGTCCACGGCTTGATTGCGGCGGGAATGGTGGTCGCGGGCATTGGCACGGGTATCTGGGCTGGCGCCGGCGCGATTATCTCCGAACTGCTGCCGACCCGGATTCGCAATAGCGCGCTCGGCCTCTTGCTGAACGTCACGCGCGGCATTCAGTTCTTCACCCCGATCGCAATAACCATATTGAGCACCCGGCTCGGCTTGGGCTCGACGCTCGCGATTGGCGCGGGCTTTTCGGCGCTGGGCTCCGCGATGGTCTGGCTGCTCCCCGAAACCCGCGGCCGCGAAATCACGCTGTTGGATCACGGGAAGACGGCGTTCATTTCAGAATGAAAGTATGGCGGCGAATGCGGTGCCGTGATCCGTTCGGGCACAACGCTGTAGATGTGTAGGTGAAACTGCGGCTGTCTGCGGCCCAGTGGCCAAAGGTTAACCAGTCAAGCTGCGTCCCGGGCGGCTCGTCCGGTGGGCAATAGCCATAACCTCGGATCGTCGCAGCGCAATCTTCCTGACGCGAGGGGCGTCCGTCATGGTCTATTTCTAGGAGGGTCAAATCACTGTCGTCGGCTTCGACACTTTGGCCAACGGCGTAGTGTTTGTCGGGCGACAGATAGAACGTCCCATCCGTACAGAAGTAATCGTGAGTATGGGTCCTCACATTGATTACTTCGAGGCTGGTGCAGCCAGTCCCGCAATGTTTGATGAAGACGAAACGGTCGTTGTCGAGCCATTCGAGAAAAGTCGTCGCGCCAGAGCCAGGCCATCGGGCGTCCTCGGGTGCTAGCAAATCTTCAGGAGAGTGAGCGCCTTTGTCGCTGAGCCAGAGAGTGTCGTGATACCCGTCCACAGCCTTGCCTTCATATACGATGAAGCCCTGATCTGGTGACGGGAATTGCCTGATGGCATGAGACCTCGGAGCAGATTCCGGACGAGTTCGGCCCACAAGCGACGCCCCGGAACCTACGATGCTCATTCCAGGAGCCATGCCAAAGCGGGGCCGTTCTTGCGCGATCACTGATTTGCAGATCCCTGTGGCGCTCAATGTGATAAGAAGGGCTACGGCTTGTCGCATCATGTTCTGCAGCGAGCTAAGTGAAGCCGGGATTGGTCGTTTCAGAACTTGCTGAACACCGCCAAGCTGAGGGTCCAGCGGCTAGAAAGCCGAAGAGATATCAATCGCGACGAACGCAACCGCAAAAGCGCTAGGATCAGCCACATCCAGATAGCCCCATAAATCATGGGAAATAGCCGTATACGTTGGAGCCGAACCCGCTGCCGAGGACCACACATCCAAGAGTTGAGATACCGTGTCATGCTCGTTCAAGTCTAGCAGCTGTCTCTTCTCACCTGTGGGCAATTCGCAGCGGCGCCGCGTGGCAACAGCTAGGGCTATTTGTTAGCGTTCGATGACCGGTAACGGCGGAGGTAGATTCTTGCGTATCGTGCTGATTGGACAGGCCGCATTCGCGGAGCAGGCGCTGGCGACGCTGCATCAGCGTGGCGAGAAGATCGTCCACGTTTTTGCGCCCCCCGACCCGCCCGCCGGAAGGCCCGATCTGCTGAAATTAAAAGCGCAAAGCCTCGGCCTCCCGCTCAGCCAGCCCGCTTCATTTCGCAGCGACGACGCCTTCGATCAATTCAAGGCGCTCGACGCCGACCTCGCCATCTTAGCCTTCGTTACGATTATAGTGCCCGAGCGGATTCTCTATACTCCCCGCTATACCTCCATCTGTTTCCATCCGTCGCTACTGCCGCGTCATCGTGGAGCCAGCGCTATCAACTGGGCGATTATCGACGGTGATGCCGAGACCGGCATTACCTGGTTCTGGCCCGATAAGGGCATCGACACCGGGCCGATCCTGCTCCAGCGCCGCGTCCCCATCGGATCGGAAGACAGCACTGGTTCCTTGTACTTCAACCAGATTTTTCCCCTTGGCATCGCCACGATGATTGAGGCGATCGAGCTAATCAAAACCGGCAATGCGCCCCGCGTAATTCAGGACGAAAGCCTTGCCACTTACGAATCGCCCTGCCGTGACGAGCATGCCGCGATCGATTTCGCCAAGCCCGCCCGCGTGATCTACAACCTCATCCGCGGATGTGATCCGCAGCCCGGCGCCTATGCGAAGCTTGGCGTGTCGCGCCTTCGCCTGTATGACGCCAGCTTCGAGCCGATCGCCGAGATAGCACCATCTGGCACCGTACTCGGCATTGATCAGAACGGGATGCGTCTGGCGACCGATGGCGGTGTAATCAAGGTCAAGCGGGTTCGCCTCGAGCCAGGCGCGAAGAAAGTCGCCCCGAGCGACCTATCCAGCGAATTAGAGCCCGGAGTACGGCTTGCCTAGCCCACCAGCGGCGGAAATGGGGCCTAACTGATAGCAGGACATATAACGAATGGCGCGGATTCCGCGTCAATGGCGCGCGGGGGAAGAGGGGGGAGCGACTAATGCGGCTATGCGTCGGAACGTCGAAGGGAATAGTCATTCTGGATGCCGATCGTGGCGGCGCTCCGCTGCTCATCTCGGCTGATCCGCCATCCGTATGGTGTCTCGCGCGCGACTGCTATGACCCCCGCGTCATTTTCGCGGGTTCCGTCCAGAATGCCCAGGCCGGTAGCGCCCGCGGCAAAGGCTCACTAGCGCGTTCCGGTGACGGCGGCCGGACCTGGCAGGACATTACCCCTGCTTCGATCCGGGACGAGGAAGTTTGGGCGATGGCGGCGTCGATCCACCGCACCGGCGAGCTCATCATCGGCACCTCGCACGCGCGGGTTTTGCGCAGCGTCGACACCGGGCGAAGTTTTCAGGAATGTGGCGCGTTTTTGAAGATCAGCGGCCGCGACCGCTGGAGCCTGCCGATCAGTCCCTACGCCCCGCGCGTTCGCTCCCTGGCGTTCGATCCCACCGACCCCGAAACCTTCTATGTGGGCGTCGAGGAAGGCGGTCTCTTTCGCTCAGCAGATGGTGGCGCCAGCTTCAAGCCGCTCAATCATGGATTGCCTGATGACGTCCATTGCGTGGCCGCCGATCCCTCAGACCGGACTCGCCTTTATGTTGCGACTGGGCGCGGCCTTTATGTCTCAGCCGACCGCGGCGCGTCGTGGAGCCGCGCTAAGGGTCTCAGCCGTCATTACGCGGTGACGCTCTTTGCTGATCGTCACGACAGTGGCTCGCTCTACCTTGCCGCCGCCGCTGGACCTCCGCCGCAATGGTCCGTCGGCTCCCGTGGCGCCGATGCGATGCTCTTCCGCAGCAGCGACCATGGAAGCAGTTTTGTGCCGTTCGGCGTCAACGGCGACGCCGGGCCTTCGCGCGCGATGCTGATGCGTCTTGCTGCCGGCCGCGAGGGAGAAGGTGTGATGTATGGGGCTTTCAACGACGGCTCGATAGTGCGCATCAACGAACGCCAGGCCTCGATCCGCACGATTGCCGAAAAACTCCCCCCCGCCTACGACCTCATCACCCTGAGCGAATGAGAGAACAACAAACCGTCAACGGAGTGCTGATGCGAAGAAGCCGCATCAGCACCCAATTTTAATTAGTTACCGTGACGCAGCAAACGCCCTGGCGTAGCGCCGGTGCATTTATCGTTCTCGAACGTCACTTCCCCATTCACCATAATAGTGTGATAGCCCTGCGCTCGCTGGACGCGCCGCCATTCACCACCTGGGAAGTCGTGCACGACCTCCATCGGCAGAATCTTTAGATTAGCCATATCGTAGGCGATCAGATCCGCCGCCGCACCTTCGACCAACGTCCCGCGATTCTTGAATCCTGCACACATCGCTGGATGAGCGCTCAGGCGCCAATGCAGCTCCTCGAGGCTCATTAGATTGTTGTCGCGGCCGATTTTGATCAGCGCCTCCGTTGAATAGCGCCCGCCGGTGAAGAACTTGGTGTGGGCGCCGCCATCCGAGACGCCGAAGATCGGCACGGCGTCCGACGAGATCATCTCTTTCAAGTAGTCGACCCGAACATTAAGCGGAGGTGAATAGAATTCGGCATTGAGCCCGTCGGCGCATGCGATGTCGAGCATCGCATCAATCGGATGCTTATTTTCTTTCTTCGCGATTTCGCCGATAGTCAGATTCTCGTACTTCTTCAGGCTCGGCTCTCTGCACTCCAGCACGATAATATCTTCATAGTTGTTTGTGATCAGTCCGACGTTGCGCTCATTGCGCAAGGCCGGACGGCGCTGCGGATCGGACAACTTCATCAGCTTGTCTTCGATCGCTCCGGTAGTGGCTTCGTTCCACGCCGGCATATCGTCGTAGAGATTCCAATCCTTGAACGTAAACGCGAACCCGACCTCCAGGGTGGCGCCCTGACCGAGCACTCGCAGACCACGCTGAGCGCAGCTTTCCAGCCACTTAAGCTGATGACGGAAGCGCTCCGGATGAGCATCGTTGACCGCTACCGCGTTGTAGAGAATGGGGCGGCCGGCCGCCAAAGCCAGTGCTTCATAATGACGCTCGGCGTGAGCTTCGGGGTCGCCTTCCAAATCACCAGGCTCAGGCAGATAGGTCATCTGGATGAAACCAGCGTTGCGCTCGCCCAACACCCGGGCGAGGGCCAGCGCGGTTTCGTCGTGCATGATATCGGTCACCATCGGCGTCCCGTCAAAATCCGCTTGCACGCTGTTGCGGCCAAGCCGTTGCGCCGACCATCCGCAGGCGCCCTGATCCATCGCCTCGTTAAGAATACCCCTCATTTCGTTGGTCTCGGCTTCGGTCGGCATGCGGCCCGATTTGGCATCTTCCAGCCCCATCGTCCACGTCATCACCGGTGCCAAAGGCACAAACGGCAGCAAATTCACGCCCTTCGGATGGCGATCGACGCTATCGAGGAACTCAGGATAGGTCACCCAATCCCACGGCAGGCCCGCCTTCATCGACGCATAAGGAATTGCCTCAGTCCGCGTCATCGTCAGCATCGAGCGTTCACGCAACTCAGGTTTCACCGGCGCAAAGCCGAAGCCGCAATTGCCGATAACCAGTGAGGTGACGCCATGCCAGCTCGACATGGTGCAGTACGGATCCCAGAATAGTTGAGCATCATAATGGGTATGCAGGTCGACGAAGCCAGGCGCGACGTTCAGGCCGCCCGCATCGATTACCTTTTCTCCCTGATGCGCCTTGAGATTGCCGATCACGGCAACCTTTCCGTCCTTGACGCCGATGTCTGCCCGGTACCGAGGCAGGCGGGTGCCATCGATTAACATTCCGCCTCTAACGACTACATCGAACTCCGCCATTTGCGTCTTCCTCCTGCATCTGTAGGATGCCCACTCGTTTAAGCTCCGTTACATAACTTACTACTCCAATTGCTCAGTCTACCGACTACTCAATCGCCCGCTTTGACGGGCCGAATTAACGGCCCGCCGCCGCCAGCGCTATCTCCTCACTCGCAACTGTACGATGCGGATTGAAATGCGGCAGTACATGCTTTCCGATTAGACGCAGCGACCGCATGATCGTTTGATGCGGTATTCTTCCCGCTTGCTTGAAGAAGATTACCTGGCTCACGCCCGCCTTCTGAAACTGCTCGAGCTTGCGCACGACGTGGTCTGGATCGCCTACCACGATCATGTCATGGGCTTTGAGCTGAGCGTCAGTCGCTTCCGACGGGTTCTGTTCCATCGCGAACAAATTCCGCAGGTATTCATATGAGTAGAGCTGATTCTTCGCCATTAACGGCTCGAAGAGCTTCGCGACGTTATGGAAAAACCACCGCGCCCCCTCGATTCCTACCGCTTCATCTTCTTTGTTCTCGCAGACAGTACACAGCGCGACCGCCGCGAAGTTCTCGTTGGGCACCTTCGGCACTAGATCCGATCGCGTCGCACAGGCCTTCCGATGCGTCTCCATCGACGCCTGCACCTGCTGCCAGTTGAAGTTGAAGCTGAGCACGCCGAGCCCCCGATCGCCTGCCATCGAGTAGCTTTCCGGCGCCGTGCAAGCCATCCACATTGGCGGATGCGGCTTCTGGATCGGCTTCGGGACCACGCGCCGGGGCGGAATCTGGATCAGCTTGCCGTTGTATTCGAGGATATCGTCCGTCCACGCCTTGACGATTACGTCGAGCGCCTCGCGCACTTCCGCCCGCGTCCGATCGTAATCAACGCCGAAACCGTCCAGTTCCTGCGCCGTCGTCGATCGCCCGGTGCCAAGCTCCATGCGACCGTTGCTGATAATGTCGAGCACTGCCGCCTGCTCTGCCACCTTAATCGGATTGTTGAATTTGAACGGCAGCAGCCGCACCCCATGCGCGATTCGGATATTGCGTGTACGCTGGCTTACAGCGCCGTAGAAAACCTCCGGCGCCGGGCTATGCGAATATTCTTCGAGAAAGTGATGCTCAACTTCCCAGACGTAATCCATCCCGATTCGGTCGGCCAACTCGATCTGCGCGAGCGCCTCCCAATAGGTGTTGTACTCACTCAGCGCATGCCACGGGCGTGGCGTCTCCATTTCGTAGAGCAGGCCAAATTTCATGCAGAATCTCTCCTCGATTCAGACCGTAATTGTTAAGCTATTTAATCAATTTGATTGATTCTCGGCTTAACGCGAATACCCTTTGATTGTCAAGTAAAACTGCTTCGGATAAAAAGCCAGTCTTATGAGTATTGTGGCCTCAAACGCAAGAGTGACTCCGGTAGAGCGGCAAGCGGCCGATTTGCTGGAGCTTTTTTACCCGATTCATTACCGGGGCAATATGGCGGTCGAAGACGCCATGCGCGGTGACCTGACGCGCAAGCAGGCTGCGATTATCTGGCTAATCCGCTCCGCCGGCAGCGACAACGGTCGCAGTATGCGCCGCAAGGAAATTGTCGCCCGCTTGCAGGATTGGTTCGACGTCACCAGCCCGGCCGTGACGCAGGCCCTGCGCCAGATGGCGACCCCGCCCTTCAGTCTCGTCCGCTTGGTCGAGGACGCCAATTCGGGCCGCGAGAAACGTGTGATTCTCACCGCAAAGGGGGAGCGCTTTCTCGCCGCGATGGTCGAGCGCGGGTGCAATTATTTGTGCAAGCTCGTCGTGCGCCTTCGCGAAGATCAAGTGGATGAAGGTGTGGAATTCCTCCGTGCCGCCATCGCCGCTTACGAGCAGGTCCACGCCGAGGACCCCGACGTCAGCCGCCCCAGCAAAAAGGTCAAGCCGCGCCGTCCTGCCCGCAATCGGCAGCAAGCCCGTCCCCACGATCAAGATGGCTACGCCAATGCCGAGTAGCCTGATGACAATCGAAGCTCGGTCTCTCGTCCTTGACATCGCGCGCGCCGTCTATTTATAACCCCATTACAGTTAAGCGAATTAAGCGTTCGCCGATACTCCACTCATTCGTCAGAGAAACCCCCTAGCCAAAACGGGAATAGCACTATGAAGTTCATGTATTTTTTCCTGCCAACCATTCCGGCCACCATGGAAGAGCGTAAGACGCTGCGCCCGATTGCCCACCGTCCCGAGCGTTGGCAGCAGATGATCGATGAAGTCGTCGAAATCTCCCAGTTCGCCGAGAGCGTCGGCTTCGACGCCGTGTGCTTCCCCGAGCATCACCTCCATAGCGAAGGCATCGAGATGGGCAGCCTGCCCGTCCTCACCCAGCACGTCATCCACAACACCAAGCGCATCAAGGTCGGCCCGATTGGCTATGTGCTCCCCGGATGGAATCCGCTGCGTCTGGCGCTCGAAATCGCATGGCTCGATCAGCTCACCAAAGGCCGCACCTTTGTCGGGTTCGCGCGCGGTTATCAAACGCGATGGCTCAATCAGATGGCGCAGAAGATCCACGTCAGCGCCACCACCAGCGATAAGAGCGAGACCGATCGCGTCAATCGCGAGGCCTTCGAGGAAGTTTTCCGCTTCCTCAAACTTGCATGGGGCGATGAGCCTTTCCGCTTCAAGGGCAAATACTACGAGTACCCCACTCCGCAAGACGGCACGCCTTGGCCCGCCCACCAATGGACGCGCGAATACGGCTTCCCTGGCGAGGTGGACGATCAGGGCCGTATCCAGATGCTCAACGTTATCCCTAAGCCCTATCAGCGGCCGCATCCGCCCCTCTTCCAGGCCTTCTCCATCAGCGAGGAGACCGTCCGCTGGTGTGCACGCGAGGGCATCACGCCAACCATCCTGATTTCCCAGCCGGATCAGCTCCGCAAGCTCGTCGAGGCCTATCAGCACGAAGCCGAAAAGGCCGGTCGTAATCTGAAACTGGGTGAGAGCGTCGGCGTTCTGCGCGGTCTCTATTTCGCCGAAAACAAAGACAAAGCGCGAGCCTTGGCCGACGCTGGCATCGCCGGTGTCGCCTTCCGGCAGTTCTTCTATCACTTCGGTTTCTTCGAGGCTTGGCGCGAGCCTGCCGACGAGGCCAAGTATCCCGCCGGCAAGATGATGCTGCCTGCCGAGGAGTGTAACGTCCAGCGGATGGAACGCGCTGATTTCGCCTATCTTGGCACCGCTGACGACGTCAAGAAGAGCATGGACGCGATGGTCGAGAACGTCCATCCCGAATGGTTCGTATGGCAGGGCGATCAAGGCTTCCTGCCGAAAGATGAAGTGAAGCGGCAGATCGAGACCTTCGGCAAACATCTCCTGCCGCGCTACAAATAGGTCTCCCCAATGGGAGTGGTCGTCAGATCACTCCCATTGTTCAATCGGTGACCCGCGCTAACGCTTGCTCAGTCTGAGGAAGCACGCTATCGCCAGCGCGATTACGCATTTCCTTGGATTGCCACACTCAACCGCGATTGTCCTAACTCGGGCCTGCGGTGACTCCAACCCGCCGCCTTTAAGCATTCATACCGATGAATACCACCCACGTCCTCGACGGCTATCGCGTTCTCGATTTCACTCAATATCTCGCCGGTCCCACCACCACGCGTTTTCTTGCCGAGATGGGCGCCGAAGTAATCAAAGTTGAACTCGCCCCGGTCGGCGACTATGGCCGCATGATTCCGTACGTGCGCGACGGCCGGAGTGCCTATTACGTCCAACAGAATCGCGGCAAGAAAAGCCTCTGCGTTGACGCCAAGCATCCCGAAGGGCTTGCCCTCATCAAGGAGCTCATTCCCAAGGTCGATATCGCCGTCGAGAATTTCACGCCAGGCGTTATCGCGCGGATGGGTCTCGGCTACGACGTGATGAGCTCGATCAATCCGCGCCTCATAATGTGTTCCGTTTCCACGATGGGGCAAGGCGGCCCGCTCTCTACTCGTCCGGGCTACGACATGATCGGTGCAGCCTACGCCGGTGTACTGGATATTCTCGGCGAGCCTGATCGCCTGCCCATTATTCCACAAATCAGTATCGGCGATATTACTACTGGCGCTCACGCCGCCGCCGCGATTGGCTATGCACTGCTCTATCGCGAGAAAACTGGTAAAGGCCAGTATATCGAAACCTCACTCCTCGATTGTTACTTCAGTTACCACGATTCCGCTGTCGAGCTATTGAGTGCGAGTCACGGCGAAATGAGAGCCTTTCGTAATGGCTCCCATCATTACCTCATTTGTCCGGTCGGAATCTTCAAAGGCAAATCCATCCCTATACTGATTATTGCCGGGACTGATCGGCAATGGCCGCTGCTATGCAATGCGATGGGCCGTCCGGAACTCGCCGATGACCCACGCTACAATGTCCACATGGGCCGCGTCGAAAATGCCGAGGAGATCAAGCGGATGGTGCAGGGATGGCTCGACTCGATGCCGAGTGACGAGG